>JBARWP010000321.1:0-2111 GCA_049646905.1 Pseudaminobacter sp. | reverse complement strand
GTCCAGACGAACCATTGGCCCCAGGCGGCGACATATCGCCAATCCTCGCCATGGCGTTGCGTGAACCCGAGCGCGAGCGCATCCTCGGTGAATTCCGCCGTGCCGCCTCCCGCCTTGTCCCTGCGCTCGCTGTCGCGCTGCCAGAGGCGCTTTGTCTCGTGCCGAAGACGGTCCATCGGCCACGGGGGAACGATGCAGGCGTCGTTGTAGGAGACGATCTCCTCCCAGGCCTGCTCGCGTGAGACATGCCCTTCGCCGCAGCGGTGAATCCAGTATCCGATGACGCGGCTCAGCGCGTCGAAGCGCGTGATGCCGTCGATGCCTCCTTCATGGACGCGCTTCGCAAACAGCTTGGCGGTGGGTTCCTTGGCCGCACCGCCCGCCGCCGCTGTCGAGACCGTGCCACCCGCGATGTCGGGCAGGGCTTCGGCCTTCTCGGCAAGTTCACTGAGGTCGTATTCCAGCGCTCGCTGGGCCCGAACGGTGACCAGGCGCTCGACACCGCCCTTGCGATAGATCGAGCCCACGACCCGGATCGGCTGATGCGCGGAACCAAACGACGGATCGCCTCCCACCTTGGCCGCGATCAGGGACCGGAGCTTGCAGACGGCCGCCACGTCGGTGCCGACGGCCGGCTCGGTCAGCTTCCAATAGAGATGGAGCCGCTCTTGCCCTTCCTCGGTGATGCCGCCTGAAATGACCTCGAGGGACGGCGGCCCGAGATGCTCGGAAAGATGATCGCGCTTGGTCCGGACATCGCCCTGGTCGAGATCGATCAGCACAGTCTGCATCGCCACGACGTCGTCGGCCTTGGCCTTGCCCTGAGCGGACACGGTGCCGGGCACGACGTAGAGCGCGAGACCACTCGCCGCGGCGCGCTGTGCCTCGCTCGCAATGCTTCGGGCAAGATTTGCATCGGCCCGAAAGAACGGCGTGCGGGGCGCCTGGCCGGCGTTGCCCTTTTCGGGGAACTCGCGCACGGCGACCCAGCCCTCGCAATAGTCGAACAGGACCTTCGCGAAGGCCTCGATCGACGCCAGGTCGGGAGCGATCTGGTTGGTGGGGTCCAACAGCGCCGTCATCTGCGGACGACACTCACGCGCGGTTGGTGACAGACGCGCCGGCCGGGTTCGCGGTCGGAGCGTGGACCTGCGCGGCCTCGTAGGCTTCGATGTCATCGAGCCGATAGACGATGCGCCCGCCGATCTTCAGATATTGCGGGCCCTGATGGAGCCACCGCCAGCGCTCTAACGTGCGGGGACTGAGGCTCCAGCGCCGGGCGAGTTGAACTTGATTGAGATGCCTGATGTCCATGGGGCCAACCAAAGCGTGTCGAAGTCACGCGAAGGATGGCGCATGCCCTGTGGGATTCTTGGTTCGGTCAGTGTGCGAAGAGCTGTGCGAATTCGCTGGGACTCGAAATACGTCTGGCACACAGCCTGGGGCTACAGGTCGAGCCAGTAGTACCCGGCACCGTCGTACTTGATGACCGATCCATAGGCCGGATGACCCGCAAACAACTGTCCGACACGTTGATTTGTACTGGCCGCGCCTTGAATTTCGGTTTGATGAAGACGGGAGAGGCCGCTTTTCCGCGCTTCATGGAGCGCTTCCACCGCGAGCGCTTGCTTGTCGGTGAATGTATATTCCTGATCCCCGACGACCGCCGAGCGAAACCCCGGACTGAAGACGAAGCCGATACCATCGCTCCGGAAGCGATGGTCCGTCCCCCGGAGAGCCGCATAGATAGGTCCTTCGTCGATCGAGATCGTGCTGGCGGAGACCTGCAATACCTTATCGAGCGGAATGAGGGCGCAGCGTGGTGGTGCTTCACCGGGGATCAAATCGATCGCTGTCGACGTCAGGATGATTGCCGGCGCCGATCCAGTCTGCCCTGCAACAATCCGTTTGGCATCTTCGAATCGGTCTTTCTCGGACAGACGGCGCCCGACGAACAACTCGCACGCATAGGGGCCGAATCGCGCCCGTCCAACCCGAATGACAGTCGATGAGGTCGACACCTTGACGAACTTCAGTCCCAGTGTAGTCGCGATGCTGCCGGCAATCCAGTTCTCGTCGACCACAAACCGCCGCAGCGTGTCGGGCAGAAC
>JBARWP010000320.1:0-3700 GCA_049646905.1 Pseudaminobacter sp. | reverse complement strand
GCCCGCGCCCGCGCGAGAGCCTGCGCCAGGCGGCCGAGCAGGCGGGGTTGCTGTAGTTCCCGATACTCAGGCGTCGGCGCTGTAGGCGGCGATCACCGCCATATTGACGATGTCGCTGTCCTTCGAGTTGAGCGGAACGATCTGCACCGGCTTGTTGAGGCCGACCAGCAGCGGGCCTATGACGGTCGAGCCGCCGAGTTCCTGCAGGAGCTTGGTCGAGATCGACGCCGAGTGATAGGCCGGCATCACCAGCACATTGGCCGGACCCGAGAGGCGGCAGAACGGATATTGCTGCATGATGCGCGGATTGAGCGCCACATCGGCCGCCATCTCGCCGTCATATTCGAAATCGACGCGGCGCTTGTCCAATATCTTCACCGCCTCCTGGATGCGTTCGGAGCGCTCGCCGGCCGGATGGCCGAAGGTGGAATAGGCAAGCATGGCGACGCGCGGCTCATAGCCCATGCGGCGTGCGAAACCGGCCACTTCCTCGGCGATATCGGCGATCTCGACGGCATCGGGCATGTCGTGCACGGCGGTGTCGGCGATGATCACCGTGCGGCCGCGGCATAGCGCGATGGAGACGCCGATGACGCTGTGCCCGGGCCTGGCATCGATCACCCGGCGGACATCTTCCAGCACGGTCGAATAGTTGCGCGTCACGCCGGTGACGACAGCGTCGGCATCGCCGAGCGCCACCATGGTCGCGGCGAAATGGTTGCGGTCGGTGTTGATCAGCCGCTGGCAGTCGCGGAACAGGAAGCCCTTGCGCTGCAGCCGCTCGTAGAGATAGTCGGCATAGATCGCATTGCGGCGTGAGAGCCTGGCATTGATGATCTCGATGCCGGGCTTGTTTATGTCGATGCCGGCATTGCGGGCGTTTTCCTTGATGATGTCGTCGCGCCCCACGAGGATCGCCGTGCCGAGTTCCTGACTGGCATAGGACACGGCCGCCCGCATCACCTGCTCTTCCTCGCCTTCGGCGAACACCACCCGCTTGGGCTGGCGGCGCACGCGGTCATAGATGCGCTGCAGCGTCGAGGCGATCGGGTCGCGGCGGGCCGACAATTCGTTGGCGTATTTGCCGAGGTCGAGGATCGGCCTGCGGGCAACGCCCGACTCCATCGCCGCCTTGGCGACGGCGAGCGGGACGGCGGCGATCAGGCGCGGATCGAACGGCACCGGGATGATGTAGTTGGGCCCGAATTTCGGCCGGCTGCCGCGATAGGCGGCGGCGACGTCGTCGGGCACGTCCTGCCGGGCAAGGGCTGCCAGCGCCTGGGCGGCGGCGATCTTCATTTCATCGTTGATGGTGGTCGCGCGTACGTCTAACGCGCCGCGGAAGATGTAGGGGAAGCCCAGCACATTGTTGACCTGGTTGGGATAGTCCGACCGGCCGGTCGCCATGATGGCGTCGGTGCGGATATCGGCGACTTCCTCGGGCGTGATCTCCGGATCGGGATTGGCCATGGCGAAGATGATCGGGTTCTTCGCCATCGACTGCACCATGGCCGGCGTCAGCGCCCCCTTGGCCGAGACGCCGAAGAAGACGTCGGCACCGTCCATCGCCTCGGCCAGCGTCCGCCTGTCGGTCTTGACGGCATGGGCCGATTTCCACTGGTTCATGCCTTCGGTGCGGCCCTGATAGACCACGCCCTTGGTGTCGCACAGGATGATGTTGTCGGGCGAAAAGCCCATCGCCTTCACCAACTCGATGCAGGCGATGCCGGCCGAGCCGGCACCGTTGCACACCAGCCGTGTCGTCTTCATGTCACGGCCGGTGATCTCCAGCGCGTTGATCAGGCCGGCGGCGGCGATGATCGCCGTTCCGTGCTGGTCGTCATGGAAGACCGGGATGTCCATCAGTTCGCGCAGGCGCTGCTCGAGGATGAAGCATTCCGGCGCCTTGATGTCCTCCAGATTGATGCCGCCGAAGGACGGGCCGAGGAAGCGCACGCAATTGACGAATTCGTCGACATTCTCGGTATCGACTTCGAGGTCGATGGAATCGACGTCGGCGAAGCGCTTGAACAGTACCGCCTTGCCTTCCATCACCGGCTTGGAGGCCAGCGCGCCGAGATTGCCGAGCCCGAGGATCGAGGTGCCGTTGGTGATGACGGCGACCATGTTGCCGCGTGTGGTGTAGTCGAAGGCGCGGCTTTCATCGTCGGCGATGGCGAGCACCGGTGCCGCAACCCCGGGCGAATAGGCGAGCGACAGGTCGCGTTGCGTGGCCATCGGCTTGGTCGGGTTGATCTCCAGCTTGCCCGGCCGCCCCATGGCGTGGAATTCCAAAGCCTCCTGGTTGCTCACCGAAGGGCCCAGAGCCTCTGATTTGCTGCCCGATGCCATGCTTTTGCCGTCCCCCTCGCGTGATGCGGTCTGTTTTTGTGGAATGTTCGGAATTAAGGCTACACTCCGGCGCTGTAAATCGCCAATCAGGAAGAAGCTCTTTTTTGGAAGCGATAGTGAACGACGAAACGCCGATCCGCATCGACAACAGCTCCCCGGCGCAGGCGCCCGCAGCCGCGACGCCGATGATGGAGCAGTATATCGAGATCAAGGCGGCGAACCCGGATTCGCTGCTGTTCTATCGCATGGGCGATTTCTACGAGCTGTTCTTCGACGATGCCGAGGTCGCCTCGCGCGCATTGGGCATCGTGCTGACCAAGCGCGGCAAGCACCAGGGCCATGACATCCCGATGTGCGGCGTGCCGGTCCATGCCGCCGACGACTACCTGCAGAAGCTGATTGCGCTTGGCCATCGCGTTGCCGTCTGCGAGCAGATCGAGGACCCGGCCGAGGCCCGGAAGCGCGGTTCGAAATCGGTGGTGAAGCGCGATGTCATCCGGCTGGTCACGCCGGGTACCATCACCGAGGAAAAACTGCTGGCGCCGTCGGAATCGAATTTCCTGATGGCGCTGGGCCGGGTCAGGGGCGGTGCGGACACAAGAGGCGGGGAGCGCGTCAGCGCGACAGGGAACCAGACAAGTTATGCGCTGGCCTGGATCGAGCTTTCGACCGGCATTTTCCGGGTGGCCGAGACCAGCGCCGACAATCTGCTCGCCGATATCTTCCGCGTCGATCCGCGCGAACTGATCCTGGCCGAGCCGGTGTTCCGCGACGAGGACCTGAAGCCGGTCTTCGATCTCATCGGCCATGTGGCCGGTCCGCAGCCGCCGAGCCTGTTCGATTCGGCTTCGGCGCCTTCCCGCATCGCCCGCTTTTTCGACGTGGCGACGCCCGACAGTTTCGGCACGTTCTCGCGCGCTGAACTCTCCGCGATCTCGGGCATCATCGCCTATGTCGAAAAGACGCAGAAGGCCGAGCGGCCGCCCTTGTCGCGGCCCGAGCGCGAGCAGGCCGGCACGACGCTGTTCATCGATCCGGCGACGCGCACCAATCTGGAGCTGTTGCGGAGCACGGATGGCGGCCGCGACGGTTCGCTGTTCGGCGCCATCGACCGCACGGTGACGGGCGCAGGCGCACGCTTGCTGGCCGACAGGCTGATGTCGCCGCTGACTGAGCCCAAGCCGATCAACCGACGGCTCGATTCGGTTGCCTTCTTCCTCGCTGAGCGGCAACTTGGCGAAGCCCTGCGTGCCTGTCTCAAGGGCGTGGCCGATATGCCGCGTGCGCTGACCCGGCTGGCGCTCAACCGGGGTGGTCCGCGCGATCTCGGCGCGCTGCGCTCCGGCTT
>JBARWP010000319.1:0-1758 GCA_049646905.1 Pseudaminobacter sp. | reverse complement strand
CCGCCTGACGGCTTCCAAGCAGAGCGTCCCGCATTTCTACCTGAGCGCGGATTGCAAGATGGATGCCTTGATCGCGCTGCGCCAAGAGATCAACGCCGCCCGGCATGCCGATGCCCGCATCAGCGTCAACGACATGGTGGTCAAGGCAGCCGCGTGCGCGCTCGCGACACTGCCCGCCTGCAATGTGAGCTGGACCGAGGATGCGCTCTTGCGGTGGCACCAAGTCGACATCTCGGTGGCGGTCGCCACCGAAAGCGGCCTGCTCACGCCGATCGTGACGCAGGCGGACAAAAAGTCCCTGTCCACCATTTCGGCGGAGATCGGCGATCTGGCGAGGCGGGCGCGCGCCGGCACGCTCGGCCCGGACGAATATCAGGGCGGCTCGTTCACCATCAGCAATCTGGGCATGTACGGCGTGCGCGATTTCGCCGCGATCCTCAATCCGCCGCAGGCAGCCATTCTCGCGGTCGGCGCGATCGAGCCGCGCATGATCGTGCAGGACCGCCAGCCCGCGATGGCCGAAATGATGACCTGCACGCTCTCGCTCGATCACCGGGCGATAGACGGCGCGCTCGGAGCGCAATGGCTCGCCACGTTCAAGGAACTGGCCGAGAACCCGTTTCGAATGCTCGTCTGAGGGGCGGAAGGTGCCCGCTTGGAAAGACTTCACATAGCCGCGTAACGACACAACAGGAGGAGAGAAAATGAAGATATCAAACAGGATCATGCAGGGGCTGGCGCTTGCCGCCTTGGTCGGCTTTTCCGGTACGGCTCTTGCACGCGATCTGACGGCCGTCGGTTTCGGCGGAGCGATACAGGATGCGTTCCGCAAGGCTTATTTCGCGCCGTATGCGGCGGAAAAAGGCATCACCGTCCTGGAAGACACGACCAATGGCGGGCTGGCCAAGCAAAAGGCGATGGTCGATGCCGGAAACGTCACCTGGGACGTCATGCAGATGGAGGACGACGAAGTCACCGTCGCATGCGAATCCGGCCTCCTGGAAGACATCGACTGGAAAACCCACCCCAATGCCGAGAACGTCGATCCCTCGCTGTTCAAGGAGTGCGCCGTGGGCGCCCTCAGCTGGGCCAATGTCCTCACCTATGACGCCGACAAGATCAAGGAAGGCCCCCAAAACTGGGCGGACTTCTGGAATGTCGAGAAGTGGCCGGGCAAGCGGGGTCTGCGCAAGACGGCGAAGCTGACCCTGGAGGTGGCGCTGATGGCCGATGGCGTTGCGCCGTCCGACGTCTACAAGACGCTCGCCACCAAGGAGGGGCAGGATCGCGCCTTTGCCAAGCTGGACGAGCTGAAGTCCCATATTCAATGGTGGGAAAGCGGCGCCCAGCCCCAGGAGTGGCTGTCCTCCGGCGATGTGGTCATGACCACGGCCTATAACGGACGGGTTGCCGCCGCGCAGAAGGAAGGGAAGAACTTCCCCGTGGTGTGGGACGGACAGATCAATTCCTGGGAATTCTGGGCGATCATGAAGGGAACGCCAAATCTCGAGCAGGCGGTCGATCTCGTGGAATACATGATGAAGCCGGAGCCGCAGGCCGTCTTCGCGCAGGCGATCCCTTACGGCGTCAGCAACGCCAAGGCCATGGAACAACTGAGCCCCGAGGCGTTGGCGCAACTGCCTTCCGCGCCGGAGAACCTGAAAAGCAGCATCCGCTTCGATGCCGATTTCTGGATCGACAACAACGAGGAGCTGTCTGCCCGCTTCGCCACATGGGTTGCGCAGTAAAGCAGAGCCG
>JBARWP010000318.1:0-9174 GCA_049646905.1 Pseudaminobacter sp. | reverse complement strand
CGAGTGCGAAGATCGTGGCATCCGCCAGCACTTCCGGCACATCGCCTTCGACAATGCGCTGGGCCAGACCCTCGGCAATCGCCGTCTTGCCGACGCCCGGATCGCCCACATAAAGCGGGTTGTTCTTGGAACGGCGGCAGAGCACCTGGATGGTTCGATTGATCTCGGACTCGCGCCCGATCAACGGATCAATCTTGCCCGCCCGTGCCTTCTTGTTGAGATCGATGCAATAGGCGGAGAGCGCGTCCTGTTGCTTCTTCTTGCCGTTTTCCTCTGACGAATCCCCGCTGCCCTGAGCGCCTGACTGTTCGTCTTCGGCGCCGCGCGGCGTCCTGGATTCACCGGAACCCGGTCGCTTGGCGATTCCATGCGAGATGTAGTTGACCGCATCGTAGCGGGTCATCTGCTGTTCCTGCAGGAAATAGGCGGCATGGCTCTCGCGCTCGGCGAAGATGGCGACGAGCACATTGGCGCCCGAAACCTCGTCCCGTCCCGAGGACTGGACATGGATCACCGCGCGCTGGATGACCCGCTGGAATCCGGCGGTCGGCTTGGAATCCTCGTCATAGCCGGTGACCAGATTGTCGAGTTCGGTATCGATATAGGTGAGGACGGTGTGCCTCAGGTCATCCAGATCGACATTGCAGGCACGCATGACGGCGGCGGCCTCCGCATCGTCGATGAGCGCGAGCAGAAGGTGTTCGAGCGTCGCGTATTCGTGGTGGCGCTCATTGGCAAACGTCAACGCCTGATGAAGCGCCTTTTCCAGGCCCTGGGAGAAAGCCGGCATTCAAAACCTCATTTCTTCTCCATCACGCATTGCAGCGGATGTTGATTCTGGCGGGCGAAATCCATGACCTGAGACACTTTGGTCTCGGCCACCTCGAATGTATAGACCCCGCATTCGCCCACGCCGTGATTGTGAACATGCAACATGATGCGGGTTGCCGTCTCGCGATCCTTCTGGAAAAAGCGTTCCAAAATATGGATGACGAATTCCATCGGCGTGTAGTCGTCATTTAGGATCAGGACCCGATAAAGACTTGGCTTCTTCGTCCTTGTCTTGGTTCGTGTAATGACGGCAGTGCCCCGGCCGGGACCATTGTCCCGACCTGCGCCGTTCTGCATGCGTGCCACTCGCATTTTCGTGGCTTCCCCGCCTTTCGTCACTAACACCATGCCTTTCGTCGGATCCTCACCCGAAGCTCGAATGTAGGTAATCGCTGTTGGATTTTAAGCCCTTCTTGTCCGCTGACAATATCCGGTACGGCAGGCGCCCGCCGATTTCCGTTAATCGTGAACGCGCGCGAGGGTTCGGGCACATTAAAAAACCCGGTTGCGTGGGCAACCGGGTTTCGAACGAGCCGCAAGGCTCGGAATCGATAGTCCAGAAAATTACTTCGACTTGGCGATGACCGATTCGAAAGGCGTGTAGGCTTCCTTGGCCAGATCGGCATAGAGCTCGCCGAGCTTGGTCGCTTCCGCCACGAAGCCTTCGTAGGACTTCTTTGCATAATCGGTCTGGTTCTCAATTGCCTTCTCGAGGGAACCGGCCGAAAGATCCTTCTCCAGAGCAGCGGTGCCGGATTCGAAGGACTTCTTGGTGTATTCGGTGGTTTCCACCGCAATGGCCTGGGCGCTCTTCGACACAGAAGCAAAGCTCTTCAGGCTGGTGTCGATGAACTCCTTGTTGAATTTGCTCGCATTCTCGAATGATTGCAGCATCTGCGCATTTCCCTTTCGACGTCTGGATGGTCGCGGTACGTATTTGTGCGATGCATCTACCTATTGTGCGGTGCACAAAAAGTCAACCGACAAATGACCTAGAGGAAGCGGAGCACGCCGCCTTCAAAATCTAAATTCATTCTAAAGGTCGAATAAAAAAGTGAACGACCTGGTTACCATAAACGGATTGGTAACGGGGTGGGCCTAGTGTCGGGGGATGTGAGGCTGGTGCCTTTGCCGCCTCGAACGGAACAAAAATCTCAAAGGGTGTACCGGTGCGTCAGGCGTTAGCAGGCATTTTCCTTGGCAAGATATTCGCAAAAACCATGGTCGCCGGCATGATCGCGGTGGCCATGAGTATTGCCGCTACGGGATCATCTGCGGCGAATTCCAAATATGCCGCGATCGTGGTCGATGCGAACACAGGCAAGACGCTGTTTTCCTCCAATGCGGACTCGCGGCGCTATCCCGCCTCGCTGACCAAGATGATGACGCTCTACCTGACGTTCGAGGCACTGTCGCGCGGCAAGATCACCAAGGAAACGCGCGTACCGTTTTCCGCACAGGCAGCCGCGGAGCCGCCCACGAAGCTCGGCGTCAAGGCCGGCGGGTCGATCACCGTCGAGACCGCCATCTATGGCCTCGTCACCAAGTCGGCAAACGATGCCGCCACGGCACTGGGCGAGTTGCTCGGCGGCTCGCAGGAGCAATTCGCACGCCTGATGACGGCCAAGGCGCGTAGCCTCGGCATGAACGGAACGGTATTCCGCAACGCACATGGCCTTCCCAACACCGGGCAGTTCACCACCGCTCGCGACATGGCCACGCTGGGCATCGCGCTCAGGGAGCACTACCCGCAATATTACAGCTATTTCTCCACCCGTTCCTTCACCTTCGGCCGCACCCGCATGCCCAACCACAATCGGCTGCTTGGACGCGTGAAGGGCGTGGACGGCATCAAGACCGGCTACACCCGTGCCTCCGGTTTCAATCTCGCCTCCTCCGTCTCGGACGGCAATCGCCGTATCGTCGCGGTCGTGATGGGTGGAACGAGCGGAGCCAGCCGGGACAACCACATGGTGGAGCTCATCAAGAAGTATCTTCCCAAGGCATCGACCAGGGGCAAGAGCGAGCCGTTGATCGCAAGTGCCGGAAGCACTTCCTTCAACGCCCTCAACAAGCTTCTTCTCCCGAAGAAGAACGCTCCTACGCCGGATGAACGCCCGAATGCGGATGTGACGGTCGCTGAGGTCGAGGACACCGTTTTCGTGACCGAAGCCCCGATACAGGCCTACGCAAATCCGACACCGCGCCCGCGGGCCGAAGTCGAGCAGAAGATCGCTCCCCAGCAGCAGGTTGACCCGGTAAGCACCGCTTCGCTGAGCAAGTCCGGCTGGGTCGTACAGGTCGCCTCATCCCCAAGCCGGACCGAAGCGCAAGCATTTCTGGAAACGGCCGCGAAACAGGCACCGGCAGTGCTTGCGAATGCTTCGCCCTTCACCGTGCAGTTCGAAAAGGGCGGCGTGACCTATCACCGCGCACGGTTCGGCGGATTTGAAACCAAATCCGCGGCCTGGGATGCCTGCGCTGCGCTGAAGAAGAAGAAAATCGCCTGCTACGCCGTCCAGAATTAGGTCCGGTTGAAAAGCTCCCGGTTTGTTTTGCGTCGAAGGAGACTAGTCGTGATTGGTGAGCAGGATGTCCTTGGCTTCGTTGATACGCGCCGCAAGGAACGACGTCCCTCCGAGATCGGGGTGCAGGCGCTGCATCAGGCGGCGGTGCGCCTTGCGGATATCCGCCGCGGAAGCCCCCGCTTCAAGACCAAGGATCTTGTAGGCCTCCTCCTCAGTCATGGCGCCAGAACCTGGCGAAACTCCCTGCCTGTCGTCACGCTGCGCATCAAAGTCTTCGCGCCAGACGGGAAACCGGCCATCAAGATACGTCTCTAGCAACTGCCGGCTTTCCGGATCACCGGAAAGATCGATATAGAGCTCCCGCAATTCCGGCAGTGTCATATCTCCAAGTGTCTTTTGAACGTGGCGCCCGGCAAGGACCAGTCCTTCCAGCTTGCCACTGTCGTGGTCGAGTTCCATTTCCAGCGCTGCCGTTCGTACAGTCGAGCGCTTTCCCGGCGTCTTCGCTCGCCGCGACCTGCGCAGTTGCCCGGACGTATACCAGGCCAGGGCCGCCGAGATCAGCATGCCGCCGATCCCCGCCCGCCCGACAAACAAAAGCCCGACGCCAAGCAAGCCCATCAGCATCGGCCCGATCAGGCGCGCGTTGCTCGCAAGCTTGACCGGATCCGCCCGCAACAGCATCATCCCTGCCAGCACCAGCAGGAGCAGTACACCCAGGCCGCCGAGCAGCACCGTCATCCCTTACCGCCTCCCCGCAAATGCTCGATCATGAGGAGGTCTTCGGCCCGGCCCCGCGCGCTCAGTGCCTTCAGGCCGCCGGTGGCAAATACCGCAACCGCAGACAGGAGCTTCGCCAGGGTGGCGGCAGCGTTGCGGTCGAAACGGAACCATGCACCCCTGGACAGGCGTGCAAGTTCCTTGAATGCGGCTTCCGCGACCGGATCGCGGCCTTCCTGGAAAACGAAGATCGGCACGCCGCGCAGCCCGAGTGTTCCTGCCTTTGCGGCAAGGTCGTCGACGTCCTCCTCCATGGCGTCGCCGATATAGACAAGGGCGCCGATCTTGCCGCGCTCGACCTCTTTCAGGGCATGCGACAGGACCTTGCCGATCTGGGTATAGCCGCCATGGCATTCGATGCGCGTCATAAGCGCTTTCAAGGACGCCGTGTCGGCGACGAATTTCGAGGCACGGCATTCTCCCAGCCCGCGGAAATAGACGAGTTGGACCTGAAGTGAGGAGGCGCTTTGCACGGCATCGAACATTTCGGCCTGCAGGCTGCAGGCCAGGTCCCAGGTCGGCTGACGGCTCATCGTGGCGTCGAGCGCAAGGATCAGCCGCCCTGCCCCGTCTTGCCTGGCCGCACCTACTGCACGCGCCTGGCGAACAAACGCATCGATATCCTGGGTGCTCGACCGTTGCGAAGACGGTACAGCACTGTTCTCGACCCGGACCGGTGGCTTCCTGTTACCCATTTACCGAGAACATGTGGCCTGCCGGCCAAGCTTGCAAGAGCCGTCTGCGCTTTCAGAGGAGACCAAGCTCGGCAAGCTCGCGTCGCAGCTTCGGCGGCATTTCCATCAGCGCTGACCCCGCAGCACCGAGATCGGCCGGAGCATCGGCCTGCTTCAAGTAACGCCAGCCCTGGAACGCGCGCCGCGGCTGCCATTCCGTGCGAACGACAACCGGATCGAGTATGAGGCGGCAGCGCGAGATTCCCTCGCTATCCACATAGGGCCTGATCTCCAGCAGTCTTTGGCGGCACTGGACGTTGGCCTTGATGACCCAGTAAAGCGAGCCGCCATCGAGCAGTTCCGAACCGCGCGTCGGCATCATCCGGGTCGTGTGATAATCTTCCACCGGCTTTCCGAGCCGGCGGCTTTCTTCCAGATCGGATGCGATCCATGCCTCGAGGTCTTCGACACTGTCGCAGCCGACGCAGAGCTTTAAGAGGTTGAGGGCCATGGCCAAAGGTTTAGCGCCGGCAGCACGCCGGTCAACGGGCAAATTGTCCTTGTCCACCGGCGCAGGGATCGCTTCAACCGCGCCCGGTGTGAACCGCGCCCGTGTGGCTCAGCACTCCACAACATTGACGGCAAGCCCGCCAAGGCTGGTTTCCTTGTAGCGCTCGTTCATGTCCATGCCGGTCTGCCGCATCGTCTCGATGGCGGCGTCGAGCGGCACGAAATGCTTGCCGTCGCCCTTGATCGCCAGCGAGGCCGCCGTCACCGCCTTGACGGCTCCGAGCGCGTTACGTTCGATGCATGGCACCTGCACCAACCCGCCGACCGGGTCGCAGGTCATGCCAAGATGATGCTCCAGCGCGATCTCTGCCGCATTTTCGACCTGCTCCGGCGTGCCACCCATCACGGCGCACAAGCCGGCCGCCGCCATCGCCGAGGCAGAGCCAACTTCGCCCTGGCAGCCGACTTCTGCGCCTGAGATGGAGGCGTTGGTCTTGATGATTCCGCCGATCGCGGCTGCCGTCAGCAGGAAATCGCGGATACTGGCCTGGTCGGCATCGTCGTGGAAATGCAGCCAATAGCGAAGCACCGCAGGCAAGGTGCCGGCCGCGCCGTTGGTCGGAGCGGTCACGACCCGCCCGCCGGCGGCATTCTCCTCGTTCACCGCCATCGCATAGATCGATAGCCAGTCATTCGCCAGCAACGGGTTCGGCCGGTTCTTGCGCCAGTCTTCCTGCAATTTCTCATAGAGTTGGCGCGCGCGCCGGCGCACCTTCAGCCCGCCGGGCATGATGCCTTCCTGCGACAGGCCGCGATCGATGCAGCTTTTCATCGCGTCCCAGATCCGGTCGAGGCCAGCGTCCAGTTCTTCGCGCGATTGCCGCGTCTCCTCGTTGACCCGCTTCATTTCAGCGATCGACAGTCCGCTGGCGACCGCCATCGCCAGCATTTCGTCCGCGCTCTTGAACGGATAAGGCACGGCCTTGCCGGACGCCGCTTCGTGGCCGCGTGTCTTCAGCCGCTGCAATTCCTCCTCGGAGACGACAAAACCGCCACCGATCGAATAGTAGATCCGCTTCAATAAGAGCCTGTCGTCGGCATCGTAGGCATAGAACGCCATGCCGTTGGCGTGCCCCAGCAGCGGCGTCTTCTTGTCGAGCACGAGATCGGTCGCCGGATCGAAGCGATAGGACGGATGGCCCGGCGGCTGGGTGCGCTTGTCTGCCATGATCCGTTCGATGATCGCATCCGAGCGGTCGGGATCGACAGTCGTCGGAATAAACCCAGCGAGACCGAGGATAACGGCCCGGTCGGTGCCGTGCCCGACACCGGTGTATGCAAGCGAGCCGTGCAGGCTGGCGGCAAGACGATCGACCTTGGCCCCAACAGGTCGCGGCCAGTCATCGTCCAGAATTTCCTTCAGGAAGCGGGCGGCCGCCGTCATAGGCCCCATCGTATGAGAACTCGACGGCCCGATGCCAATCTTGAACAGGTCGAATACCGACAGAAACACGTCCGACGAGCCTCCAAACGCAATGCGACTCCTATCGCATATTTAGGGAAGATTGTGGGTATTTAGCAGACCGGGCTCGACCCTTGCCGACTTCGGGTGCCTTGCCGGCGACATTTTTTCGAAAGGCCACAAAGCGAAAAGGACACGGAGCGGGTTCCATGTCCTTTTCAGCAATTAGATACGTCGTAAATTCAGTTTGCGGCGAGCATCGCCGACGTCTCGGAACCGCCAACCAGCCAAACCAGAAGGATAAGGCCTGCAATCCCGATCACCGCCTTCGCCGTGAGGCTCCAGCAGGATTTCTGAACGCTTTCGTCCATGATTTCCATCAAATCCCGTAGTCATGCGAGAGCAGCTTGGCGCTGCTTCTCCTTATTCGCAGAGGGTCTGCTGGATACGCCTTTACGTGCCTCTTCGCAACTGCGAAAAAGGCAAAAGCAAGGCAGATTTCGCATAGCTGCCATGCGGCTACGGATCTGACTTTAATAAAATCAGACATTTATCCGGGCACACGCATTAACGGTCACGTAACGCATGTGACCGGACTGTGTCACCGCCCCCGGTCATGCCGGACCGGGAAAGGGCGTCTCGATACGTCCGGAAACCCAATAAGCCACCAGCCCGATCCATTCTCGGATCGCCGTAGTCATGTTGCGCAGCGAATCGACCGGATTGTCGCGGGCAAACCCGATCCCTTCGACACCGGACGTGCGGTAGTCCACCGGCCATGGCAGGACGGTGAAGTCCGCCTTGCGGAACAGAGCCATCGACCGGGGCATATGGAAGGCGGAAGTCACCAGCAGCCAGGTTTCACCTGGCTTCGGCGAAACCAGCGCCTTGGTGAATTGCGCATTCTCGAAGGTATTGCGCGATTTGTTCTCGAGCACCAGCCGCTCCGACGCGACCCCGAGCGCCGACAGGAGGCGCGGCGCGGTATCCGCATCGCCTTCCCCCTCAAGGACCAGCGTGCCGGTGCCGCCCGAGATAACGATGCGGGCATCGGGAAAGCGCCGGGCCAGCACCGCCGTTTCGACCAGCCGGTCGCCGCCGGAATTGAGTTCATAGCCACCACGGGCGAGGTTGATGGCGCCTTCCAGGCCGCCGCCGAGCAGCACGATGCCGTCGACGCGTTCGGGTAAGACCGGGCGCTGAAACCGTTCTTCGAGCGGATTGAGCATCAGCGCGCCCAGCGAAGTCCAGACGCCGAGTGCAAGGATAAGGAATGCGCCTGATGAGGTTGCCAGCGACAGGCGCTTTCGGCCCAAAAACAGGGCGACAATGCCGATCAGCAGCAGAAAAAGTGCTAGATTCAACGGTTGAATAAAGAACCAGAAAATCTTGGAAAGATAGAAGAACATCCTGTTACCTAGAACGTCGTGCGTCCAACTGGACGCACAAAGGACGCTCCAGCCCTTGGTTGAGCATCGGAATAATCCGAAAACCGGATGCCACTTTTCGGTCCGATGCTCTAATCATCGGTGACGAATGACCGCTACCACCATTTCGTCGGCTCGAACCGTCCCGCCGCCTGCTCGATGACATGGGCCGTCTGGAACAGGGTTTCCTCATCGAAGGGCCGGCCGATGAGCTGAAGTCCCAGCGGCAGGCCGCGCTCGTCGAGACCAGCCGGCACGGCGATGCCAGGCAGCCCGGCCATGTTCACGGTCACGGTGAAGATGTCGTTGAGATACATTTTCACCGGATCGGCCGCCATCTCCTCGTCAGCCACACCGAACGCCGCCGAGGGCGTGGCGGGCGTCAGGATGACGTCGACCCCGGCGGCAAATACGTCCTCGAAATCCTTCTTGATCAGCGTGCGCACCTTCTGCGCCTGCAGGTAATAGGCGTCGTAATAGCCGGCCGAGAGGACATAGGTGCCGATCATGATACGCCGCTTGACCTCGCGGCCGAAACCGGCGGCACGGGTCTGCTCATACATATCGGCAATGTCCTTGCCCGGAACGCGCAGGCCGTAGCGCACGCCATCATAGCGGGCGAGGTTGGAGGACGCTTCCGCCGGCGCGACGATGTAATAGGCCGGCAAGGCATATTTCGTGTGCGGCAGCGAGATTTCGACGATCTCGGCCCCGGCCTCCTTCAGCCAGGCAATGCCCTTCTGCCAGAGCGTCTCGATCTCCTGCGGCATGCCGTCCACGCGGTATTCACGCGGAATGCCCACCTTCATGCCCTTCACCGACCTGCCGATCGCCGCCTCATAGTCCGGAACCAGCCGGTCGACCGAGGTCGTGTCCTTCTGATCGACCGAGGCCATCGACTTGAGCAGGATCGCGGCGTCATGCACATCACGCGCGAGCGGCCCGGCCTGGTCGAGCGACGT
>JBARWP010000317.1:0-4502 GCA_049646905.1 Pseudaminobacter sp. | reverse complement strand
AAGCACAGCAAGGACCAGATCCTCGAAATGTATCTCAACCGGGTCTATTTCGGCTCGGGCGCCTATGGCGTCGAGGCGGCGTCGCGCCGCTATTTCGGCAAGTCCGCGCGTGACGTGACCCTGGCCGAGGCCGCCTTGCTGGCCGGATTGCTCAAGGCGCCCTCGCGGCTGTCGCCGGCGCGCGACCCCAAGGCTGCGGAAGACCGGGCACAGCTCGTTCTGGCCGCCATGCGCGACGAGGGCATGATCGGCGAAAAGGAACTGACCATGGCGATGAGCGCGCCGGCAACCCGCGCCTCCGCCTATTGGACCGGCTCGGAGCATTATGTCGCCGACCGCATCATGGAAGAACTGCCGAGCCTGATCGGCGATGTGCGCAGCGACATCATCGTCGACACCACGGTCGACCTGACCCTGCAGAAACTTGCCGAGAACTCTATCCGCCGTCTTATCGACGAGCAGGGCGGCAAGCTAGATGTCAGCCAGGGCGCGCTGGTGTCGATCGACAATTCCGGCGCGGTACGCGCGATGGTGGGCGGCTACGACTATGCCAACAGCCAGTTCGACCGCGCCGCCGAAGCGCGCCGCCAGCCGGGGTCGGCCTTCAAGCCCTTCGTGTTCCTGGCTGCGCTGGAGCAGGGCCGCACGCCCGACAGCGTGCGCAACGATGCGCCGATCCGCATCGGCAAATGGAAGCCCGAGAACTACAACGGCAAATATTACGGCAAGGTCACGCTTTCGACCGCGCTGGCCAAGTCGCTGAACTCGGTGGCCGCGCAGCTAACCATGGAGGTCGGCCCCGCCGCGGTGATCGAGGTCGCGCAGCGCATGGGCATCGAATCGACCCTGCAGGCCAATGTCTCGCTTGCGCTGGGCACCTCGGAGGTGACGCCGCTGGAACTGACCGCCGCCTATGTGCCCTTCGCCAATGGCGGCTACCGGCCGGAGGTGCATTTCGTCCAGCGCGTGACGACGACCTCAGGCGAGGTGCTCTACGAACATACGGGCGGTGCGACACCGCGCGTGGCACGTCCCGAAATCATCGGCATGATGAATGCGATGATGACCGGCACCGTGGAAACCGGAACCGCGCGGAAGGCGGCGTTTGCCTGGCCCGCCGCCGGCAAGACCGGCACCAGCCAGAATTCGCGCGATGCCTGGTTCGTCGGCTACACCGCCAACCTGACCACCGGCGTGTGGTTCGGCAATGACGACGGCAAGCCGATGAAGAAAGTGACGGGCGGTGCCCTGCCGGCACAGGCCTGGCACGAATTCATGGTGGCCGCGCATGAAGGCGTGCCGGTGGCGCCGCTGCCGGGAACGTGGAAGTCCATGCCGCCTGCGGAGCCCGACTATGACACCGGCGTGCCAATGGTGAATGCCGACAGGCCGGCCTTGCTTCCGGCCAACCCTGACCGGCCGACCCAGATCGATCCGGTCGATACGGCCGGCGGGTTCATGCCAGCCCCGCAGGAGCTGCCGACGGCCTCGATCCATCGCCCGGTGCCGCCGGCCGATGTCGGTGGGCCAGCGGTCCGGCGCGAGACCTCCATCCTCGACGTGATCATGGGCAATTGATCCGCAGGCGTAGATCCCCCTCGCAAGTGCGGTCCGCATCCGCTACATAGCGCTCGAGACGAGGCGCTGGACACCACGATCATGACTGCCACAGATACGCGAAAGACGATTGTGCTCACCGGCGCCAGCCGGGGCATCGGCCATGCGACCGTGAAGCGCTTTTCCCGCGAGGGCTGGCGCGTGATCACCTGCTCGCGCCAGGCCTTCGCCGAGGACTGCCCCTGGCCGGCTGGGCCTGAGGACCACATCAAGGTCGATCTTGCCGACCCGGAGGATGTTGGCATGGCCGTATCCGAGATCAGGCGCCGGCTTGAGCCGCATGGCGGCCAGCTTCACGCGCTGGTCAACAATGCCGGCATCTCGCCCAAGCTGAAGGACGGCACAAGGATGAACTCGATCGACACGCCGATGCATGTCTGGCGCGACGTCTTCCAGGTGAATTTCTTCGCCCCCATCATGCTGGCACGCGGATTGTTCAAGGAACTGGTCGCGGGGCAGGGCTCGATCGTCAACGTCACCTCGATCGCCGGCACGCGCGTGCATCCCTTCGCGGGCACCTCTTATGCCACCTCGAAGGCCGCCCTTGGCTCGCTGACGCGGGAAATGGCGCATGATTTCGGCCCGCACGGCATTCGCGTCAACGCCATCGCACCGGGCGAAATCGATACCGCGATCCTGTCGCCGGGCACGGAGAAGATGGTCGAGACCTTGCCGCTGCGGCGCCTCGGATCGACGTCGGAAGTGGCCGACATCATCTTCTTCCTGTGCTCCAGCCAGGCCTCCTATGTGACCGGCTCGGAAATCCACATCAATGGCGGCCAGCACGTCTGATCTGCCGTAGGCCGGTCTGCGAAAGTTACGGCGCGTCCCCGCTTGACTCATTTGCATAGGAGTCCTATGAAAACTTAATGGAGATCGAACGAGACGATAGCGCCCAGATAGTGGCGGGCCTTGCGCAGGTGGCGTCGTTCCTGCGCATGTCGGGCTGGCGCAATGCCGAGCCGCTGGGTCTCACGCCGACGCAAGGCGCCTGCCTGTCCCTGCTGGAAAACAGGGGGCCGAACCGCGTCACGGTGCTGGCCAAGCTGCTAGGTGTCACGCAGGCCACGGCGAGCGATGTCATTGCTGCGCTTGAACGCAAGCGCCTCGTGCTCCGGCAGGCCGATCCGGCCGACGGGCGGGCAACCCAGGTCCGGCTGACGCAGGAAGGCAGGGCGCTGGCCGCACGCATGTCGGCGTCACCGGTGCCGCTCGCAAAGGCAGTGGAGGCGCTGGATGAAGAGGAAAGCGCGGGCATGCGGCGCGCTTTGTCGAAGATCATCCTGGAACTGCAGGAGGCGGGCGCGATCGAGCCGCAGCGGCTATGCCTGACCTGCCGCTTCTTCCAGCCCTACAAACATTCCGATGCGGCCAAGCCGCATCACTGCGCCTTCGTGGACGCGGCATTCGGGGACGCTTCGCTGCGCCTCGACTGTAACGACCACGCGGACGCCGGAACGTCGGCAAGGTTGCGAGTGGTCGCGCCCGGCCCGGTCCGGCGGAATGAACGAGTGCCCCGCCCACGGCAATGAGCGAGGCACTCTTTTTGCTCAAGCTCTCTTGGGAAAGAAAGGAGCCCTTCAACCATGCCACAAAAAGCTGTCTTTTACCATGCAGGCTGTTCGGTCTGCGTGGACGCCGAACAACGTTTCGCTTACGCGCTCAATCCCTCGGCCTATAAGGTCGAGATCGTCCATCTCGGCCAATCGCCCGAGCGGATTGCGGAAGCTGCGGCTTCCGGTGTCAAATCCGTTCCGGCCTTCGTTGTCGACGGCCAGCCCTATCACATCAATTTCGGCGCGCCGCTGAGCGAACTTGCGGGAGGCGCCTGATGGGCCGTCTGTCTATTGCGGCGGCTGGAGCCGGCCTGTGCCTGCTGGCCGGCCTTTCGGCCCAGCCGGCTTTCGCCCATTCCGACGGGATCGAAGCCAAGGCCGGCAATGCCGAGGTGGCCGATTTCGACATCGTCCATGCCAGGATCACGACCGAGGGATCGGAAGCGGTGTTCCACATGGCGGTGTCGGGCAAGGCGGGCGAAACCAGGCCGAGCGCGGTGGGAAAGCTCGCCGGTTCGGAAGTGTTCGCCTATGTCTGGCCGACCAGCATCGATCCGGCCCAGGTCGGCTTCGACAAGGGGGCGGGCATCCTCGCCATGACGGTCACGGCGCATCCGGATTTCGATGACACGCCGCTTTACGACGAGAACGGCGATGGCGACCCGAAGAATGACGGTGATCTGTGGCACAGCCACTGGGTCGTGCTGGGACCCGACGATGCCTGCGGTGCCGGCGCGCTCAAGGTGATCGACATTCCCGAAGGCGCCAAGCCGAACCTGCCCAAGACTTGGCCGGGCCTGCCGCTGCTGATCGACAGCCCCGGCTGGGAACCGGCACTGGACGGCGACACGGTCGAGCTTCGTGTACCATTCGAGGATATCTCGGCGGTGAAGGCGGCGAAATATGATGGTGTCACCGCCGGTCTGCGCGTGAATGCCGATGTCCACGCGCCGCTGCTATGCGTCGTTGATGTCTTCGACGTCGCGTCGGGCGATCTCAGCCTGCCGGGCGAGGTCGGCGAATAAGGCAGCGTGCTCCCACCATATGGCAAGGGAATTGCGTGTGGAATTCGACCCCCTCACCGGTTTTCTTTGCAAACCCCCTCTCCCCCGCTCGACGGGGGAGAGGAAGAGCCATCCGCAACGCTGACGCCCCCCTCTCCCTGCGAGGGGGAGAGCGACTGTCTTGGTTTTCAAGCAGGCCTCCAATGTTTTTGATCACGGATCATGGCGTTGAGGATCGTGAGCAGCTTGCGCATGGTGGCGACGAGGGCGACGATCTTCGGCTTGCCTTTTGCGACGAGGCGGTCGCGGAAGGCCTTGAGGGTCG
>JBARWP010000316.1:0-2173 GCA_049646905.1 Pseudaminobacter sp. | reverse complement strand
GCTCAGGCCCGACGCCATCAGGTCGAGCCCGCGCGGCCCCAGCGTCGGGTCGGTGATGTTCTGGGTCGCCACGACGCCGACGCCGGCGCGCGCATGGGCGCAGCGCGCCGCAACGCACGGGCTGGACGAGGAGACGGCGATGCCGAACATGCCGGTTGCCGCGCAGCGTGCTGAGATCGAGAAGGTCACGTCGCCGGCCCTCCCCTCAGGCCGCGTCGGGGATGACGGCCGTCACCTCGATCTCCACCACCCATTCCGGCCGCGCCAGCGCGGGCACCACAAGGCCGGTCGAGCAGGGGAACACGCCCTTCAGCCACTTGCCCATCTCCTGGTAGACCGCCTCGCGGTAGCGGATGTCGGTGACATAGACGACGATGCGGCAGATATGGCCCATCTCGCTGCCGGCTTCCTCCAGCAGCATCTTGATGTTCTGCATGGTCTTGGCGGTCTGGGCGCCGGCATCGCCCACATGCAGGCATTCGCGGGTGTCCAGGTCCTGCGAGACCTGCCCGCGCAGGAAGACCATCGTGCCGCGGGCGACCACGCCTTGCGACAGGTCGTTGTCGAGCTTCTGCTCCGGATAGGTCTCACGCGTGTTGAAGGGCCGAAGACGCTTGTGAATCATGAGCTAAGGTTCTTTCCCTGGAAAAAAGGGCCGCCTGTGCGCCCGCCCGGGGCGGCGCGCACAGGCAAGCGGGGGTTATTTCGCGACGGCCGGCTGCTTTTGCGCACCGTAGATGCGCTCGGACAGGCCGGCGGCTTCCTTGGTGTAGCGAAGCGGCTCGCTCCAGTCGAAATTGTTGTAGACGGCCGCCAGATGCGCGAAGGGCGGGGCCTGCGCGAAGAGCTGGAAGGTGACCCGGTGGCCGGCATAGTCGGAGTTCAGCAGGTCGCGCGCGAAGGCGAGAAGCTTGCGCCGGTCCTCGGCCTGCCAGTTGTCGTTCAGCGTATAGTATTTGTTCAGCCACGGACCCGCCTCCGGGTCGCGGAAGCTGGCGACATCCGGCGTGATGCAGATCTGGCCGCCGCACAGTTCGCGCGCCAGGTGCATCATGTTGTGCAACTGCGAGCAGGCGAGCACGCGGCCGGTCATCAGCAGCGACTGGTTGGGCATCAAGAGGCCCGCCGGGCTGCGCTCGGCATTGGCGATCGCCGCCGTCAGGTGGGCGTTGATGCCCTCGCGGTAGCAGGCCAGCGTGGCAAGCTTTTCCTGGACCGCGGGCTGCTTTTCCAGGCCCGTCTGGCGCACGTTCCACAGCGCCGCCCCGATCATCAGGTCGGCGAGCTTCAGGTTGCGCTGCACGAAGGCGAAGGCCGAATAGCGGTGCAGCGTCGAGCGGATGAACTGGGCCGCCCTGGTGTACTGGTAAAACAGCACGTTCTCCCACGGGATCAGCACGTCGTCATAGATCACCAGCGCGTCGATCTCGTCGACCCGGTTGGCCAGCGGGTAGTCCTCCGCCGGCGCGCGGCCCGCAAAGCCGGTGCGCGCGATGAAGCGCAGGTTCGGCGAGGAGAAGTCGCAGATGAAGCCGACCGCATAGTCCGACAGCTTCTCGTCGCCCCAGTTGGCGATCGTCGGCTTGGTGAAGGCCTGGTTGGCATAGGCCGCCGCGGTCTCGTATTTGGCGCCGCGCACGATGATGCCGGCATCCGTCTCCTTGACCACATGCAGGAGCATGTCCGGGTCCTGGTCCTGCGGGCGCTTCGAGCGGTCGCCCTTCGGGTCGGTGTTGGCCGACACGTGGAACGGATCGTTGCGCAGCACGGTATCGATGTGGCGCTCGATGTTCTCGGCAAAGCGCGGATCGACCTCGTTGAGCATGTCGCGGCCGTCGAACAGCGACCACATCTCCCCCACGGTCTCGTCGCCCACCCGCGTGACGATGCCCTTGACCTCGTCGAGAACCGTATCCGTGGCAAGCCGCTTGTCGTGCCAGTCCTGCTGCGTATGCGGCAGCTTCAGACCGATCGCAAAACGCTCCCCGCCCTCCTCGTAGCTCATCACAGACCTGTATTGCGCATCATGCGCCATGTCGTAGATCCGTGCCCGGATGTCGACGATCGGCTTGAACATCGGGTGCCTCGTCACATCCTGGACACGCTCCCCGTTGATCCAGATCCGCCGGCCGTCCCGGAGCGAATCCCGATACTCATTTCCGGTTCTAATCAT
>JBARWP010000315.1:0-5826 GCA_049646905.1 Pseudaminobacter sp. | reverse complement strand
GCAGGGAGGAGCGCAGCATTGCCGGCCGGCCGGCGAGTTCCGCGAAGTGGTCGAGCGTGAACGATACCCCGCCGAGGGCCGGCAAATAGCCGAAGGCCGGCAGCAGAGTGCCGACAAGTCCGGCCAGGATCGGGACTGTGAGCAGGAGGGTCGCCAGTGGCGGGCCGAGGCGGGCTAGCATCTGCGGCTGTTGCGATACGCCTGCCTCATCCCGGCCATGGGCTCAATTCGCTACGCCGTAGCGGTTTCTCCACTCTTTCTCGAGCCGTTCCATCCAGCTCGGGTGCGGCTCGTCGATGGCAGGCCCCAGTTCGTCGGGCTTCAGCGTGGCGATGCCGAGGTCGAGCGCATCGAAGCGCGCCTTGTCCTCGGCATCGAGCTTTGCCATGGCAAGCACCGTCGGGTCGCCCCAGACCTTCGGGTCCTGCTTGCGCGCCTGTGCTTCCGGCGAAAGCAGGAAGTCGGCAAGCACCAATGCGCCCGCCTTGGCAGCCGCATTGTAGGGAATGGCGAGGAAATGCGTGTTGGCAAGCGTGCCGGCCGGAAAAACGAATGAGCGCACCGTATCGGGCAATTCGCCATTGGCGATGGCGCTGGAGGCCTCGGACGGGTTGAAGGCGAAGATGATGGCAAGCTCGCCATCGGCCAGAAGCTGCTTCATGTCCGGATAGTTTTTCGGGAACGCCCGGCCGCTGCGCCAAAGCAGCGGATTGAGCTCGTCGAGATAAGCAAAGAGCGGTTCGGTCAGCTGTGCGAATGTCGCCTCGTCGACCGGCTTCTGCAGGGCGGATCGATCGGTGACGAGTTCGGCCAGAACCTGCTTGAGGAAGGACGATCCGATGAAGTCCGGAGGCTGCGGATAGGAGAAGCGGCCGGGATTCTGTTTGGCCCATTCCAGCAGCGCCTTGGCCGATTTCGGCAGGCTGGCGGCTTCCGTCCTGGCCGAATCGTAGAAGAAGACGAGCTTGGCCATGCCCCACGGGCTTTCCAGCCCCTCGACAGGAATGGTGAAGTCCGTGCGGATCGTCGGCTTGTTCTCGACGTCGACGAATTTCCAGCTCGGCAGCTTTTCGGCCCAGCCGGGCGAGAACAGCAGGCCTTGTGCCTTCATCGAGGCGAAGTTCTCGCCATTGATCCAGATGAGATCGACCGTGCCCTCCTCGTTACGCCCCGCGGCCTTTTCCGCGACCACCTTGGCAACCGCGTTGGTGGTGTCGTCCAGCTTGACATGCACGAGCTTGACGCCGAAGCGCTTCTGCATCTCGCCGGCGGTCCACTCCAGATAGGCGTTGATGTTCTCGGCCCCGCCCCAGGCATTGAAATAGACCGTCTCGCCTCTTGCTTCGGCCAGGACCGCATCCCATTTCGCCGCATCAGGTTCAGCGGCCGCCTGAAGAACCATGCCCATCAGCGCCACAACGGCCGCAAGCAACGTTTTCATCCATATCCCCATTCGGTTTTGGCTAGATTGAGCATTGTTGGGAAGGGTGGTCAATCTACAGGCTATCCCGTCCGGGGTCACTTAGGCGTGAGGCGTAGGCGGAGGGTTCCGACGCCGGATAAATAATCATCGGGCTTCGTCAAACCGTCGTGTGAATCACATATTGCATCGAGGCTGATGAGGTTTTGGATGCGTTACGCGATTTATTACACCCCGGCGCCTGACGATGCGCTGACCCGCACGGCGGCAGGCTGGCTTGGCCGCAACCCATTCACGGGCGTGGTCACGCCTGCGGTGGCCGTCGGTACGCTCACCGCCGCGGAAGTTGCCTTCCACACCGCTGCGGCACGGCGCTACGGCTTCCATGCAACGCTGAAGGCCCCCTTCCAGCTTGCTGAGACGGCGAGCGAAGATCAGCTCTGCCAGGCCCTGGCTGCCCACGCGGCATCCACCTTGCCGGTTGTCCTGCCGCACCTGGTCGTCAGGCAGATCGATGGCTTCCTCGCCTTGGTCCCGGAGGCACCGTCACCTGCGCTCGATCGTTTCGCGGGCGATATAGTGGCCGCGTTCGACCGCTTCCGTGCCCCGCTCACCGAAGAGGAGATCGCGCGCCGCAATCCCGATGCGCTGAGCCCGGGGGAGGTGCGCAACCTGTGCCAGTGGGGCTATCCGTATGTGTTCGACAGCTTTCGCTTTCACATGACGCTGACCGGCCGCGTTTCGGCGGAGGAAGGCCTGCGCTTGCGCGCCGCGATAGAAGAAATATTCGCACAGGTGCTTGCCCAACCCTTCGCCGTCGATGGGCTGGCCCTGTTCGTCGAACCGGAGCCGGGCGCTCCTTTCACGGTCCACTCCTATCATGCACTTGGCCGCTCCACGGATAGAAGGATTGCCTGAGATGACATCTGCGACGATAGTGACCCCTGTCCGGATGGCGGCCAGTATCGCCTCCAGCTCCCTCCTGGCCGTGTCGCGCGAGGAGCGCAGGGTGGCATGATGGTTTCGGCACTGATTGAACGCGAGCAGGAAAATACGATCCATCCGATCCGCAACGGGGTCTTCGTCGCCGTGGTCGGCCCGAGCGGTGCGGGCAAGGACACGGTGATCGCCTATGCGCGTGAACATCTCGGCGAGGACGGCGATGTGCGCTTCGTCCGCCGGGTCATCACCAGGCCTTGCGACGGCACGAGCGAGCATCACGACACGCTCGATGAAGCGGCCTTTGCCGAAGCGGCCGCCGCAGGCGCCTTCGCGCTGACCTGGGAGGCGCATGGGCTCAAATACGGCATCCCGGCCGATGTCGATGCCGCGATTGCCGCTGGCCGCATCGTGATCGCCAACGGGTCGCGCACCGCCCTTCCGGCCCTGCGCGCGCGCTACGAGAATGTCGTTGTCGTGGAGGTCGTTGCGAGGCCGGAAATCCTGGCCGAGCGGCTGGCCAGGAGAGGGCGTGAATCGCGCGGCGAGGTGCTGGCGCGGCTGGCGCGTGCGGCCGACCTCGCCATTGCCGGGCCGGGCGTCGTCACCATCGACAATAGCGGGGAGCACGGGATTGCCGGAAGCGAATTCGTTGCCGTCATCCGCAAGGCCATCGCCTTCAGCGATGTCGGGCGATTCTAGTTCGCCACTAGCTAGCCCAGGCAGGCAAGTAAGCAAGTACATCTTACCGGGACCGCCATCGCATCGGCCGGATGGGTCTTTGGGGTTGTAAGACCGCAGTCCGTATTTATGATGTCCATCCATTGCTGAAGACAAGGGGATGTTCAGGGCGGACTTATCTATTCTATCGCTCCTCCTGCCTGGAACGGAGGGATGACCTCATCGGCCGCTACAAATCGTGCCGATGAGGCTGGTCCGGAAACAGCCGGCGTCATGCCGGGGCAGATGAGGGAGGTGACCCGCTGCGAGGAGATGCGGCCCGCGGCGGCTGATTCAGAAGAAGAGGAGGCACTGTTGATGAAGTTTTGTTCCATGTCGGTATGGATGATGTCGGCTGCGATTTTGCTCGCAGGTTGCGGCGTGTCGTCGACCAACTACGCCGCCAGTCGTGAGGCCTTGAAGGGAAGCCCCGGAGTTCGCAGCGACTTCGTGAATACCTGCACCAGGAATATCTCGCGCAAGCCGCTGGCCACGAGGCAGGCCATCGCGAAGGTGATGAACGTGTCGGTGAAAAATACGCCGCGTACCTACTGCTCGAGGCTGACGCGCGGCATAACCTCCGGCCGTCTGTCGCATGCCGACATCAATGCGGCATCGCGCGGCCAGGTCACGCCCGCGATCATCCGCGTTCTCCAGGGAAGATAAGGCTTCTGCGGCGCCCGCAATGGCCTGTTTGGCTCAGGCCCTTGCGGAACGAACCAGGCGTGGCCGTGGCCGTGCTGCATTTTCGCGGCCGTGCAGGGACATGAAGTTGACGATGCGCGGGACGATCTCGGCACGGAACCGCGAGCCGTTGAACACGCCGTAATGGCCCACCCGCGGCTGCATGTAGTGGGCTCGCCGGCTCTCGGGGATGTTCACGCACAGGTCATGCGCGGCCTGGGTCTGGCCGAGGCCGGATATGTCGTCGTTCTCGCCCTCTACGGTCAGCAGCGCGACATTGTGGATGGCGGTCGGGTCGACGGCGTCGCCGCGATGCGTCATCTGTCCCTTGGGAAGCGCGTGGCGAATGAAGACGGTGTCCACCGTCTGCAGGTAGAATTCCGCGGTGAGATCCATCACCGCGAGATACTCGTCGTAGAAGTCGCGGTGCTTTTCGGCGCCGTCGCCATCATGCCGCACCAGATGCATGAAGAAGTCCTTGTGGGCGATGATGTGGCGGTCGAGGTTCATGCTCATGAAGCCCGACAATTGCAGGAAGCCCGGATAGACGCTGCGGCCGAAGCCCGGTGTCGGCCAGGGTGCGGGCATGATGACATTGTCGCGGAACCAGTCGAGGTCCTTTTCCTTGGCAAGAGCATTGACCGCTGTCGGATTGCGGCGGGTATCGATGGGGCCTCCCATTAGCGTCATGGTCGCGGGGGCAAACCGGTCGCCGCGCGCCTCCATGACCGCTGCCGCGGCAAGCACCGGCACCGAAGGCTGGCACACCGCCATCACATGCGTGTCCGGCCCGAGCGCATGCAGCATGCCGATGACATAGTCGATGTAGTCGTCGAGGTTGAATGTGCCTTTGGCAACCGGCACCATCCGGGCATCGACCCAGTCGGTGATGTAGACGTCCGCATGCGGCATCATCGCCTCCACCGTGCCGCGCAGAAGCGTGGCGTAGTGGCCCGACATCGGCGCAACGATCAGAAGCTTCGGGTCGGGCCGCCGTGCCGCCGGCAAGGCCCGCTCGAAACGCAGGAGGTTGCAGAAAGGCTGCGACCACACGGTCTTTTCCGCAACTGGAACCGTCTTTCCATCGACGATGGTGTGCGGCAGGTCGAAACTCGGCTTGCCGTAACGCCGCGTCGTGCGCTCGAAAAGCTCTGCCGTCGCGGCGATGGAGCGACCCCACTGCGTATGCGAGAAGGGGTTCAGAGGATTCGAATAGAAGAACCGCACCGCATCGGCATAGGCGCGCGCCGGCTGAAGGGCTGCATGGTTCATCTCATAAAGCTGGTAGAACATTTGACGATTTCTCCGGCCGAATCAGGTCAGGCCGGTCTCCATTCCCGCCCAGGGCAGCGAAGTTAACGCAGTTTTGCTGCGGCGCAATGCCTCATACCGCGTGAAATACGCTCATACTTTGGTCCAAGGCGTTGAAAATTCGTTCCAAAAATATGACGCCAGCTACAGCTTTGGACCTTGCGGCGTATTCGCTGCCTGGAGCATCGTGCCGAA
The DNA here is from genome assembly GCA_049646905.1 of Pseudaminobacter sp. Lineage (GTDB taxonomy): Bacteria > Pseudomonadota > Alphaproteobacteria > Rhizobiales > Rhizobiaceae > Pseudaminobacter. Next base: position 557 of record JBARWP010000315.1, on the reverse strand, counting down.
AAGCGGCTACCGTTTTTCGGAATATCCCGATGCTCAGTCGAAATGTTGGAGCGTCCTTTGTGCGTCCAGTTGGACGCATGGCGCTCCAGGTTGGAAGGCATCATGACGCCTTCCCTGGATCAAGCGTCGGGATCGGGTCAGGACCCTTCGACCAGCACGATCTCGCCGTCGGCGAATTTCTGGCGGATGAGTTTAGCGGCCTGGTATTCTGGAGAATTGTAGCAGTCGCGCGCTGCCGCCATCGTTTCGAATTCGATGACCACATTGCGGGCGCGGCCCGGGCCTTCGACCAGTTCATGGGCGCCGCCGCGTGCCAAAAACTTGGCGCCGAAGCGCTCGAAAGCCGGCTTTGCCGTGGCGACATAGTCCTTGTATCCCTCAGGATCGCGCACGTCGACGTGAGCAATCCAGTATCCCTTGGCCATTCTGATCTCCTTTGGTGTTTCCTGTCCGACGGCAGCTCACGCCTGCTCCATATCGGCAAGGATAGCTTGTGCGGCGGCCCGCCTGTCAACCGATGCCACGATCGGCCGGCTGACGACGAGGTGGCTGGAGCC
>JBARWP010000314.1:0-9001 GCA_049646905.1 Pseudaminobacter sp. | reverse complement strand
CTGGATGACCTTGCCGGGCATCGAGCCGATATAGGTGCGCCGGTGACCGCGGATCTCGGCCTCGTCGCGCACGCCGCCAAGCGCCATGCGCACGAACTCACGGCCGGTCGCCTTCGCGATCGACTTGCCGAGCGAGGTCTTGCCGACGCCGGGAGGGCCGACGAGGCACAGGATCGGGCCTTTCAGCTTCTTCTGGCGGCTTTGGACGGCCAGATACTCCACGATCCGGTCCTTGACCTTGTCGAGGCCGAAATGATCGGCATCCAGCACTTCCTGTGCATAGTCGAGGTCCTGCTTGACCTTGGAGTTCCTGCTCCACGGGATCGAAAGCAGCCAGTCGAGATAGTTGCGCACCACGGTCGATTCGGCCGACATGGGCGACATCGAACGCAGCTTCTTCAGCTCGGCTTCAGCCTTCTCGCGGGCCTCCTTCGAAAGCTTCGTCTTCTTGATGCGCGCTTCCAGTTCGGCAACTTCGTCGCGGCCGTCCTCGCCTTCGCCGAGTTCCTTCTGGATCGCCTTCATCTGCTCGTTGAGGTAGTATTCGCGTTGCGTCTTCTCCATCTGGCGCTTGACGCGCGAGCGGATGCGCTTTTCCACCTGCAACACGGAGATTTCGGCTTCCATGAAGCCCATGGCCTTTTCAAGCCGCTCGCGCACCGACAAGGTGGCGAGCATTTCCTGCTTCTCCGGAATCTTGATGGCAAGATGCGAGGCTACCGTATCGGCGAGCTTGGAATAGTCGTCGATCTGGCTGGCCGCACCCACCACTTCGGGCGAAATCTTCTTGTTCAGCTTCACATAGTTCTCGAAGTCGGAGATGACGGTGCGCGCAAGCGCCTCCACCTCGATCTCCTCCTCCTCCGGCTCCGTGAGCAGGACGGCGTGAGCCTCGTGAAAATCATCACGATCGGTGAAGCCCGTGATCTGGGCGCGCGAAGTGCCTTCGACCAGCACCTTGACGGTGCCGTCCGGCAGCTTCAGCAGTTGCAGCACATTGGCGAGCGTACCCGTCTCGTAAATCGTGTCGGGTTCCGGATCGTCATCGGCAGCGTTCATCTGGGTCGCAAGCAGGATCTGCTTTTCTGCGCCCATTACTTCTTCGAGTGCCTTGATCGATTTTTCGCGCCCGACGAAGAGCGGCACGATCATGTGCGGGAATACGACGATATCACGCAATGGGAGGACTGCGAAAACGGTATCGCCGGGAGACCGGGACAATCTGGTCATTATCCAACCTTTCCTTTCGCAGCCGCGCTTTGGCCAACTGCGAATCTCATTTTAACGGTGGCAAACCGTTCCGCCTATCACTGCTGGTACAGGATTTCAGCACGGAAAGCAGCCCACTACCTTTCGGGTGTTAGTTGGATGCATGGCTAATAAATATCAAGAGCGGACTTCAACAGCGTAACGGTCATCTACTCATTTCGGCGCAGGCGTGCCTCGAAAAAAATCCATCTTCGCGTGGAACCATTCCCCGTCTCGTGAATTTCACGGACGTCGGAAGCATTTCAAATGGAGAAATCCACGAGAAGAGCTGAAGACAAAAGCGCTTCCCCATCCTTCAATGCGATGCGGGAAGCGTTTTATTTTTCCATCTTGATTTTGCGCTTCCTTCATCGCCGCCCGGCAGCCTCCGGGCGTTTGAACCGATTAGGAATCGTGCACCCGTCACTCTTCGCTTGAAGCCTATGGTGCAACGCGGTAGGCCGTCGCCGAACCTTCAAAGATTTTCCTGGAGACGGTGCCGTGAACACGCCGAAGACAAGAACCGAAACCGACACATTCGGCCCGATCGAGGTTGCCGCCGATCGCTACTGGGGCGCGCAGGCGCAACGCTCGCTCGGCAATTTCAAGATCGGCTGGGAAAAGCAGCCGCTTTCGGTGGTGCGCGCGCTGGGTATCGTCAAACGCGCCGCCGCCGAAGCCAATATGGAACTGAGACGGCTCGACCCTGCGGTGGGCGAAGCCATCGTCAAGGCCGCCCAGGAAGTGATCGACGGCAAGCTCAACGATCATTTCCCGCTGGTGGTCTGGCAGACTGGGTCCGGCACCCAGTCCAACATGAACGCCAATGAAGTGATCTCGAACCGCGCGATCGAGATGCTTGGCGGTGAGATGGGGTCCAAGAAGCCGGTCCATCCCAACGACCACGTCAATATGAGCCAGTCGTCGAACGACACCTATCCGACGGCCATGCATATCGCCTGCGCCGAGCGCATCGTTCACGACCTGTTGCCCGCCCTCAAGCATCTGCACGCCGCGCTGGATGCCAAAGCCAAGGCCTTCGACCATATCGTCAAGATCGGCCGCACCCACACCCAGGACGCCACCCCGCTGACGCTCGGCCAGGAGTTTTCCGGCTATGCCGCGCAGGTCGCCTCCTCGATCAAGCGAATCGAACTGACACTGCCCGGCCTGTGCGAACTGGCGCAGGGCGGCACGGCCGTAGGCACCGGGCTCAATGCGCCGGTCGGCTTTGCCGAGAAGGTCGCCGCGCGCATCGCTGCCATCACCGGTATCGACTTCGTGTCCGCGCCCAACAAGTTCGAGGCGCTGGCGGCGCATGATTCCATGGTGTTTTCGCACGGGGCGATCAACGCGACCGCCGCCGCGCTGTTCAAGATCGCCAATGACATCCGCTTCCTCGGCTCGGGGCCGCGCTCGGGGCTCGGCGAACTCGCCCTGCCGGAAAATGAACCCGGCTCGTCGATCATGCCGGGCAAGGTCAATCCGACGCAGTGCGAAGCACTGACCCAGGTCTGCGCGCAGGTCTTCGGCAACCATGCCACGCTAACCTTCGCCGGCAGCCAGGGTCATTTCGAGCTCAACGTCTACAACCCGCTGATGGCCTACAATTTCCTGCAGTCGGTGCAGCTTCTGTCCGACGCAGCGGTTTCCTTCACCGACAATTGCGTGGTCGGCATCGAGGCGCGCGAGGACAATATCAAGGCAGCGCTGGAGCGCTCGCTGATGCTGGTGACGGCGCTCGCTCCCACCATCGGCTACGACAACGCCGCCAAGATCGCCAAGACGGCGCACAAGAACGGCACCACGCTGCGCGAGGAAGCGCTGAAGACGGGTCTGGTCAGTGAGGCCGACTACGACCGCCTGGTGCGGCCAGAGGAGATGACACATCCGGGCTGAGTGAAGCCAGTCCAATTTATGAACGATGTGTCGCTGAAAAGCTGACTTCTGTGAACAATGGAAATTCTCTAAGTGAGGGGCACCAACCCCCTCACGGAGAATGCAGATGTCCACCAATTCAACCGCCGCCGTCGTAAAGCCCGGCGTTTCCACTTCGTCCGCCGTTGTCCTGGTCGGGCGCGTATTTCTGTCCTCGCTTTTCATTCTTGCCGGTTATGCCAAGCTGACCGGCCTTGCCGGCACCGCCGGCTGGTTCGGCAGCATCGGCTTGCCGCTGCCGATGCTTACCGCCATTGTCGTCGGCCTGCTTGAGCTCTTCGGTGGCCTGGCCATCCTCGTCGGCTTCCAGACGCGCCTTGCCGCAATAGCACTGGCGATCTTCACCCTTGCCGCGACGGCGATCGCGCACCTGGATTTCAGCGATCAGATGCAGGTGCTTCTGTTCCAGAAGAACATCTCGATCACCGGCGGCCTGCTGATCCTCGCCGCCTTCGGCGCCGGCGCCCTGTCGATCGACAACCGCCGCTAATATCTAAGGCCATCATTTGAAAAGCCCGGCCACACACGCCGGGCTTTTATTTTATTGGGCCTCCGGGAATCGGGGCGGAGCATGGCTCCTTCTTTTTCCTCATCCCGCTCCGGCCAAAAATGGATATCCTTTCCCTGTCGATAATGTGGGGAATCACCATGTCCAACAGCGCTATCGTTCTTGTCGGCCGCATCCTGCTGTCGATCATCTTCATTCTCGCCGGCTTTGGAAAGCTGACCGCAATTGCCGGAACCGCACAGTATTTCGCGAGCTACAACCTGCCGGCACCAACTGTCCTTGCCGTGCTGGCCGGACTGCTCGAACTCGTGGCCGGACTCGCGGTCCTGGTCGGCTTCCAGACCCGTATCGCTGCCTATGCGCTCGCGCTTTTTTGCATCGTGACTGCCCTGATTGCCCATATGGATTGGGCGGACGGCATGCAGCTCATCCATTTCCAGAAGAACCTGGCCATGGCGGGCGGTTTCCTGGTGCTGGCCGCTTTCGGTCCCGGGTCGCTGTCCATCGACGCCAGGCGCACCTGAAAAACGCAGTAAGCCGAAGAGCGGCCTGATCCACCCGGCCTTCGGCTATGCGCTGTTGGAAAGAGCGGCAGCGCTTTCGACCGCAAAGCTCAGCTTGCGTCCGGTCAGGCGCGCAAGCTGGGCAAGCCTGCCTGCCGGGCGCTCGCCGTTCAGGGCAGCGTGGGCAGCCGGAATCACCAGCGCAAGCTCATCATTGTCGCGTCGCTGCCACCGCAGTGTCGGGATGACACCCGGCATCGAGGCCGAGAACAGATAGACGACGCGCATCATTGCACCCAGAAGCCGCGCCCGCTCTACGTAGCGAGGTGTCGCCAATGCACGCAGCTCGGGCGCGAGCCCATCGTCGAAGACCCCCTCATGGCGGAAGAGATTGGCCAGCGCCAGAAAGGCCCGCCCCGGGTGATCGACGCCGATGAAGGACGCATGCGCGATGATGTTCAGCGATTGCGTGCCGCGATATTCCGGATGCGCGCGCCAGCCGATATCGGCGAGCAGGCAGGCCGCGTGACGATAGCGCTTTTCCTCCTCGGTCTCGTCAATGCCGAAGGCCGCGAAGGAATGATCGGTCCACTCAAGGAGCTCACGCGCATGCGTGACCGAGCGCGCGCGGAGTAGAGCAAGCTCCTTGGCGGCCGAGATGAGCGCGTCGGTGTGTTGTTCTTCGGGCGTGAGCAGCGAATAGAGAAAACCTTCGCGAACGCCAAATGCCGAAACCACGATCTTCGAGGGCTTGGCCGCGGCGATGATTTCAAGCAGCACGGCGGCACCGTAGGGCAGCAGTGCGCGGCGATTCTTCGAAACGCCGTCGATGCCCTTCATCTTGCCTATGTCGCTCTTGGCAACCTGCCGCAGGAAGCCGATCGAGCTTTCGATATCCATCCGGTAGTGGTGCATGACGCTGAGCGGGTAGTTCGTCATGTTCATGTGCAGCCGGGCAAGATTTCGCCACGTGCCACCGACTGCGTAGAACGCCCTGCCCCGCCCTTCCTTGAGCAGATTGGCGCGGGCGATCTCGGTTCGTGCGATCTTGGCGGCGAGAAGCGGCGAGTTCTTCGCCATGTCCTGCAGCCGCAACCCGCCCAGCGGCAGGGTCACGCCGTCGCCGATCTCCTTGCCACGGATATCGATCAGTTCCAGGCTGCCGCCGCCAAGGTCGCCTGCGATGCCGTCGGGAGCGTGGAAGCCTGAAATGACCCCCAGCGCCGAATAGTGCGCTTCCTGGCGCCCGCTGAGAACGCGAATCTCCGTTCCCAGTATGTCTTCGGCGCGACGGATGAAATCGGGGCCGTTCTCGGCCTCGCGAGCGGCCGCGGTTGCGATCACGTGAAGGTCAGCCGCACCGGCCTGCTCTGAAAGCGCACGGAAGCGGCCGAACTCCTCGATGGCGCGCGTAACGGCTTCGGGGTCGAGCTTGCCCGTAGAGACGATGCCGCGCCCAAGGCCGGCAAGCATCTTTTCGTTGAACAGTACCGTAGGCGAACGAGCCACCCCCTCATAGACCACCAGGCGGATCGAGTTCGATCCAATGTCTATGACCGAGATCGGCCGGCGATCCTGAAGTCGGCCCTGGGATTGCGAAATCACCCGACCGAGCCGCTTGCTGCTGCGGCTTTCTTGCGGCGCTTGAATTGCGCAATCCGCTTCGGCGCGTGCGACTTCAGCGCATCTCCCCGTCCGGACAGGCTCGGATTGGTCATGAAATATTCCTGCGCGTTGAACGGTTCTTCACCCTCGTCCAGCGTCACGCGTCGCGAGGTTCCGTCAGCCAATACTTCGAAACTTTGCTGGTTGTCCATAATGTTTCCCAGCATAATCTGACCCAGAACCTGCTCATGCACGGTCGGATTGGTGATCGGCACCATGGTTTCCACGCGCCGGTCGAGGTTGCGCGGCATCAGGTCGGCAGAGCTGATATAGACGATCGCGTCATCCGACGGCAGGCCGTGCCCGTTGCCGAAGCAGTAGATGCGGCTGTGTTCGAGGAACCGGCCGACAATGGATTTGACCCGGATATTTTCCGACAGGCCAGGCACCTGCGGCCTGAGGCAGCAGATGCCGCGCACCACAAGGTCGATCTCCACGCCTGCCCGGCTGGCATCGTAAAGCGCATCTATGATGATGGGATCGACCAGCGAATTCATCTTCATCCAGATCTGCGCCGGCTCGCCCTTTGCGGCGTGCTCCACCTCCTGGGCGATATGTTTGAGGATACGGCTGCGCAATGTCAGCGGCGACATCGCCAGCGCCATCTCATCCGTCGGCTCGGCATAACCGGTGATGAAATTGAAAAGCTGGGCGACATCGCGGGCAATCTGCGGATCGGTGGTGAAGAACGACAGGTCGGTATAGATGCGCGCGGTGACCGGATGGTAGTTGCCGGTGCCCAGATGCACATAGTTGCTCAGCCTGCCCTCCTCGCGGCGAACGACCAGCGACATCTTGGCGTGCGTCTTGAGCTCGATGAAGCCGAACACCACCTGCACGCCTGCGCGCTCGAGGTCGCGGGCCCAGCGGATATTGGCCTCCTCGTCGAAGCGGGCCTTCAATTCGACCAGGGCCGTCACGGACTTGCCGGCCTCGGCCGCATCGACCAGCGCGCGCACGATCGGGCTGTCGTTGGAGGTGCGGTAAAGCGTCTGCTTGATTGCCACGACTTCCGGGTCGGCCGCCGCCTGACGCAGGAACTGCACCACCACGTCGAAGGACTCGTAAGGGTGATGGACGATGAAATCCTTTTCCCGGATCGCCGCGAAGCAGTCGCCGCGGTGATCGCGCACCCGTTCGGGAAAACGCGGATTGTACGGGGTGAACTTCAGGTCGTCACGGGCCACCGCCACGATCTCCGAGATCTGGCTCAGCGCCAGGGGACCGTTCAGCACGCTCACGCGGGAGGATGGGACACCGAGTTCGCCGGCGACGAAATCCCGGAGTTCGTCAGGAGTCTGGTCATCGAACTCGATTCGGATCACCGAACCGCGCCGGCGACGCTTGAGCGCGGTTTCAAAGAGCTGCACCAGGTCCTCGGCCTCCTCCTCGACCTCGATATCGCTGTCGCGAATGATACGGAATGACCCCGAGCCTTTTACCTCGTAACCCGGGAACAGGTGACCGATGAACAGCGCCACCGTTTCTTCGATCGGAATGAAGCGCACGACGCCCTTCCGGTCCGGCAGGCGGATGAACCGCTTCAGGGCCGTCGGCAGGCGCAGCAGCGCCGTCATCTCCTCGCCATCCTTGAGATGGCGCAGTTGCAAGGCCTTCGAGAAGCCGAGATTGGGAATGAACGGAAACGGGTGTGCCGGGTCGATCGAAAGCGGGGTCAGAACTGGAAACACCTGTTCCTGGAAATGGTTTTCCAGCCAGGCTTTCTCATCCTTGGTCAAGGCATCGCCCACTACCGTCTCGATGCCCTCCTTCTTGAGCAGGACCAACAATTCCGAAAAGCTCTTGCGCTGGTCTTCCTGCAGGCGCTCGACCTCGACGAGCAACTGTTCGAGCTGTTGTTCGGGCGTCCGCCCGTCCGGGCTCTTTATGGCGATGTTCTGGCGAATCTGACCGGCAAGCCCGGCCACGCGCACCATGAAGAACTCATCCAGGTTGGCGGCCGAGATCGACAGGAAGCGCACCCGTTCCAGCAGCGGATGCCGGTCGTTGTGCGATTCCTCCAGCACGCGCCGATTGAACTGGAGCCAGGAGAATTCACGGTTGACGAACCGGTCGGGGTTGCCCGCCGAGACATTGCCGTCGGCCGTGCTCATACTGGTGAATACCGTTTGGACTGGCGTGAATTCGTTCATGCCTGATCGTTCCTTGCATTTATGCGGCTTAGATTATCTCCTGACAGGGTTTTGCGACAGTTTCATTTCAGTATGGCGCAAAGGAGTTGGCTATGCCGCAACTGGCTGCTATGACCCGGCCAGAAGCGACAGGAGAAACCCATGGCCGGCGGTCTCATTCCCCATTTCCAGAATGATGCGGGTCACGCCTTGATCGAGATCGGCGTGAAGGAATTCAAATGCGTCGGTGCCAATCCTCCCTTTGACCATCCGCATGTCTATCTCGACATGGGCGCGGATTCCGAAAAAGTCTGCCCCTATTGCTCGACGCTCTATCGGTTCAACAACGAACTGAAGGCTGGCCAGACACGCCCGGAAGGCTGCCTTTACGTTATCCAGGCCGCCTGACCTCTTCGCTGGAGGATAAATTGCCGGCGGGAAAAATCCTCATCGCCGGTGCGGGCGTCGCCGGCTTGACCGCCGCCCTTGCCTTTGCCGAACGCGGCTTCGACGTCGAGATATTCGAACGCTCGGCGAGACTGGAGGAAGTCGGCGCCGGCCTCCAGCTTTCGCCAAACGCCACGCGTATCCTCGATCGTCTCGGTGTGCTCCCCGCACTTCTGCCGATGGCCGTCCAGCCGGAAGCGGTGATCCTGCGCGATGCCGGAACGCTTTCGGCACTGGCCCGTGTACCGCTCGGCCGGATCGCGCAGGCACGGTGGGGCGCCCGCTACCTTGTCGCGCATCGCGCAGACCTGCAAGGCGCCTTGCTGGCTGCCGTCACGAACCACCCCGCTATCCGCCTGACGACAGGCGCGACCGTCACCAACAAGCGCCATGACGGCCAAGGCGTGACCGCTGCCATGGAAACGGCTGACGGCACGTTCGAAGCAAACGGGATACTGCTGGTGGGGGCCGATGGCGTCTGGTCGGCGATGCGCGCGCTGGCCGGCACGCAGGGGCACAGCCGGTTCACCGGGGAGCTCGCTTGGCGCACGGTGGTCCGG
>JBARWP010000313.1:0-3218 GCA_049646905.1 Pseudaminobacter sp. | reverse complement strand
CGACGCCAGCCTGTTTGCCGGGACCCGCGGGAAGCTTCGGCCCAGCAATTCGATCGTGCCCCTGTCGGCCGCGTAGAGGCCGCTGACGATGTTGATCAGAGACGACTTGCCTGCGCCGTTGGGTCCGATGACGGAACAAATCTCGCCGCGACGCACGGTCAGGCTGACGTCGGTCAGCGCCGCGACGCCACCGAAGGAGAGGCCGATGCCGGAAAGCCCCAGGGCATGCTCCGGGCCGGCAGTGGAAACTGCAGTTCCCATCGCGTCTTCCTGCTCGCCCCGCGCCGTGAAGCCGGCGCCAAGGATGGAGCCGAACCTCTCGACTGCAACCGCTTCAAGCCTGGCGCTTGTCATGACAGTTCCTGCTTGCTGGAGGCCGGCAAGGCCCGAAATGCAACAACGGTCATTCGGCAGCGGCGAGCGAGCGGCTGCGCTCGGCCTCAAGCTCGCGCACCAGGGGGATGACCCGCTTGCCGAAGAATTCGACCTCTTCCTGGAAATGCAGGAAGCCGAGCAGGATCAGGTCGGCACCCGCCTCCTTGAATTCCAGGATGCGCTCGGCGATCTGCTCGGGCGTGCCGATGAGATTTGAGCGGAAGCCGTCATTGTACTGGACGAGGTCCTCGAAGCTGGACTTCGCCCAATTGCCCTCGCCTTCCGGAGACGCCTTGCCGGCGTTCCTGACCTGATCGGCAAACCCGTGCACCGCCTCGGGATTGGCCTTGGCGATGATCTCGTCCAGCACGCGCCGGGCTTCGGACTCGCTCTCGCGGGCGATGGCGAAGGCATTGACGCCGATGCGCACCGAATGGCCGTTGGCCTGCGCCTTGGCGCGGATGTCGCCGACCTGCTTCCTGATCTCCTGGGGAGTGTTGCCGTTGGTGAAGTACCAGTCGGATACACGGGCCGCCATGTCGCGTGCGGCGCGTGACGAGCCCCCCTGGAATATCTCGGGTTGCGGATGGAGCGGTTTCGGCTTCAGCGAATAGTCGCGGAAACGGTAGAAGTCGCCCGCAAAGGTGAAGCTGTCCTCGGTCCAGATACCCCGCAGGGCGCGGATGAATTCCTCGGAGCGCCGATAGCGTTCGTCATGGTCGAGCCAAGGCTCGCCGATCGCCAGAAACTCGCCCCGGAACCAGCCGCTGACGATATTGACCGCGACGCGGCCGTTGGTCAGGTGGTTGATGGTGGCAATCTGCTTGGCGGCAAGCGCCGGGGTCCAGGGGCCGGGCAGGATGGCGGCGATGACCTTGAGCCGTTCGGTGGCGGCCAGCAGGGCGTGGCTGAAGGCCACGGACTCGTGCTGGTTATCCGCACCGTAGCCGGCGGTGAACCGGATCTGGCTCAATGCGTAGTCGAAGCCGTTCCGTTCCGCGATCTGCGCCAGCTTGCGGTTGTAATCTATGTCCCAGCTCGTGCGCTGCTCGATATTGCTGATTACAAGGCCGCCGGAGACATTCGGCACCCAATAGGCGAAGCTGACGGGAGCATCCGGGCGGGTGGCTTTATCGAGATGTGCCATTTTTGGTTTCCACTCTCTTGGTCGGTTGGTTTCGGAAAGGGCTCAAGCGCCGACGGCGATCGCCGGCTCCGGCCTTGCGGCCGCAATCCGGGCAGCGGACAGAAGATGTGCGGCCTCTTGCGCGGCCCGGTCGATCCGCGCTTCGAGAAGTTCGGAGACCTGCATGGCGTCGATCTCTGTTTCCGTGGCAAAGACCACCGTGGGCACGGTGATCGCCCGGAAGAAGCCGAACAGCGGCCGAAGCTGATGCTCGCCGACGAGGCCGTGAAGAGCCGTGCCGCCGGTCGCGGCGAGCAGCACGATCTTGCCCGCAAGCGCGTCTCGATCGACGAGATCGAAAACGTGCTTGAGCGCTCCGGTGTAGCTGGCGCGGTAGACAGGAGTGCCGACGACGAGAAGGTCGGCCGCCTCGATCTGACGCAGAAGGCCTTCGCCTTCGCCCGTCAGACCCTCGCGCGAAAGGCTCGAAAGCAGCGCCGGGGCCGACTGCGCAAGATTGATGTGTCGAACGGGCGCCTCGATGTGCCTGGCGAGGGCTTTCGTTATCCGGCCGAGCAGGTGGCCGGTTCGCGAACTTGCGCGCGGGCTTCCGTTCAGGACGACGATGGATTTTTCAACGGCCATGCTTCCACTCTCGGCTGTTAGGGCACAATCAGGTCTGCCGACTACATGGCAACTCCCGTGCCAGTCACAAAAAGTTAATTAATACATATACTTAGGTATATTCATGCTTTCGCGGCCTGCTGCTTTTGCAGCAATCCGCCCTGGCGGCTGTTGCGTTTCCAACATCGACAGCAGCCGTCCGGCCGCCGATGCGAAAGTGTCGTCAGGGGCCTCGAAAGCCGGGGAAGCGGAGCGTCGATCGGACATTGCGACCGCCCGATCGGCGGACGATCGGCTGACCGGGGATGCTGCTTATGCAGCGGTCCGCATATCGGCCCGACATCGGAAGGAGTGCGCAGCCACTCTCTTTCATGTCGCGGAGACCGGGGTTTTACGCGCGGAAAGCAGGACGGGAGCGGAGCGGGTGCCTGCGCTTTCCAACAGCCGGTCGGCTTACGGCATAATTTTCGCCTCCGGCAGGAAACAAAAGTACCCTATTTTTATAGACTTAATGTATCCTTAGCGTTGGAATATGCTGTCATGTGGCAGCAACCAGGGAGCCGGTGATCCGTGCAGCCGACATATTCGTCGCTTGTTGTTCCGAGCGGTATTCTGGCCGCTGACGCGAGGCACAGGAATATGTTTGCACGCGATGAAGATGCGCATACCGACTTCAAGGCCGGCGCGCGAGCCTGCGCCATGATCATAGCCGACCCCGCGTCGAGTGCTCTTCGGGAAGATCTGGATCGTCTGGCATCCAGCGACGTCACCGTTCTGGTCCTTGGCGAGACGGGAACGGGCAAGGAACTGGTCGCGCGCTACCTTCACGCTCACAGCAGGAGGCGCAACGGTCCCTTTGTTGCGGTCAATTGCGGCGCGCTCACCAGCGGGTTGGCCGAAGCCGAACTGTTCGGCCACGAGAAAGGGGCATTCACCGGCGCCCTCAAGGAGCAGCCGGGATGGTTCGAGGCCGCCGAGGGCGGGACGATACTGCTCGACGAGGTCGGAGACCTGCCGCTCAATCTGCAGGTGAAACTGCTGCGCGTCCTGCAGGAGCAGGAAGTGACCAGGGTGGGTTCGCGCCGCCCCATAC
>JBARWP010000312.1:0-5766 GCA_049646905.1 Pseudaminobacter sp. | reverse complement strand
GGGAGATGTCCGGCAGGACAGAGGGGCGTGAAGAAACGCAGTCCTTGCCAGTCGTAGGTTTCGCAGCCCTTCAGGCGAGAGTTAAATCCGCTCCCAAGGGTGCTGCACCTCCGGGCCGTCATCCTCTTCGGGGCGGGCAGGGCGGCCGCGATGCCCCTTGCCGAATGTGTAGCCGGTCACAACCGCCTTGTTCCCGAATTTGTCGCGCAGCGCATCGATGGCGCCTTCGGCCAGTGCGCGCTTGTGCGCCTGCACGTCGATCAGGTCGGGCGGGTCGGCCTTGTCGACCCCCGACAGATCGCTGACACCGATGCCAAGCAGCCGGTATTTGGTGCCGTCGGTTTCCTTTTCCAGAAGCTGCAGCCCGGTGAGAAAAATGCGGTCGGCCAGCCGTGTCGGGTCGGCAAGCTGGCGGTTGCGGGTGCGGATCTTGAAGTCCTGCGTCTTCAGTTTCAACACCACGGTGCGCCCGGCAATGCCGGCTTTCTTCAGCCGCGCCGAGACCTTTTCGGATAGTGCCCGCAGAACCGGGACCAGGTCGGCGGGCGAGGCGAGATCTGTATCGAAGGTGGTTTCGGCCGATACGCTCTTGGCGTCGTGATCGGCATGCACGCAGCGGTCGTCCCGGCCACGCGACAGGCGATAGAGCCGGTCGCCCATGGTGCCGTAGCGCCGCATCAGCTCGTCGCGTTCCATGCGCTGCAACTGGCTGATCATGCGGATGCCGTCGGCAGCAAGGGTTTCCGCAAAGGCCTTGCCGACACCCCAGATCAGCGTCACCGGCTGCTCGGCTAGAAAACCCACCGCTTCGGTTTCCCCGATCACCGAAAAGCCGCGTGGTTTGCGGAAATCAGAGGCAACCTTGGCGAGAAACTTGCAATAGGATAGGCCCACCGAGACAGTGATGCCGATCTCGCGTTCGACTGCTGTGGCAAAGCTCGCCAGCACCAGCGCTGGCGGCTTTCCATGCAGGCGTTCGGTTCCACCAAGGTCGAGAAATGCCTCGTCGATCGAGATCGGCTCGACCAGCGGTGTCAGTGCCTGCATCATGGCGCGAATCTCGCGTCCGACCCGGACATATTTCTCCATGTCGGGTTTGATTACCGTCGCCTCCGGGCAAGCCTCCAGCGCCTTGAACATCGGCATGGCCGAGCGAACGCCCTTGATGCGGGCAATGTAGCAGGCGGTGGAAACCACGCCGCGCTTTCCTCCGCCGATGATGACGGGCTTGTCGCGCAGTTCCGGATTGTCGCGTTTCTCGATCGCCGCATAGAAGGCGTCGCAATCAATGTGAGCCAGATGCAGTCGGTAAAGCTCGGCATGGCGCACCAGCCTCGGGCTACCGCATTCTGTGCAACGCGGCTGCATCTGGCGCTGCAATGCCAGGCAGTCGCGGCAGAAACCCTGACTTGGATCGTTGACAGAAGCGGCCATGGCTGCGAACATAATGAGAACATCGTAATTTTATGCTACCCGTTCGGCGTCCACAAGGCAGGATGCGCAGAGGCGAGCCATGACATCGAAAATCGTGCCGCTGACGGCTGATCTATGGCCGCAATTCGAAGATTTGTTCGGCAAACAAGGCGCCTGCTATGGCTGCTGGTGCACGCATTTCCGGTTGCCGCCGGCAAAGCGCCGGGAAAACGATCGCGAAAGCAACAAGCAGTTCATCCGAACCCGGATCGAATCAGGCCCGCCGCCAGGCCTGCTCGCCTTCGAGGGTGATCTGGCGACCGGCTGGATGCAGATCGGCCCGCGCGTTGACGTGCCCGAGTGGAACAATGCGGGCAGGGGCTCGGCTCCCTTGGCAGCAGAAGAGGGGGTAGACCCGGCCGTCTGGGCGATCTCGTGCTTCTTCATCCGCTACAAGGCGCGCGGACATGGCCTCACCCACCGCCTCGTTGCTGCTGGCGTCGATTTCGCCCGGCAGAACGGGGCGCGGCTTCTCGATGCCTGTCCAATGGATCTGTCGAAGGATTCGCGTTCGATCGGTCTGTTCGTCGGCTCAACCAGAGTGTTCGAAAAGGCCGGTTTCGAGCGGATGATAGAGCGCAAGCCGGGAAGGCCGCTGATGCGTCTTGCGATCTGACGGGGTCGTCTCAGATACCCAGCGAAGCGGCAATCCTCGGGCCGGCTTCGTGCCAGGTCCGCACCGATACGATGCCATCCGGCAGCGGTGGCATGAGTGCGCGGAAACCGGCATGCGCCATCAGATGGAACAGATGTGCATCCGCCACCGAGGTGCGCACCGAGACGAGATTGTTGGCAAGGTCATCGACAAAGGCGACCGCGCGCGGATGGTTGCCGCGCAATTGGCGGATTGCCGGGCCCTTGGCGCGTTCGGTCGTTACCAGCGGGTAAGGGAAACCGAGTTGGTCGAGAAGGGCTCTGCGTCGTGCGCGATGCCGGTGCGGCATGGCCGTCAGCATCACGATCTCCGCCCTGTCGGCTAGCGGCGCCAGTGCCTCGGCAGCACCTTCGGCTGCCGTCTGCCATTCGTCCTGCACGAGGAAGAATTGCTCCATCATCGCCGACACATGGTCGTCTTCCACGGCCTCGCCTGTCTGGCGATCGAAGACGTTGCCGTGCAGGTGGAAGGATTTTGCCCTGAGTTCGAGGCCTTGCGCATCGAGGAAACCGGTGAGCGGCCGCAGGAACTCGAGCACGACCTCATCTACGTCGAGAGCCAGCAGCGGCCGGTCGTCGCGTGCAAGCTCGGCTATCTGCCGCGCGGTTTCCGGGTCGTCGCTCATGTCGATGTCTGGTGGTGGTCGTCGCCCATGGGCAGGTGCCGCAAGGCACCCGATACCGTCGCCGGTGCGATGCCGGCCTCCTCGGCAAAGCGCATCAAGGTCGGCTCATGCGCCAGGACGAATTGCAGCACGCCGGCTAGAAAGCCCGGCTCGCGCGCCGCCTGCCTGATTTCGGCGGCTTCGATGCCGGTGAGGGCGAGAAACCGCGGCAGCAGTTCCGGGTCGGACGCGATGAAGCCGAGCGCCTGTATCGCGATTGCCTCGGCATCGCTGCGGCCTGATGTGGCGGTTGCCTTCATCGGATGCTGGCCAGGATCGAGGTTTCGAGCACGCCGGTCGAGAAGCATGCTACGGTGAAGGTCTGGTTATCGAACATGCGAATCACCTTGAACTCGGAATTGACGGTAACCTCCGTCTGCCCGCCTTTCGGCCGGACGAAAACATTCAGCGTTCCCGTCCGTGCGATTTCGGCCATCAGAGGTGCCTCCCCGCAATCGGCCATGGTGGTATCTATCGACGATCTCTCGGCATAGATGACACCGCTGTCCTTCTCGATGGTCTTGATCTGCACATGGTGGCTGGTGAAGAACGACAACAGCCTTTCCCAGGTTTCATCCTTGCTGAGATTGTATGTTTCCGAATTCTTGAAGGAAACCTGTTTCGGCGGCGTTGCGCATGCACCCAATGCAAATGCCAGCGCGACGGTCGCGCTGGCGGCTTTGATTTTCATAACTGCCCATCCCCTGATATATACCCCGCCCGTACCGTATCCGTCGGAAGGACGGAGTCCAGTGGACTATCGCAGCATGGTGGGGCAGGGGCCGGACAGTAGAAACATCGCGCCTGGTGGATTGGCGGTTTCCGTTTCGTCAATCATCTTGAGTTAGTCTGACGACGGGTTTGGTGCCATCGGCAGGCACGTCGATAGATCTTGCAGTCGGCGCGATCGGCAGTTGGGACGGGATATCTATGGCTAAGAAGGTGATGATCGTCGAGGATAACGAGCTGAATATGAAGCTCTTCCGCGACCTGATCGAGGCAAGCGGCTATGAGACGGTGCGCACGCGCAATGGTCTCGAGGCGCTGGATCTGGCGCGCGCGGAGCGGCCGGACCTCATCCTCATGGACATTCAACTTCCGGAAGTGTCTGGCCTGGAGGTGACGAAATGGCTGAAGGAGGATGACGACCTCCACGTCATACCAGTCATCGCGGTCACGGCGTTCGCCATGAAGGGCGATGAAGAGCGCATCCGCCAGGGCGGTTGCGAAGCCTATATTTCGAAGCCGATTTCGGTGCCGCGCTTCATCGAGACGATCAAATCCTATCTGGGCGATGCCTGATGCCTCTCCGCCCGCATTCTCAGAGCAGGTAGTGCCATGACCGCGCGCATCCTCGTCGTCGACGACGTTCCCGCCAATGTGAAGCTGCTCGAAGTGCGGCTTCTTGCCGAGTATTTCGAGGTGCTGACCGCCAGCAACGGTGCCGATGCCATCGAGACCTGCGAGAACGGCAAGGTCGATGTGGTGCTGCTCGACGTGATGATGCCGGATATGGACGGGTTTGAAGTCTGCCGGCGGTTGAAGAACGATCCTGCTACCTCGCACATTCCCGTCGTCATGATCACCGCGCTCGACCAGACGTCCGACCGGATTCGCGGGCTGGAGGTGGGTGCCGACGATTTCCTGACCAAGCCGGTCAACGACCTGCAACTCATGACGCGGGTGAAAAGCCTGGTGCGGCTGAAGATGTTGACGGATGAGTTGCGGCTACGTGCCTCCACCACCCGCAATATCGGCATCGAAGAACTATTGAGCCGCAGGCTGCCGGCCGGCGATGCCATGCCCAAGGTGCTGCTGGTGGATGAGCGGCCTTCATCCTATGAGCGCATCCAGAAGATGCTTCGCGCCTGCGCCGATGTGGAACTTGCCACAGACCCGCATCAGGGCTTTTTCCAGGCGGCCGAGCAGCCTTATGAATGTGTGATCGTATCCACCACCTTTGCCGATTTCGATCCGCTGCGGCTGTGCTCGCAACTGCGTTCGCTCGACCGCACGCGCTTCCTGCCCATAATGCTGGTTGCCGACGAGGGGGAGGAGGAGCGCATCATCCGCGGGCTCGATCTTGGCGTAAATGACTATCTGGTCCGGCCGATCGATCAGCAGGAATTGACGGCACGCCTGCGCACGCAGGTCAGGCGCAAGCGCTATAACGACCATCTGCGCGCCAGTGTCACGCAGACGATCGAAATGGCGGTGACCGACGGGCTGACCGGCCTGCACAATCGCCGCTATCTCGACAGCCATCTCCACACATTGTTCGATCGTGCAGTTGCCCGCCGTCGCTCACTGTCAGTCATGATCACCGATCTGGATCGGTTCAAGACAGTCAACGACACCTACGGGCATGACGGCGGCGACGATGTGCTGCGCGAATTTGCCCGGCGCCTGCGCAAGAATGTGCGCGGCATCGACCTTGCCTGCCGCTATGGCGGCGAGGAGTTCGTGATCGTCATGCCCGACACCGATGCCGGCATCGCCGAAAAGGTCGCCGAGCGCATCCGCGCCGAGATCGCACGGACGCCGTTCGTGATCGGAAAAGACGGCCGTTCGCTGGACATAACCATCAGCATCGGCGTGTCGTCGCTGCGCCGTGGTGCCGACACCGTGGAGGACCTGATGAAGCGTGCGGATCTCGCGCTTTACGAGGCCAAAACCGGTGGGCGCAACCGCGTCGTCGCCAAAGCGGCGTGATCGCGCGATCCCCCCAGGCCCGCTGTCAAGGCTGCATGGTTAGCCATTTACCTTAACCCAAGTGATTCGGAAGACTTGGTTAAGAAACTATTGATTTCCAAGCGGTCTTGCGCGACTGTTTAAATGCAGGACACATGGACATCCGCACGAGGAAATATTCGGATTGTCCCAGTCGAAACCCCATGATGCTCAGGTCCGCCGCATCTCCTGGGTCCATGGGGTCGGCCGGTCGGCACTGGCACATAGTGGCCTCCTCGTACCG
>JBARWP010000311.1:0-2255 GCA_049646905.1 Pseudaminobacter sp. | reverse complement strand
GGGCGTCGGAGCCGTGCACCGAATTTTCGCCGATCGACAGGGCGTGCACCTTGCGGATGGTGCCTTCGGCCGCTTGGGCCGGGTTGGTGGCGCCCATCACTTCGCGGTTCTTGGCAATCGCATTCTCGCCTTCCAGCACCTGGACGATGGTCGGGCCGGAGGACATGAACTCGACCAGCTCGCCGAAGAAGGGGCGCTCCTTGTGGACGGCGTAGAAGCCTTCGGCCTCGCGGCGGCTCATCCACACGCGGCGGGACGCGACGACGCGCAGGCCGGCATCTTCCAGCATCTTGGTGATGGCGCCGGTGAGGTTGCGGCGCGTTGCGTCCGGCTTGATCATCGAAAACGTGCGTTCGATCGCCATGGTAGGTCCTTCTGAAATTGGGGAAAGAATGTGTGGCGGACCCTATACAGGCGCGCCGCCACCTTGCCAATACCCAATGGCAACCTGTTGCCTATGCGGCTTCGACCCTGCGACCGAGCCCGTCGTAAAGGTCCAGGCAGCGTTCGAGCCAGCTCTTGACGGGATCGTCGGCGGCAAGGAAAGCGAATGTCGAGGTGACGCGCACCCACTGGAACGCGCCAAAAACGATGTAGTCGGGATAGAGCGGCGTCTGCCCGCCGATGAAGGGCTGGTAGGTGAGCATGCTGCGCAAGGGTTCGAGCGAAGCGCGGAAGGCCGCAAGTCCGCTCTCGCGGCCGGCCGGCACATCTTCCAGCGTCTTGCCGTAGCGCGCTTCGCGACTTTGGCGGAAATAGGCCTTGTTGGCTTCGTCCTGCCGCGCGTGGATTTCCATCAACACGGCGGCGCCGAGATAGGGATGCAGCGTCAGTTGCGACCAGCGCTCGATGAAGCGCGCCATCGCCTTGCCGCCTTCACCGCCGAACAGTGTCGGCCGATCCGGATAGGCTTCTTCAAGATAGAGCGCGATAGCGAACGAATCCGCCACCACCTTGTCGCCGTCGCGGATCACCGGAATGGTTTTCGATGCGCCGTCTTCGACCTTGGGAACCTCGACAAAACGTGTCGGCACGCTTTTGAAATCGAGCCCCTTATGGGCAAGCGACATCGCCGCCTTCCAGCAATGCGGGCTGAATGGCCGCGCCGGATCGCTGCCGACAAGGTCGTAGAGCAGAATGGTCATTTGCGCTTCTTTCCGATGTGGTTAGAAAGAGCGCGATAGTCTGCCCTTCCAAAGTCAAAGGAAAGTCCATGAAGCGGCATTTCATGATGCTAGCGGCGTATAACAGATGGGCCAATGCACGCATCTACGATGCTGCGGCAACACTTTCCGCGGAAGAATTCACCCGCGACACGGGCGCGTTCTTCAAGTCCATGATGGGCACGCTGAACCATGTCGTGACGGCCGACCGTATCTGGATGAAGCGCTTTACCGGGGAGGGCGACGCACCGACCGCGCTCGACACCATCATCCATGCCGATTTCGGCAAGTTGCGGCTGGTGCGGGAAGCAGAAGACCAGCGCATCGTGAAGTGGGTCGAAAGCCTCGGCGACAAGGCGCTGGCCGGGCGCTTCTCCTACATGACGGTGACGGATATGCGCACCATCTCGCAACGCCTGGCGCCGGCGCTCGACCATTTCTTCAACCACCAGACCCATCATCGCGGTCAGGCGCACATGATCCTGACCGTACTGGGCCGGTCGTCGGTCACGCTCGACCTGATCTATTTCCAGCGCACGGAAGAGGGCAGGGCCTACGCCTAGTCGCGGCGTAGGTTCTATGTTTTCAGCCGGTAGCCGGTCTTGAAGATCCAGGCGACGATGCACAGGCAGGCCGCCAGGAACACCAGCGTCATGCCAAGGCTGATGCCGACGCTGACATCGGCGACGCCGTAGAAGCTCCAGCGGAAACCGCTGATCAGATAGACCACCGGATTGAACAGCGTGACCGTCTGCCAGAAGGGCGGCAGCATGTTGATCGAATAGAAGCTGCCGCCGAGGAAGGTCAGCGGCGTGACGATCAGAAGCGGCACCAGTTGCAGCTTTTCGAACCCGTCGGCCCAGATGCCGATGATGAAGCCGAACAGGCTGAACGTCACCGCTGTCAGCACCAAAAAAAGCAGCATCCAGAACGGATGGGCGATGTGGAGCGGCACGAACAGGGCCGCCGTTGCCAGGATGATCAACCCGAGGATGATCGATTTCGACGCGGCCGCGCCGACATAGCTTGCCGTGATCTCCAGGAACGACACCGGCGCCGACAGGATTTCGTAGATGGTGCCGGTGAATTTCG
>JBARWP010000310.1:0-15547 GCA_049646905.1 Pseudaminobacter sp. | reverse complement strand
CGCCTGCTCCGGCTCCGGCGAGCGTTGCTGACCTGACCAAGCGGCGACCCTGGATATCGGCGATGTGCGTGCCAGCGCGAACCGTGATGCCGAGGCGCGCCGCCTCCGCCTTCAATTGCGTGGCCGGATCAGGGCGTGCATCCGTGACCGTGACGTTGGCGCCCGCTGCCGCCAGGTCGAACGCCGTGCGCCACGCGCCGTCATTCGTCGTGGCGACCACCGCCCGTTTGCCTGGCAGAACTGCGAAGCGGTTGAGATAGGCCCGCGCGGCCAAAGCGAGCATCACGCCCGGTCGGTCGTTGTTGGGAAACAGCAGCGGCCGTTCGATGGCCCCGGCTGCGAGGACAATCGCGCCGGCGCGCAAGATGGTGAGCGCCTGCCGGGCCGCGCCCGTCGCCTGACCCTGATGGTCGTGCCGCTGGATGAGGCCGAGCACACGGCCATCATAGCAACCGAAGGCGGTCGTGCGCGGCATCAGCGTGACGTTGGAAAGGCCGGTGAGTTCGGCTTCCATGGCTGTCAGCCAGGACGCTTCGTCGCCGTCGGGCCGTGCCGACAAAAGCTGGCCACCGAGCAGGAAATCCTGCTCGACCAGCACCACCCTGGCGCCCGTGGCTGCTGCAGCGCGCGCGGACGACAAGCCCGCCGGGCCACCGCCGATGACGGCGACGTCGGCAAAGGCGTGGCGGACTTCGTAGTGGTCCGGGTCCGGCTGCGTATCTGCTTTGCCCAACCCGGCCGCCTTGCGGATGAAATGCTCGTAGAACATCCAAGCGCGGTGCGTCGGACCCATGAAGGTCTTGTAGTAGAAGCCGGCCGAAAGGAATGGCGAAAACAGGCCGTTGATGGCCTGGATGTCGAAGGCGAGCGATGGCCAGCGATTCTGGCTTTGCGCCGCCATGCCGTCCACCAGTTCCAGCGTCGTGGCGGGCAGGTTCGGTTCGCGCCGCCCGCCGGTGCCGAGCGTGACAAGCGCGTTCGGCTCCTCGGGGCCGGCCGAGAAGAAGCCGCGCGGCCGATGATATTTGAAGCTGCGGCCGACGAGATCGACGCCGTTGGCGAGCAGCGAGGACGCGAGCGTATCGCCCTTGAAGCCTGTCAGGTTGCGGCCGTCGAAGCTGAATTCCAGCGGCTGCGTGCGGTCGATGCGGCCGCCTTGGGCCAGACGTCTGATGTTGGTGTTCATGCCGGTGACTTCTTGGCGAAGGCGACGGAGGAGATAGCGTGGCTGCGCGTATCGCGCTCCACCACCAGCCATTGCCGGCAGCCGAGGACGTGCTGCCAGTATTCCCGGTGTAATCCGGGCAGGTTGTCGCGGACGAAGACGTAGCGGTACCAGGCCTCGAAATCCGGGTCGTCATGGGCCGGCCTCCTCACGGAGGTATCGCCGCCATAGCGGAACTCGTCATGGTCGCGTGCGCCGCAGCAGGGGCATTCGATGCGAAGCATGGGTCTTGCCCTTCTACTGCAGCCAGGCGAACGGGCCGACGCCGGCCTCGTCGAGCGTGGCGCCCGTGCGGAAACGGTCGAGGCCGTAGGCGGCGCTGAGCGGATGGGGTTCGCCCGTGGCGATGGTGTGCGCAAAGCACCAGCCGGAGGCAGGCGTCGCCTTGAAGCCGCCATAGCACCAGCCACCGTTGAGGTAGAGGCCGTCGACCGGCGTCGGGCAGATGATCGGACTGGCGTCCGGCGTCATGTCCATGATGCCACCCCAGTGGCGCAGCAGCCTCACCCGCGAGATGCACGGCATCAGCGCCACGGCGGCTTCCGCGACCTCGCGCACGATGCCGAGATTGCCGCGCTGGGCGTAGGAGTTGTAACCGTCCAGGCTGCCGCCGAAGACCAGCCCGCCCTTGTCGGACTGGCTGACATAGAAGTGGTCGGCGCCGTAGGCCACGACGTGGTCGACCAGAGGCTTCAGTGGTTCGGTGACAAAGGCCTGCAGCGCATGGCTTTCGATCGGCAGTTCCAGGCCGGCCTTGCAACCGAGCACGGATGTGTGGCCGGCGACCGCCAGCCCGACCTTGCCGGCGGCGATCGCACCCCTCGTCGTCTCGACGCCGACGATGCGCTCGCCTTCATGGAGGAAACCCGTCACCTCGCAGTTCTGGATGATGTCGACGCCATGGCCGTCGGCAGCGCGCGCATAGCCCCAGGCGACGGCGTCGTGACGCGCGGTGCCGGCTCGCCCCTGCAGGATCGCGCCATGGATCGGAAAGCGTGCGGTCTCGGAAAAGTCGAGATAAGGCATGAGGCGGCGGACCTCCTCGCGGGTGAGGATCTCGGCGTCGATGCCGTTGAGCCGCATGACATTGGCGCGGTGGCTGAAGGCATCGAGCTGGTCGGCCGAGTGGGCGGTGACGATCTGCCCGCGCTGCGAGAACATCACGTTGAAGTTCAGCGCCTGCGCCATCCCCTCCCACAGCTTCATCGAGAACTCGTAGAACTGCGTGTTGCCGTCGAGCAGGTAGTTGGACCGGATGATCGTCGTGTTGCGACCGACATTGCCACCCCCGACATAGCCCTTCTCAATTACGGCCACGTTGCGGATGCCGTGGTTCTCGGCAAGGTAGAAGGCGGTCGCCAGCCCATGGCCGCCGCCACCGACGATGACGACATCATAGGTATGCTTCGGCTCGGGCGCGCGCCAGGCGCGTTGCCAGTGGCTGTGCCCGGACAGCCCGTTACGCAGGAGGGACAGGGCCGAATAGCGGCGCATGGTGGTTTCCTACTTGATGAAAAGGCGGCGCGGGAAATCGCAGAATGCCTCGACGCCGCTTTCGGTGATGCGGATCGATTCCGAGATCGCGATGCCCCAATCGTCCAGCCACAGGCCCGGCATGAAATGGATCGTCATGTTGGGCTCGAGAACCGTCTCGTCGATCGCGCGCAGCGAGATCGTGCGTTCGCCCCAGTCGGGCGGATAGCCAAGGCCGATGGAATAGCCGCAGCGTGACTCCTTGAAGAAGCCGTGCCGCTCGATCGCCTTGGTCCAGGCGGCATGCACGTCGCGCGACCCGGCACCGGGCCTGGCCACCGCAAGCGCTGCCTCCAGGCCCTCCACCACGACATCCGCGGCTTTGCGCATCTGGTCCGGCGGCGTGCCGAGATAGATCGTGCGCGTCAGCGGCACATGGTAGCGGTGGCGTACGCCGGCAACCTCGACGGTCGAGCCGGCCGGCGAAGCGAATGGGGCGTCGCTCCAGGTCAGATGCGGGCAGGAGGTGCCTATACCTGTGGGCATCAGCGGGGCGATAGCGGCATAGTCGCCGCCATAGGCTTCCGTCCCGCGCGTGGCGGTGGCGAGGATCTCGGCGGCCGCATCGCACTGGCGTACGTCGGTGTCGATCACCTCCAGGGCCCTGGCCATCGTCTTTTCGGTAATGCGCGCGGCCTGGTGCATCAAGCCGATCTCGGCATCGGACTTTACTGCGCGAACCCAGTTGACCAGGGTGCCGGCATCGACGAACCGGGCATCCGGCAATTCGCTCTTCAATACGCCGAGCGATTTGGCGGTGAAATAGAAGGAATCCTCCTCCACCCCGATCCGGGCCCGCTCCAATCTCTGTTCCCGCGCCACCCTGGCCACCACCTGAAGCGGATGCCTGGCGGTGGATTGCACGTGGTCGTCGGAATAGCCGATGATGTTGTCCTCGGGCAGGATGGTGGTGAGCCGCGCGCCGTTGATGTCCTGCCCGCGGCCGATCCAGAAGGGGGCAGGAAAGTCCCGGACGACCAGGACGCCCTGATGGACGTAGAAGGACCAGCCGTCATAACCTGTCAGATAGTTGAGGTTCGCCGGCTCCGACACGTAGAGCGCATCGAGCCCTGCCGCTGCCATCCGCTCCTTCGTGCGAGCCAGCCGGGTGGCGAACTCCTCCCGGCTGAAGGGCGTGTTGTTTGCGCCGAACTGCATCGCCAATCCCCCTTCAGCGTATGGTCACGCCCGCAGGCGTCCTGGTCAGCACCTCGGGGCCGGAAGGCCCGAGAAGGACCGTGTTGGAAATGAAGAAGTCGCCGCGTCCGGTCCCCATCAGCCAGGACAGCATATGGAAGCTCATGCCGGACTTCAGCACGATGTCGCTATCGTTGCGCAGGCCCGTCACCTTGTTGCCGCCGGTCCAGCTCGGCGGGAAGCCGATGCCGACCATGTATCCGCAATGGTGGCGGCGGTAGTGGCCGAGACCGGCCCGGTCCACCACGGCCTGCCATGCCGCGTAGACGTCGCGGAACAGCGCGCCCTCCCGCAGGGCGCCCACGGCGGCGTCGAAGGCATCGGCCGTCAGCATCGCCATGTCATGGGTGTCATCCGGGACGTGTCCAACATGGATCAGCCGGCCGAGCGGTGCGTGATAGCGCGCGATGCAGCCGGTGAGTTCGAGGAAGACGGCGTCTCCGGCGCCGACGCGCTCGCTGCTCCAGGTGGTGTGTTCCTCACCGAGACGGCGCGTCGAACGGATGAACGGCCCGAAGCCTGGAAAGGTGCCGCCGGCCTCGATCATCGCCCGCTCGGCCTCGGCGGCGACATGACGCTCGCTCGCACCTTCGGCGACGGCATCGATCGCGGCCATGGCGCCCGCATCGGAGACCCTTGCCGCTGCCCGCATCAGTTCCTGCTCCGCAGGGCTCTTGACCATGCGAATCTGGTCGACGATGCCGGAAGCATCGACCCAGCGCGCGGCGGTCACGCGCTGCTTCAGCGCCTCGGCGAGCCCGTAAGGCAAGCCTGATGACCACGCCTCGATGCCGACCGATCCCAACCGGCCAGGAAGCGCGCGCCCCACCGCGTCGACAACGGTCTCGCCATCCGTGTGCCCTTCGAAGCGCGCAGTCTTCACCTGGTTGGCGATGGTCACCTTTTCCATCGCACGCGTGGCGAGGATCATCTCTCCGTCGGCCGGAACCACCAGCATATGCGGCGCGAAATAGCCCCAGTGATCGAGGCCTGTCAGGTAGAAGATGTTTTCGGGGGCAGAGAGGAGCAGCGTGTCGATGCTGCGCTCGGCCATGGCCTGGCGGACCGCCTTGCTGCGCCGGCCGAACTCCTCCTGCGTAAAGTAGGGTGCGACGGGTTCCCTGGTGCCTCTTTCGAGCATGACGATCCCTGCGCCGGGGATGAGCAGCCCAGGCCTCTGTCCGCCCAGCAGGCGGATATGTTGTGTACAACTAGTCTAAGTATCCGAGGATAATCCGGAGAATGTCAAGTGCATTTACATTTTTAATAAGAGTGATGTGCACATCTATTGTGCCTGCAGGAAAAATCTGCAACGATGCGTTCGAGCCGTTCGAATGCCGGAGTAGGGACCGGGGCGGCGTATCCGGGAAACAATGGGAGCAAGATGATGACGATCACCGCAATTTCGCGACGCACCCTGCTGGGGTTGGGGACGGCGCTTGCCACATTATGCGTAACGGGAGCCGCGCAGGCTCAATCGACGCTGGAGCGCGCCAAGGCAGATGGCTACATCCGCGTGGGCTTTGCCAATGAGGCGCCCTTCGGCTTTGCCACGCCGGACGGCAAGTTGACCGGCGAGGCGCCGGAAGTCGCAAAGGCCGTGCTGGCCAAGATGGGCATTTCCCAGGTTGACGGCGTGCTGACGGAATTCGGTTCGCTCATTCCCGGCCTGAAGGCCGGCCGCTTCGACATGATCGCCGCGGGCATGTTCATCAATCCGAAGCGCTGCGCAGAGATCAACTTCTCCGAACCGTCCTACGGCATCGGGCAGGCGATGCTGGTGGGAGCAGGGAACCCGAAGGACGTGAAGGACTATTCGTCCATCAAGGACAATCCGGACCTCAAGCTTGCCGTCATGGCTGGCGCCGTCGAGGTCGGCTACGCAAAGGATGCGGGCGTCTCCGAGGGCCAACTGGTCGTGCTGCCGGACCAGTCGAGCCTGGTTGCCGCCGTCCAGTCCGGCCGCGCCGACGCCGCTGCACTTACCGCGCTGTCGATCGCGGACATGGCCAGCAAGGCCGAAGGTGTCGAATCGACCACCCCCTTCGGCGAGGTGGCCGGCAAATCGGTCAAGGGCCATGGCGGCTTCGGTTTCCGAAAGGACGACACCGATCTCCTGGAAGCGTTCAACACCGAGCTGAAGGCGTTTATCGGCTCGCCCGAGCATATCGCGCTGGTGGAGCAGTTCGGTTTCGGCAAGGACTATCTGCCCAACAAGACCACCGCGGAACTCTGCGCCAGCGAGTAGGCTGCCGCCTGACGGACGGCAGAAGCGTCGTTCCTCCGGGGCATGGTCCGGTTATGAAAAAGATCATGCTCCGACAAGGAGATAGATCGGGGTGACGTTTCACGGAAACGTCATGCCGACCCTGGACCGGAGAGGCGGATGGGTATCGGCACGCTTGTCGGCATGATGGTCGCGGCACTCGCCACGATCGGTCTGCTGGCTACACACAGCGACTACAGCATATTCCTGCCCGGGTTGCTGGAAGGTGCGCTGTTGACGTTGAAGATCGCTGTGCTTGGCAGCGTGCTCGCGGTAGTCATGGGCGTTCTAGCCGCGCTCGCCCGCCTCTACGGGCCGGCACCCTTGCGCTGGCTGGCAACGATCTATGTCGAGATATTCCGGGGTACCTCGGCGCTCGTGCAACTGTTCTGGCTGTTTTTCGTGCTGCCACAGTTCGGCGTCATGCTCGACGCCTTCGCCGTGGCGGTTCTGGCGCTCGGCCTGAATGTCGGCGCCTATGGCTCGGAGGTGGTGCGCGGCGCAATCCAGTCGGTCGCGCGCGGCCAGTGGGAGGCGACTGTCGCGCTGAACATGAGCCCCGCGCAGGCGCTGCGCCGGATCATCCTGCCGCAGGCCTTCGTCGCGATGATTCCGCCCTGGGGTAATCTGTTCATCGAACTGTTGAAGTCGACCGCGCTGGTGTCGCTGATCACGCTCGGCGATCTCACCTTCAAGGCGCAGCAGATGAACCAGACCACACTGAAGACCGTGCCCATCTTCACGCTGGTGCTTCTGGTCTATCTCGTCCTGTCGCTGGTGATCACCATCGGCATGCGCCTTCTCGAACAACGTGCCTCCAGGGGCTTGGCGCGCGGGAGGGTGGCGTGATGTGGGACTGGTCCTTCACCATGGAGATCCTTCCGGTGCTCGCCAGCGCCGCAATCATCACCATCGAGGCCACGCTGCTCGGCTTCATCCTGGCGGCGTCCCTCGGTCTCGT
The DNA here is from genome assembly GCA_049646905.1 of Pseudaminobacter sp. Classification (GTDB taxonomy): domain Bacteria; phylum Pseudomonadota; class Alphaproteobacteria; order Rhizobiales; family Rhizobiaceae; genus Pseudaminobacter. The sequence continues at coordinate 8,365 of JBARWP010000310.1, read as the reverse complement.
GCTTGCGATGCTGCGCATCGCCGTTCCGCGAGCCAACCTGGCCATATCGGTGCTGGTCGAACTGATCCGTTCGACCCCGCTGCTCATTCAGATATTCTTCCTCTATTTCGTTTTCCCGAAATTCGGGGTCGTGCTCGACGCCTTCACTGCGGGTGTGCTCGCCATCGGCATCCACTATGCCGCCTACTGCTCCGAGGTCTATCGCGCCGGGTTCGAGAACATCCACCGCGGCCAATGGGAAGCCTCGATCGCGCTCAATCTGTCGCAGTGGACGACCTTCCGCGACATCATCATCCCGCAGGTCATTCCGCCCATCGTGCCAGCTCTGGGCAACTATCTGGTTGCCCTGTTCAAGGAGACGCCGCTTTTGTCGGCGATTGCCGTGCTGGAACTGATGCAGACTGCCAAGATCATAGGTTCGGAGACGTTCCGCTACACCGAGCCGATCACGCTGGTCGGGCTTTTCTTCCTGGCGATGAGCCTCGTCTCCGCCTCCCTCATCCGCGCTTTCGAGCGCTTTCTCAACCGGAGGACCATGCGATGACGGAACAGCCGATGGTCCGCTTCGACAACGTTTCGAAACGCTACGGTGCGCTCACCGTCCTCGACGGTCTCAACCTCGAGGTAGCGCGCGGCGAGAAGGTTTCCATCATCGGCCCGTCCGGCTCGGGCAAGACCACCGTGCTGCGCATGCTCATGACGCTGGAGGCCATCAATGACGGCGTCATCTGGGTGGAGGGCGAGCCGCTGACGCATATGGAAAGGAAGGGCAAGCTGGTGCCGGCGGACCTTGCCCATATCCGCCGCATCCGGGCCAAGATCGGCATGGTCTTCCAGTCGTTCAACCTGTTCCCGCACATGACGGCCATGGGAAATTGCATCGAGGCGCCGATCACCGTTCTCGGCATGAAACGGGCCGAGGCGGAAGCGCGTGCGGCCGAACTCCTGGATATGGTGGGCCTGTCGCAGAAGAAGGATCACTATCCGTCCCAGCTTTCGGGCGGCCAGCAGCAGCGTGTGGCGATTGCCCGTGCGCTCGCCATGCGGCCGAAGGTGATGCTGTTCGATGAAGTGACGTCGGCGCTGGACCCGGAACTTGTCGGCGAAGTGCTGCAGGTGATAAGGCAAATCGGCCGCGAGCACGACCTGACCATGCTGATGGTCACCCATCAGATGGGCTTTGCCAAGGAGTTCTCCGATCGCGTCTGCTTCTTCTACCAGGGCAAGATCTGCGAGCAGGGGCCTCCCCAGGAACTGTTCGGCGCGCCGAAGAACGAGCGGACGCGGCAGTTCCTGCACGCTGTCCTGGAGGCTGGATGACGCTGGATACCCATTCGCAGAACCGCCCCGCGGCCGTCGCTCCGCGCCCATTGTCCGCGCGGGAACGATCGGAGCGCATATACCGCATCCTGCGTGATCGCATCTGCCTGCTCGACTACGCACCGGGCAGCTTCCTTTCGGAAGAGGAACTGGCGCAGGAATTCGAGATCAGCCGCACGCCTGTCCGGCGCGTCCTGGCGCGGCTGGAGGCCGAGGGCCTCGTCCAGTCCGTGCATGGTGTCGGCACCATCGTCACGGATGTCGACATCGAGGAGCTGCAGCAGGTCTACCACTTGCGCATGGAACTGGCGGAGATGATCGGCAGGCTTTCTCCGATCCCCCGTACGGTCGATGACCTGGACCGCATCCGCGCCCTGATCCGCCAGTGCGACCAGGCCATGGCCGCGCCCGACCAGCGCACATTCCTGCGCCTCAACATGGATTTCTTCTACGAACTCACGGCCATGACGGGAAACCAGCCGCTGCGCGAGATCAGCGAGCGGCTTTATTTCCAGGTCGCGCGCGTGGTCCTCAAGATGATGCCGCAACTCGGGCTGGTCGAGGAATTCGGCGCCTTTCGCCGGGAGATGGCGGAGATACTGGCGGCAGCCGAGATCGGCGACTGGGCCTCGATCGGCCATATCAGGCGGGCACACATCTCGATGAGCTTCCTTCGGATGATGCTCCATCGCGAGTCCGTGGAGGAGACCTCCGATCAGCCACCCTCGCGTTGAACAATTGTCCGTCGGCCCGGGAATTACTCTAGGAGGCACCTGCCAGCCCGGTTGAGCGCCGCCGGGTCCTCAGCCTTATGAGGCTACGAGAGTGCCGGCGCGGCCGTCCAGGATCGCTCTCGCCTGCTCCAACTGGCCGATCCCCGCGATACGGCCAGGTTTTGCGGCGAAGGCGCAGGCGGCCTCGACCTTCGGCCTCATCGATCCCGCCGGAAACACGGCGGGATCGATCTTATCTGGCCGGACACTCCGGATCGGACGCTGCCGTGGCGTTCCCCAATCCTCATAGACGGCTTCGACGTCGGTCAGCATCAGGAAGGCATCTGCGCCGATTTCCTCGGCAAGCAGCCCGGCGGCGCGGTCCTTGTCGATGACGGCTTCCACGCCCACGAGGTTGTCCTCGCGATCGCGGACGACGGGGATGCCGCCACCGCCCGCGCAGATGACGAGGACGCCGAAGTCCACGAGCAGCCGCACCGTCTCGATCTGCGTGATGTGCCTGGGCAACGGGGAAGGCACCACGCGCCGCCATGCGCCTTTCGCCTCCTCGACCATCGGCCAGCCATGGAGCGCCCGCACCTTGTGGGCCTCGGTGTCGTCATAGACCGGGCCGATCGGTTTTTCCGGCCGGGTGAAGGCGGGGTCGTGCGGGTCCACTTCGACCTGGGTGAGAAGCGTGGCGAGCTTCGTGCCTGGCGGCAGCGCATTCGCCAGTTCCTGCTCGACGAGATAGCCGATCATGCCGACACTTTCGGCACCCAATATATCGAGCGGATAGGGTGTGACTTCCTTGTAGGCCGCCGCCTGCAGGGCCAGCAACCCGACCTGCGGTCCGTTGCCATGGGCGACGACGATGTCGTGCTGGCGTGCGAGGTCGGCAAGTGCGGTCGCCGCCTTGCGCACATTGGCGCGCTGCACTTCCGCCGTCATCGGCTCGCCACGTTTCAACAGCGCATTGCCGCCAAGGGCCACCACGATGCGCATGCCTACGCCCCCAGCGTTGCAACGAGCATGGCCTTGATGGTGTGCATGCGGTTCTCGGCCTGGTCGAAGACGATGGATGCCTCCGATTCGAACACCTCGTCCGTCACTTCCATGCTGTCGATGCCGTACTGGCGGAAGATCTTCTCGCCGACCTCGGTCTCGCGGTTGTGGAAGGCGGGCAGGCAGTGCATGAACTTGGCGTGCGGATTGCCGGTGGCAAGCATGATCTCGCCGGTGACGCGATAGGGTGACAGAAGCCCGATCCGCTGCTCCCAGACAGAATCCGGCTCGCCCATCGAAACCCACACATCCGTGTAGACGAAGTCACAGCCCCTCGCTGCCTCGAGAGGATCTTCGGTCAATGTGATGGTAGCGCCGGTGCGGCGCGCTATGTCGTGGCATTCCTCCACGAGCGTCTTGTCCGGCCAGCAGGTTTTGGGCGCACCCAGGCGCACATCCATGCCGATCTGGGCCGCGCCCGTCAGCAGCGAATTGCCCATATTGTTGCCGGCATCGCCAAGAAAGCAGAAGGAAATCTGCGACAGGTGCTTGCGGGTATATTCGCGCATGGTCAGGAAATCGGCGAGGATCTGCGTCGGGTGGAACTCGTCGGTCAGCCCGTTGTAGACCGGCACGCCCGACCAGGCGGCAAGCATCTCGGCCTGCTCCTGGCCGAAGCCACGATATTCGATGGCGTCATAGAGCCTACCGAGCACACGCGCCGTATCCTTCATCGATTCCTTCCTGCCGATCTGGGTGCCGGTCGGCCCGAGATAGGTGACATGCGCGCCCTGGTCATAGGCGGCAACTTCGAAGCCGGTGCGGGTGCGCGTTGAATCCTTCTCGAAGATCAGCGCGATGTTCTTGCCTTTCAGCCGCTGTTCCTCGTAGCCGCCATATTTCGCCTGCTTCAGCGAGGCCGAGAGCCTGAGCAGGAAGCGTATGTCGTCCGGCGTGAAGTCGAGCAGCTTGAGGACGCTACGGCCTTTCAGGTTGACGGGCATACCGTTCTCCTCAGACCGGATCACGAATCAGCGGACAGGTCATGCAATGGCCGCCGCCACGCCCGCGCCCGAGTTCGGCGCCGGGCACGGTGATGACCTCGACACCTGCCTTGCGCAACTGGGTGTTGGTGTAGGTGTTGCGGTCGTAGCCGACGACCACACCTGGTTCGAGCGCCACGACGTTATTGCCGTCGTCCCATTGCTCGCGCTCGGCAATATAGGCATCGCCGCCGGTCTGGACGACGCGCAATCCGGGCAGGCCGAGCGCCTCGGCAACGACTTCGGTCAGATGCCCTGTCTCCTCGCGCACATCGATCTGCCAGTCCTTCTCGCCCGGCCGCAGCGAATAGGCGGTGATGCCATCGACGACATCGGCAAAGAGCGTGACCAGATCGCGGTCGCAGAAGGTGAAAACGGTGTCGAGATGCATCGATGCGCGTTCGATCGGCAGCCTGCAGGCGATGATGCGTTCTGCTCCGCCCTGTGCGAACAGCGCTCGCGCAAGCTGGCCGACGGCGTGCGGCGTAGTGCGTTCGCCCATGCCGACCAGGACCAGGCCGTTGCCAAGCGGCATCACGTCGCCGCCCTCCAGCGTTGCCAGTCCGTAGTCGCCGTCGGGATCTCCCCACCAGACGGGAAAACCGGCATCGCGGAAATCGGGATGGAAGCGGTAGATGGCTGCTATGTTGACCGTTTCCAGCTTGCGCGCGTTCCACCGCATCGGGTTGAGCGTGACGCCGCCATGGATCCAGCAGGTGGTGTCGCGGGTGAAGAGATGGTTGGGCAGCGGCGGCAGGATGAAGTCTTCCGGCCTGAGCACCGGCAGGACCATGCCCCTGGCCTCCAGTTTCAGCTCGGCCTTGCTCATACCGCCCATCAGGATGAGCGACAGCGCCTCGGCATCCGCCTCCATCAGCATGGCCTTCAGATCGTCGGCCAACCCGACGCCGACCGTGTTCTCATTGACGCGCCGGTCGAGTAGCCAGCGGCGCGCTTCCATGTCCTGCATGGTCTCGGCAAGCGTCTCGCGCATAAAGACGACCTCCGCACCGTGGTAGCGGATGGCATCGACGAAGGTCATGTGCTCGACGCGCGCCTGTTTGACCCACAGTACATCGTCGAACAGGAGTTCGTTGCAGTTCGAGGGAGTGAGGCGGGCAAGTGCTGCGCCGGGGCGGTCGACGAGGACACGCCGGAGCTTGCCCACTTCCGAGTGGACGCCATAGGTGATCGGCACGGTATTCTCCTTCAGGCAATCAAGGTGGCGACGCTGAGGCTCGCCATGATGATGACGGTGAGGATGACCAGCAGTGGCCACATGAAGCGCAGCCAGCGCTCGTAGGGCACCCGCCCGATGGCAAGGGCGCCCATGACCACCGCGAAAGTCGGGTTGATGAGGTTCACCAGGCCGTTGGCGGATTGGTAGGCGGTGACGACGAGGTCACGCCCGACACTGGCGAAATCCGCCACCGGCGCCATGATCGGCATTGACAGGACGGCAAGGCCTGACGAGGACGGCACGAAGAAGGACAGCAGCACCTCGATCCAGTAGATGACGTTGATGAAGACGACCTCCGGGAGCCCGGTTACCGTCAGTTCCGCCCAGTGCAGGATCGTGTCGGTGATCCTGCCGGCATCCATGACGACGACGATGCCGCGGGCGAGCCCGATGATCAGCGCCACCCCGAGCAGGTCGCGGGCGCCGTTGACGAAGGCATCGACGAACTTCTCCTCGCCCGGACGGGCGATGAAGCCGACCAGTATGGCGGAGGCGAGGAACAAGCCGCTCATTTCGCCCATCCACCATCCGCCCCGCAGCACACCCCAGATCATGACGACGAAGGTGAGGCCGAAGATCGCCAGCACGATTTTGTGCAGGCCGGTGAATTCCGGGGCTTCGCCCTGGTGCGCGGCCAGGAAATGCGCCTCGTTCTCAGCCTTCCGGTCATAGACCAGCGAGGCGGCGGGATCGAGCCGCACGCGCTCCGCATAGCGCATCACATAGGCGACACAGGCAAGCCAGGTGAGCCCGAGGATGACGAGGCGCAGCACCATGCCCTGGGTGAAAGGGATGCCGGCCGCATCCGAGGCGATGACAGTGGCGAACGCATTCACCGTCGAACCCAGCACGCCCACGCCGGCGCCGAGCAGGATGATGGCCACGGCCGTCACCGCGTCATATCCGGCTGCGATCATGATCGGCAGAAGAAGAACGTAGAAAGCCAGCGTCTCCTCGGCCATGCCGTAGGTCGTGCCGCCGAAAGCGAACAGAGCCATCAGCACCGGGATCATCCATTTTTCCCGCCCTTTGAGTGCGACCATGGCCCGGCCTATGCCGGCATTGATGGCGCCTGTAGAGGCAATGACGCCGATGAACCCGCCGATCACCAGCACGAACACCGCCACGTCGATAGCATTGGCCTCGTTGGTGGCCGGATTGTAGAGCCCGGCGATGGGCGCCATGATCACGTCGAAAACGCCCTGTGGGTTGGGCTCCGTCGGAGCATAGGTGCCGGCGATCGGAACGTCGCGATCAAGGGCGGCATTGAAGGCACGCTGATACTGGCCGGCGGGGATGATCCATGTCAGGGCTGCGACCAGCACGATCAGTCCGAACAGAATGGTGAAGGCGGTGGGGAAGCGGAACCTCCGCGCCTGCGTGGTTTCCGAAATGGTGCTCACGACGTCTCTCCCGTCTCGAAATCGGCAGCGCGCCACGGAAGGCACACATGCCTTTCATGTCATTTTCAATAGGACGTCAGGGCCATGTTGGAATTGATACAGCGCAAGTCACCGCCTGTTTCGGGCGTTTGGTCGATGCAAATGCCGTGGAACAGACGCAGTTCATGGATGAATTGTTCTACCCGTGTTGTGCTGAGCAGGTAGAAACAGAAGATGACGTGGACCCGCCATCAAGGCAGGAGGCGATGCTTCGGTGCGCGCCGATGATGGTTGTTGCGGGAAGTCTCGTCGGCTCGGAATGAATGCGTTAACCGCCTTTGGGATTAGCGGCCTCGACCACCAGTTCCACCCGATCGGCGGCAAAGCGTGTCACCGAGCACTGGACCGGCTTGCCCGACAGGTCGCAGTTCAGCGCGCGCGTCACGATCACGATCGCCCCCGGTGCCAGTTGCAATTCGCGCGTATCGGCTTCGTCGGCGTGCCGGGCCTCTATCGAGGTCGAGGCGCGGCGGTAGTCTGAAACACCACATGCGGCGAGTGCTGCGGTGATCGATCCCGTCTTCGAATAGAGTTCGGCGACATTCCCGAACCGGCTTACGTCGAACCAGGATGTCGAGCGGGAAACGGGAACGCCATCGGCCTTGCCGAGGCTTTCGATGCGAACCACCTTGTCGCCCGTTGCGAGGCCAAGTGCGGCGGCGACCCGCTCCACTGCCGCCTCCGTCGCCGTCCCTGTCATCTCGCTGCGCGTTTCGCGTGCCTGATCGCCGAGCCCGGCGGAAAACCGGGTCCGCTCGCCGATCGGATAGACGAGACGCTTCCTGCGGCGGACATAGGTTCCGCGCCCCTGTTGTGACTGCAGGACACCTTCATGTGCGAGTGCGGCTATGGCCGCGCGCAGGGTGTGCCGGTTGACGCCGAAGCGCGCCGCCAGTTCGGCCTCCGTCGGCAACCGGCCGCTCTCATCGGCCAGCCCGTTGGCGATCCCGGCCCGTATCCCGTCCGCGATCTGCCGCCACAGGGCGACGCCTACACCTCGCTGCAACCGCTCCGTCTTCGCCATCATCAATCTTTCCAGCCTGTCATGTGCCCGTCATCGGTGGTCGATATGGTGCCTGCAACTTATCGAGTTGTCTAGATTAGCAGACAAATTGGAGTAGGCATGCAGACCGAGGAAGAGATCATTCTCCGGAAGAACCGGATGTCCGTGCTCGCGCGAGCCAGGACCCCCCGGCTGCAGGAATTGTGGGATGCTCTCGGCCTTGCGCCTTCGTATCGGACCTTGCGTGGGCCGGAATGCGGCCTGATCACCCTGCAGGGGCGCGTGGGCGGTAGCGGCGAACCCTTCAACTTCGGCGAGGCGACGGTGACGCGCACGAGCGTCAGGCTGGACGACGGTTCGGTCGGCCATGCCGTCGCCCTTGGCCGCGATACCGAAAAGGCCCGCATTGCCGCGCTGGTCGACGCGGTCTGCCTCGAGCCGGAGACGGCGGCGCTGGTCGATGCCCGGATGATCGCGCCGCTGCAGCGCGAACTGGACGAGGCGGATGAAGAGCGCCGGCAGCAGACGGCCGCCACCCGCGTCGACTTTTTCACCATGGTTCGGGGAGAAGACTGATGCGCAACGAGGCGGCGGTGCTC
>JBARWP010000309.1:0-2747 GCA_049646905.1 Pseudaminobacter sp. | reverse complement strand
TTCTGCTGGCCGGTACTGACGAGCAGAAGGAAAAGTATCTCTACCCCTGCATTCGCGGCGAGAAGTGGGATTGCCTGGCCATGACCGAGCCTGGCGCCGGCTCCGACCTGCGCGGCATGAAGGCGAGCGCCGTGCAGGATGGCGACGACTGGGTGCTCAACGGGACCAAGCATTTTATCAGCCACGCCGACATCGCCGATTTTGCTATCGTGTTCATGGCCTCGGGCGAGGAGGAAACGGCTGACACCCCCGGGCGTGGCAAGCGCAAGAAGATCACCGCCTTCTTCGTGGACAAGGGCACGCCGGGCTTTACCGTGCGTGACGGCTATCGCAACGTTTCGCATCGCGGCTACACCAATTCGGTGCTGGAGTTCGACGATTGCCGGCTGCCGAGGGAACAGGTGCTGGGCGAGGTCCACAAGGGCTTCGAGGTTGCCAATAGCTGGCTGGGCGCGACACGCCTGCAGGTCGGTGCGACCTGTCTCGGGCGCGCCGAACGCGCACTCCAGCATTCGATCGAATATGCCGCGCAGCGCCAGCAATTCGGCCAGCAGATCGGCAAATTCCAGGGCGTTTCCTTCAAGCTCGCCGACATGGCGACGGAGCTGAAGGCGGCCAATCTGATGGTGTTCGAGGCCGGCTGGAAATACGACCAGGGCACCGTTACCGACCAGGATATGGCCATGGCCAAGCTCAAGGCCACGGAGGTTCTGGCCTTCGTCGCCGACGAGGCGATCCAGATCCATGGCGGCATGGGCCTGATGGACGACCTGCCGCTGGAGCGCATCTGGCGCGACGCCCGTGTGGAGCGCATCTGGGAAGGCACGTCGGAGATCCAGCGCCATATCATCAGCCGGGCGTTGCTGCGGGAAGTGGGTGGGTGACCGTGCCATCTTTGGCGTTTCTCACCCCCACCCCTAACCCCTCCCCACAAGGGGGAGGGGGATGCCTTCGCCCTTGGCCGCGCCAACGCTGCCAATGTTCATACGGTTCGGTGCGGCCGCGAATTCCCCTCCCCCTTGTGGGGAGGGGTCAGGGGTGGGGGTACCGGAAATGACCCGGCTCGACCGTCTCCTGCGGCCGAAATCCATCGCCGTGATCGGCGGTGGCGCGTTCGGCACCAATGTGGTCGAGCAATGCCTGAAGATGGGCTATGCCGGCGCGATCTGGCCGGTGCACCCGAGCAGGCCAGACGTTCACGGCGTGGCAACCTTCAAATCGGTTGCCGACCTGCCTGCGGCGCCTGATGCCGCCTTCGTGGCGGTCAACCGGAATCTCACCATCGAGATCGTCCGCCAGCTTTCCGCGCTTGGCACGGGCGGCGCGATCTGCTTTGCCGCCGGTTTCCGCGAGACGGGCAATGACGATGCCGATGGCGAGCGGCTGCAGCAGGAACTGGTGGCTGCGGCCGGCGCCATGCCGATCATCGGCCCGAACTGCTACGGGCTGATCAACTATGCCGATGGTGCGCTGTTGTGGCCGGACCAGCATGGCGGAACGCGCCTGCAGCCCAGCGAACGTGGCGTGGCCATCATCACGCAGTCGTCCAACATCGCCTGCAATCTGACAATGCAGCAGCGGGGACTGCCGGTCGCCTTCCTGATGACGGCGGGGAACCAGGCGCAGACAGGCCTGTCTGAAATGGCGCTCGGCCTGATCGAGGATGAACGCGTCTCCTGCCTGGGCCTGCATATAGAAGGCTTCGATTCCGTCGCCGGTTTCGAGCGCCTGGCAAGGCGTGCAAGGGAGTTGCGCAAGCCGATCGTGGCGATGAAGGTCGGGCGCTCGGAGCAGGCACGTGCCGCCACCATCTCGCACACCGCTTCGCTGGCTGGCTCCGATGCCGGTTCGGCGGCCTTCCTGAAACGACTGGGCATCGCGCGGGTCGATTCCATCCCGTCGTTTCTGGAAACGCTGAAGCTTCTGCATGTGCTCGGGCCATTGCAGGGGCGTCGTCTGTCGTCCATGAGCTGTTCAGGCGGCGAGGCGTCCGTGATGGCCGATACCGCCGAAGGCCGGAGCGTGGGTTTTCCGATGTTGAACGCAGAGCATCGGGCGCGGGTGAAGGAGGCGCTTGGCCCGCTCGTCGCGGTTGCCAATCCGCTCGACTACAACACCTTTATCTGGAACGATGAGCCGGCGATGGCTACCGCTTTCGGCGCCATGGTTTCGGGCGGCTTCGATCTCAACCTGCTGGTGCTCGATTTTCCGCGTAACGACCGTTGTTCCGATGCCGATTGGCTCACGGCGGTCGACGCGTTCGATGCTGCCCTGAAGGTCAATGGTGCCAAGGGGGCTATCGTCGCTTCGATGTTGGAGAACCTGCCGGAGCATCATGCGCTTGCCTTGATGAAGCGTGGTATCGTTCCGCTGCACAGCATCGTCGAGGCTTTCGATGCAGCAGAGGCTGCGGCTTTCATTGGTGAGGCGTGGAAGCTGCCTTTTACCTCTCCCTTGTGGGGAGGTCGCGCCGAAGGTGCGGGTGGGGGTAGGGTGGGTGATATGCCTCCCACCCCGGCGCTTCGGGCCGACCCTCCCCACGAGGGGGAGGGTAAGGCTGTCCCCGACGAAGCCACTACCAAGGCGCTGCTGCGCGAGGCTGGCCTGGCGGTGCCGGAAGGCGCGCGCGCCGCGAGCGTGGCCGAGGCTGTTTCGGCGGCGCAGACGCTTGGTTTTCCGGTGGCGCTCAAGGCGCTCGGTATCGCCCATAAAAGCGAGCTTGGCGCGGTGCGCCTCAACCTCCGCTC
>JBARWP010000308.1:0-4830 GCA_049646905.1 Pseudaminobacter sp. | reverse complement strand
GGCTCCAGCTCATGCATAAAACAGGGCGGCGAGGCATATTCGCCCGTGAGCGGCAGACTGTCGTCATTGTCGGTCATTGCGCCCTCCAGACGAGACGTCGAATTGGCGGACGCAAGCCGGGACCGGGCGATTCAAGCAGGTTGCCGGACGAATTCCGGACGTCCTCGGTCAACTTCTGTGGCACGCAAAACGAGAACGCAAACGGAATTAAATGCTAGTTTAAAGCAAGAATCTTGCACTCATCCCCGGGAGGGAAGCATTTCTATTGGTCTCGGGCGGCTAGCAGCGTGTCGATCACCAATTGCCGTCCCTCACGGTTGATGCCGACGCCGGAGGCCCGCTTTTCCGCCAATCCGAGCGAAATCAGCCGTTCCGCCAGTGCCGCGGGCAGGGCCGGATAGGGCCCGCGATTCATCCTCTTCAGGGCCGTCCGCTCTTCTTCGGTGAGTTCGGCCCAACTGATTGCCATGACTGTTTTCTCCGTCTTGAGGATGCTTTGCGAGGCTTATGGCATAATGCCGCAGCCCGCAGCGCGCAATTGCAGGACGAGGCTGGTCCGGAATGTGAAGAAATGCGATCCGCTTTACGACATCGTTCGCAGACCATTGCGCCGCCCCGCGCTTTTCTCTAAATGCCCGCCATGACAACCAGCTCTCATCCCGATACGGTCCTCATTGTCGACTTCGGCAGCCAGGTGACGCAGCTTATCGCGCGTCGCGTTCGCGAGGCCGGGGTCTACTGCGAGATTGTTCCGTTTCAGTCTGCCGAAGAGGCCTTCAAGCGCCTCGGGCCCAAGGCGGTCATCTTGTCGGGAAGCCCCCATTCGACGGTCGACATAGGCAGCCCGCGCGCACCCGATGTCGTCTTCCAGGCCAGCGTTCCGGTGCTGGGCATCTGCTACGGCGAACAGACCATGTGCGCCCAGCTTGGCGGCAAGGTCGAGGGCGGGCATCACCGCGAGTTCGGCCGCGCCTTCCTGGAGATCGAGCAAGACAGTGCGCTGTTCGACGGCGTGTGGGCAAAGGGAACCCGCCACCAGGTCTGGATGAGCCATGGCGACCGCGTGACCGAGCTTCCCGATGGCTTTCGTGTCATCGGAACGTCGGCCGGCGCGCCTTTCGCGGCGATTGCCGACGAAACGCGCAAATTCTACGCCGTCCAGTTCCATCCCGAGGTCGTGCACACGCCTGACGGCGCCCGGCTGCTGGCGAATTTCGTCCACAATATCGCCGGCCTGAAGGGCGACTGGAGCATGGCCGCCTATCGCGACAAGGCGGTTGCCGCCATTCGCGCACAGGTGGGCGAGGGCAAGGTCATCTGTGCCCTGTCGGGGGGCGTCGATTCTTCCGTGGCGGCGCTGCTGATCCATGAGGCGATTGGCGACCAGCTGACCTGTATCCTTGTCGACCACGGCCTGATGCGCAAGAACGAGGCGGCCGATGTCGTCGCCATGTTCCGCGAGCATTACAATCTGTCGCTGATCCTGGTGGATGCCTCCGACCGTTTCATCGATGCGCTGGAGGGCGAAACCGATCCGGAAAAGAAGCGCAAGACGATCGGCCGGCTGTTCATCGAAGTATTCGAGGAAGAAGCCAAAAAGCTGGGCGGCGCCGATTTCCTGGCGCAGGGCACGCTCTACCCGGACGTGATCGAAAGCGTATCCTTCACCGGCGGTCCCTCGGTCACGATCAAGTCGCACCACAATGTCGGCGGCCTGCCCGAGCGCATGAACATGAAGCTGGTGGAGCCGCTGCGCGAACTGTTCAAGGATGAGGTGAGGGCGCTTGGCAAGGAGCTTGGCCTGCCGGAACATTTCATCGGCCGCCATCCTTTCCCCGGACCGGGCCTCGCCATACGCTGCCCGGGCGGGGTCACGCGCGAAAAGCTGGAGATCCTGCGCGAGGCGGATGCCGTCTATCTCGACGAGATCCGCAAGGCCGGTCTTTACGACGCGATCTGGCAGGCCTTCGCGGTGCTGTTGCCGGTGCAGACCGTGGGTGTGATGGGCGACGGGCGCACCTATGAATATGTCTGTGCGCTGCGTGCCGTGACCTCGGTCGATGGCATGACGGCCGACTTCTATCCTTATGACATGAATTTCCTAGGCCGTGCCGCGACCCGCATCATCAACGAGGTGCGCGGCATCAATCGTGTCGTCTACGACGTCACGTCCAAGCCGCCCGGCACCATCGAGTGGGAGTGATCGGTTCGCCGATGGACTGCGCCGCCATGTGCCCTGAAGGATAGGGGGCCAGCCGGGTTGCGGTGCTGTCCGCCGTTTTGTCATATCGTGACAAATGCGGACCGATTGCCCTATAACTCTCGAAAATCGGATTCAATTTCTTGGGTGAATCGATTTTTAGGAAGATCGTCCGCCGTCGCGAGCGGCGCGCCAGCGTGTTTGACTGATGCGCTACGGCAAATGGGAAAAGCCATGGCAGACAGGCCGGATGTAACCGGGTTTTACGATCCACGGACCTTTTCCATTCAATATGTCGTGGCCGATCCAGCCACGAAGGCCTGTGCGATCATCGATCCGGTACTCGATTTTGACGAGAAATCCGGCGCTGTCGCCACCACGACCGCCGACCGCCTGCTTGCCTTCGTCGAGGAAAAGGAGCTTTCCGTCGAGTGGATACTCGACACGCACCCGCATGCCGATCACTTCACCGCGGCTTTCTATCTCAAGGGCAAGACCGGTGCTCCGACCGCGATCGGGGAAAAGGTCGTCGGGGTCCAGGAACTCTGGAAAGGCTTCTACAACCTGCCCGGCTTCCCGGCAGACGGCTCACAGTGGGACAGGCTCTTTGCCGATGGCGACAGGTTCCGGATCGGCAATCTGGAGGGCAGGGTCATGTTCTCCCCGGGGCACACGCTGGCTTCGATCACCTATGTGATCGGCGATGCCGCCTTCGTTCACGACACTTTGTTCATGCCCGATGGCGGCACGGCGCGCGCGGATTTCCCCGGCGGCAATGCGACGGATCTCTGGAATTCGATCCAGACGATCCTGTCCTTGCCGGACGAAACACGCCTGTTCACCGGTCACGATTATCAGCCTGACGGACGTGAGCCCCTATGGGAAAGCACGGTGGCCGAGCAGAAGGCCGGCAATATTCACATGGCCCGCTATCGCCGGCAGGAAGAATTCATCGCGGCCCGCCAGGCACGCGACAAGACGCTGCCCATGCCCAAGCTGATCCTGGCTGCCCTGCAGGTCAACATCAATGGCGGGCGCCTGCCGGAGCCCGAAGCCAATGGCCGGCGCTACCTGAAAATCCCGTTGGGTCTCTTTGAAGACGACCGGCCCTGGTAACAAGCAAAGGGCTGACGCGGGCCCGCACTCCTGCCGTCAGTCGCCCTGGCCCGGGTTGGGCGAGAAATATTTCTCCAGCTTGTCCTTTTCTCCATCGAACTCCTTGGCGTCGGCCGGTGGGTCACGTTTGATGGAAATATTGGGCCAGGCGGAGGCATATTCGGCGTTCAGCTTCAGCCAGCTGTCGAGGCCTGGAACCGTATCGGGGAAGATGGCTTCGGCCGGGCATTCAGGCTCGCACACGCCGCAGTCGATGCATTCGTCAGGATGGATTACCAGCATGTTTTCGCCCTCGTAGAAGCAATCGACGGGGCAGACCTCCACGCAGTCCATATATTTGCATTTAATGCAATTGTCGGTGACGACGAATGTCATCGTGCTACCTCAGGCGGCCAGGGCCGGTCCGGGCGATAGAAAAGCGCCAGCTTGAAATTGCCGGCAATCCGGTGCGCCCTGATGAGAAAGGCCTCCGCGATCTCGGGGCCGAACAGCTCATGGCAGGTCTGTTCGAACAGGCCGAGCCAGATCTCGAAATGATCGATTTGCAACGCGTCGAGCCGTTGATGGACGGCCATGGGATTGCCCTTGTAGCGCCCGCTCGTCAGCATCAGCGACGACCAGAAATCATACATTTTCGTAAGATGCGGTCCCCAGTCCCCGCCAAGCGCCTCTTCAAAAATTGGCCCGAGTTCAGAATCTTGCCGCACCTTGTCGTAAAATCCATCTACAAGGCAGCGGATCGATTCTTCACTGACGGTGCTGAAGGGTAGGGTTGCGGCGTTGCCCATCGCTTTGATATGGCTCATGCTATTCCACGCTAACTGCAGTCAGCCGAAACCTATACCGGGCTTGCAAAAAAGCAATATGCAAAATATATCTTTATTTGGAGGTCTGACGTGCGGCTGACTGTTTATACCGACTATGCGTTGCGCATGCTGATGTACCTGGCCGTCAAGGAAGACGGGCTGGCGACGATTGCCGATATTGCCGAAAGCTACGGCATATCGCGCACCCATCTTATGAAGGTCGCCCATCAGCTTGGCGTCGCAGGTTACATCGAGACGGTACGCGGCCGGCAAGGCGGCCTGCGGCTGGCACGACCGAGCCGCACCATCAGCGTCGGCGAGGTCGTTCGCTGCACCGAGCCGGATATGGCGCTCGTTCCCTGCCTGGAGCCGGCGAACGGCCATTGCACCATTCTGGTCTGCTGCCAGTTGCGGACTGCATTGCAGCGGGCGCGCATGGCGTTCGTGTCGGTGCTTGACGAATACACGCTGCACGACCTGGTGGTGCATGGCGCGCCGATGCGCGATCTGCTCGGGATCACCACGCTACAAAAGCCGCGGCAGGCATCCGTGCATCACAACGCAAATTAGAGCATTTTGCAGCCAAGTAGAATCACTTGGCGTTGCATAAATGCGGTTAAAACAAGCAGATAGAGCAACGGTACTGCATCCGTCAGGATGCCGGTGCTCTATCTGTCGGTCAAAAGACCTACGACCAATTGGCTGTCC
>JBARWP010000307.1:0-3570 GCA_049646905.1 Pseudaminobacter sp. | reverse complement strand
ATGAAAACGCGTGCTGCGGTTGCCGTTGGGGCGGGCAAGCCTCTGGAGATCATGGAGGTTGACCTGGAGGGGCCGCGCGCGGGCGAGGTGCTGGTCGAGGTCAAGGCGACAGGCATCTGCCACACCGACGAGTTCACGCTGTCGGGCGCCGATCCGGAGGGTATTTTCCCCGCCATCCTCGGCCATGAGGGTGCCGGCGTCGTCGTCGATGTCGGCAAGGGCGTGACCAGCCTCAAGAAGGGCGACCACGTCATCCCGCTCTATACGCCCGAATGCCGCGCCTGCCCGTCCTGCCTGTCGCGCAAGACCAATCTGTGCACCGCCATCCGCGCCACCCAGGGGCAAGGGCTGATGCCCGACGGCACCAGCCGCTTTTCCCTCGGCGGCGAGAAGCTGTTCCACTATATGGGCTGCTCGACCTTTTCCAACTTCACCGTGCTGCCCGAGATCGCGCTGGCCAGGGTCAACCCGGACGCCCCCTTCGACAAGATCTGCTATATCGGCTGCGGGGTGACCACCGGCATCGGCGCGGTCATCAACACAGCCAAGGTCGAGATCGGGGCGAGCGCCATCGTGTTCGGTCTGGGCGGCATCGGCCTCAACGTCCTCCAGGGGCTCAGGCTGGCCGGGGCCGACATGATCGTCGGGGTCGACCTCAACAACGACAAGAAGGAATGGGGCGAGAGGTTCGGCATGACGCATTTCGTCAATCCGAAAGAGGTCGAGGGCGATCTCGTGCCCTATCTGGTCGACCTGACCAAGCGGGGCGCCGACCAGATCGGCGGGGCCGACTACACCTTCGACTGCACCGGCAACGTCAAGGTGATGCGCCAGGCACTGGAGGCGGCCCATCGCGGCTGGGGCGAGTCGATCGTCATCGGGGTGGCGGGTGCCGGCCAGGAGATCTCGACGCGGCCGTTCCAGCTGGTGACCGGCCGCACCTGGAAGGGCACGGCCTTCGGCGGCGCGCGCGGCCGCACCGATGTGCCAAAGATCGTCGACTGGTACATGGACGGCAAGATCCAGATCGACCCGATGATCACCCACACCCTGCCCCTCGACGACATCAACAAGGGCTTCGACCTCATGCATGCCGGCCAATCCATCAGAGCCGTCGTCGTCTATTGACGGGGTGACGGTGCCGGCCCCGATCCTTTATATCGATGCCGACGCCTGCCCGGTGAAGGCCGAGGCCGAGAAGGTCGCAGACCGGCTCGGCCTTGTGGTGACCTTCGTTTCCAATGGCGGCTTGCGGCCTTCGCGCAACCCGATGGTGCGCCACGTCGTTGTCTCCAAGGGTGCCGATGCCGCCGACGACTGGATCATCGAAAACGCGCGCGAAAACGATATCGTGGTGACCGCCGACATTCCGCTGGCGGCAAGGGCGGTGGCGTTGGGAGCACATGTCCTGGGCGTCACCGGCAAGCCCTTCACGAAGGAGTCCATCGGAATAGCGGTTGCCATGCGCGACCTGAAGCAGCATCTGCGCGAAACCGGCGAGAGCAAGGGCTACAATGCCGGCTTCATGCCGGCCGATCGCTCGCGTTTCCTGGGCGCACTCGACCAGATGGCGCGCAAGGCGCTGGCTTCCGCCGGGGGCAAGCCATGAAGAAGCTTGTCCAGCACAGGCATTTCCCCTTTGCCGCCGGCGCAGTGCTGGGGTTGGCTCTGGCCGTTCCGGCCTTCATCTACGTACCGCGCCTGGCGGTGGTCATCGCCGCCGACCTGTTCTTTGCCGTCTATCTGCTCCTGACACTCATCCGGGTGCCGGATCTGACCGCCAGCTATCTGAAGAAGCATGCCGAAAGCGCCGACGAGCCGATCGGCATCATCTTTGCCGTGACCTTGCTCACCATCTGCGTGGCTACCGCCTCGCTGTTCATCATCCTCAATGGAAAGCCGGCGGTCGGCGTGCTTTCGCTGGTGATCGCCGGTATCGCGGTTCCGCTCGGCTGGCTCACCATCCACATGATGGCGGCCTTCCACTATGCGCGGCTCTACTGGCGCCCGGCAACCAGCAGCGACGGCCGTGAGAAGGGCAAGCCTGGCAAGGGCCTGGAATTTCCGGGCGGGGGCGAGCCCGATGCGGCAGATTTCCTCTATTTTTCCTATGTGGTCGGGATGACCGCACAGACCTCGGACGTGGACATCACCAGCGCACAGATGCGGCGCGTCAACCTCATCCACTCCATCATTTCCTTCTTCTTCAACACCGTGATCGTTGCGGCCGCCGTGAACGTGGCCGTTTCCTTCGGCGACTAATCAGGAGAATTCCTCGCCATGAAAACCATCTCCACCGCAAAGTCCCATGGCGGCATCCAGGGCGTCTATTCACATTATTCCGAGGCCTGCGACTGCGACATGACCTTTGCGGTCTTCGTGCCGCCGCAGGCGAAGAAAGGCCCCTGCCCGGTCGTCTGGTATCTGTCGGGCCTGACCTGCACGCATCAGAACGTAATGGACAAGGGCGAATACCGCCGCGTGGCCGCGGAAGCCGGCCTGATCATCGTGTGCCCAGATACCAGCCCGCGCGGCGAAGGCATCCCGGACGAAAAGGACAATTGGCAGTTCGGCTCAGGCGCCGGCTTCTATCTCGATGCCACGCAGGAGCCCTTCGCGAAAAACTACCGGATGTATTCCTACATCACCGAGGAACTGCCGGCACTGATCAAGGAGAATTTTCCTGCCGACATGGACCGGCAGGCCGTTTTCGGCCATTCGATGGGCGGCCACGGCGCTCTGACCATCGCGCTCAAGCATCCGGAACGGTTCAAGAGCTGCTCGGCCTTCGCGCCGATCGCAAATCCGATGACGGCGGGCTGGTCGAAGCCGGCCTTCGAGAAATATCTCGGCGCCGATGAATCGTCATGGCGCGACTATGACGCCTGCGCGCTGATCGAGGACGGCCACCGCTTCACCGAATTCCTGGTCGATCAGGGCAAGGCGGACGGATTCCTGGATGACGGCCTGCGCCCCTGGCTGCTGGAAGCGGCCTGCAAAAGCGCGGGGATACCGCTGACCTTGCGTATGCGCGACGGCTACGACCATTCCTATTTCTTCATCTCCACCTTCATGGACGATCATTTGCGCTGGCATGCCGAAAGGGTTGTCCTGTAGCCGGGACGCCCGAGCGGATATATCGCAGCGAGCAGGAAAAAATCCCGCTGCAACTACAAATGGTTAGGCGAAACTTGCCATGGAAGCCTTGCCATTGAGCCACCCCTTCGTCATCCTTGTGCCAGCTGTCGCCGTGCGGGCGGCAGCGCATTCCTCAAACCACAGGAGGCCGATCGGGTGCCCAACACCACGAACATCTATGAGGAAATTCCGGATATGGACACAATGGGCGGGCGGCTTTCGCGCGCTCGCGAGGCAAGCGGGATCAGCGTCAAGCAGCTGGCCTGGCGCCTTGGCGTGAAGATATCCACCATCCAGGCATGGGAGAGCGACCGCTCGCAGCCGGGCGCGCACCGCATGAACATGATGGCAGGCATGCTCAATGTCAGCCTGTCCTGGATATTGCATGGCGTGGGGATCGCGCCGACCGAACATGAATTCGACGATCGCGAC
>JBARWP010000306.1:0-12837 GCA_049646905.1 Pseudaminobacter sp. | reverse complement strand
GGAAACGCGAACCGGCGACACGCCGGCGCACAAGCGGCAGCGCCAGAAGCTGGTGCCGCCCGACATCCTCATGACCACGCCCGAGCAACTGGCGTTGCTGATCGCCAGTTCGGATGCGCGGCGTTTCTTCGCCGATCTGCGCTATGTGGTGCTCGACGAGTTGCATTCGCTGGTCACGTCCAAGCGCGGCCATCTGCTGGCGCTGGGTTTGGCGCGGCTTAGGAGCTTCGTTCCCGGCCTGCAGGCGATCGGGCTTTCCGCGACCGTTTCCGATCCGGATGAACTGCGCCGCTGGCTTGTTGCGCAGGGTTTATCCTCCCCCTTGTGGGGAGGGTCGGCGCAAAGCGCCGGGGTGGGGGTAACGGGCGCTTCAGGAGAAATACCCCCACTGCGCCCTGCGAACGACCCTCCCCACAATGGGGAGGGTAAGGCTCCCAGGGCCGATCTGATCACTGTTGCCGGTGGTGCAAAGCCGGAGATCACCATTCTCGATTCCGACGAGCATGTGCCGTGGTCCGGCCATTCGGCGCGCTATGCCGTTCCCGAGATCTACCAGGCGGTGAGTAGGCATCGCACGACGCTGCTTTTCGTCAATACGCGCAGCCAGGCCGAGTTCCTGTTCCAGGAGTTGTGGCGGGTCAACGACGACAATCTGCCGATCGCCCTGCACCACGGTTCGCTTGATGTCAGCCAGCGCCGCCGCGTCGAAAAGGCGATGGAGACGAATTCGCTGCGCGCCATCGTAGCCACCTCCACGCTCGATCTCGG
Source organism: Pseudaminobacter sp. (assembly GCA_049646905.1). Lineage (GTDB taxonomy): Bacteria > Pseudomonadota > Alphaproteobacteria > Rhizobiales > Rhizobiaceae > Pseudaminobacter. The sequence continues at coordinate 12,069 of JBARWP010000306.1, read as the reverse complement.
CATAGACTGGGGCGATGTCGATCTCGTCATCCATGTCGGCGCGCCAAAAGGTGCGAGCCGGCTCGCCCAGCGCATCGGTCGTTCCAACCACCGCATGGACGAACCGAGCCGGGCGATCCTCGTGCCGGCCAACCGCTTCGAGGTGCTCGAATGCCGTGCCGCCCTTGAAGCCAACTATCTCGGGGCGCAGGACACGCCGCCGCTGGTCGATGGCGCGCTCGACGTGCTCGCCCAGCATGTTCTGGGCAGCGCCTGTGGGGCGCCTTTCGATGCCGACCTGCTTTATGAGGAGATCAGGACCGCGGCTCCCTATGCCAATCTCGACAGGCCCACCTTCGATCGTGTCATCGATTTCGTGGCCACTGGCGGCTATGCGCTACGCAGCTATGAGCGCTATGCGCGCATCCGCCTGACGAAGGATGGGCTGTGGCGTGTCAGCCATCCCCGCGTCGCCCAGCAATACCGGCTCAATGTCGGCACCATCATCGAGGTGCCGGCGCTCAATGTGCGCTATGTGCGGGAGGGCAGGGGTGCGGTCGGCCGCGGCGGGCCGACGCTGGGCAAGATCGAGGAAGCCTTCCTCGAAACGCTGGTGCCCGGCGATACCTTCCTGTTTGCCGGCAAGGTGCTGCGTTTCGAGGGCATCCGCGAGAATGAATGCTTCGTCTCCAACGCACCCGGCAAGGATGCCAAGGTGCCCTATTATGGCGGCGGCAAGTTTCCGCTCTCCACCTTCCTGGCCGGCGAGGTGCGCGCCATGCTGGCCGATCCGGACCGCTGGAAGCGGTTGCCCGACCAGGTGGCCGACTGGCTGCGCCTGCAGGCCGACAAATCCGCGCTGCCGAAGCGCGAGGACCTGCTGATCGAAACCTTTGCGCGCGGCGAACGTTATTACATGGTTGCCTATCCGTTCGAGGGCAGGCTGGCGCACCAGACATTGGGCATGCTGTTGACCCGCCGCCTGGAACGAGCAGGCGCACGCCCCTTGGGCTTTGTCGCGACCGACTATGCGCTGGCGGTCTGGGCGCTCGGTGATATGGGGCACATGTTCCAGCGCAGGCAATTGCCGCTCTCGCAATTGTTCGACGAGGACATGCTGGGCGATGATCTGGAAGCCTGGCTCGCCGATAGCTGGATGCTCAAGCGCACCTTCCGTGGCTGCGCGCTGATTTCCGGCCTGATCGAAAAGCGCCACCCTGGCCAGGAAAAGAGCGGGCGCCAGGTGACGGTCTCGGCAGACCTGATCTACGATGTGCTGCGAAGTCATGAGCCGGACCACATCCTGTTGCAGGCGACCCGCACGGATGCGGCCGCCGGCCTGCTCGATGTCAGGAGACTGGCCGAGATGCTCTCGCGCATTCGCGGTCGAATCATGCATAAACATCTGGAACGCATTTCGCCGCTGGCCGTGCCGATCATGCTTGAGGTCGGCAAGGAGCCCGTCTATGGCGAGGCAAGCGAGTCGCTGCTTCTGGAAGCGGCGGACCTGATCGAGGAAGCCATGGGCGGATGAGAACGGCGGCACGGACTTCCGCACAAGGCGAGGCGATAGCGATTGCCGGCGAGCGCGTCGTTTGCGACCCGCGCGGCGTGCTCTACCTGCCCGAGATGGAATTGCTGGTCGTCTCCGACCTGCATCTGGAGAAAGGGTCTTCCTTTGCCAGGCGCGGGTCGCTGCTGCCGCCTTACGACACCGCAGCCACCCTGCAACTTCTTCATGCGGTGATTGCCGACTATGCGCCAAGGCGGGTCGTCAGCTTGGGTGACAGCTTTCATGACGGAGAGGGCGCGGCGCGCCTGCCCGAACTCTTCCGCGCGCGGCTGGAAGCGCTGATGGATGGCCGCGACTGGTACTGGGTCGCCGGCAACCACGATCCGCAGCCGCCGGATGGCATCTCGGGCCGAACCGTGCAGGAAATCGCGATAGGCGGGCTCACCTTCCGCCATGAGCCTTCATCTCGTCCGATCGAGGGCGAGATCGCCGGCCATCTCCACCCTTGCGCGCGCATCGTCCAGCGCGGCCGCTCGGTGCGGCGGCGCTGCTTCGCCAGCGACGGCAGCCGCGTGGTGATGCCTGCTTTCGGCGCCTATACGGGTTCGCTCAACGTGCTCGACCGCGCCTATCACGGCCTGTTCCGTTGGCCGGATTTCCGCGCCTATATGCTCGGCTCCAGCCGCATATTCGCCATTGCCGGCGCGCTGCTGCGGCCGGGCTAGCCCATAAGAGAATGAAAGGGTCTAATCCTTCCGGAACACCAGGCGGCCGATCCAGCCTGTCAGCATCGCAAGCAGCACTGCGAAGATGCCGAACCACAATGAGTGGTTGTTGGCGAAACGATAGATCGTCTGCTCGAAGCCGGATTTGTAGATGGCAAGCTGCGCGGAGGTTTCCTTGACGAAGACGCCGCTGCGGAACAGGAAGGCGCGGGCGCGGTGAGTGCCGACCGGCACATTGGGAGCCAGCGACACCGTGGCGCGGAACAGGTTGGCGGAGAGGAACTGCACGCCGCCGATGCGTTCGCTGTAGAGGCCGACATCCTTCTTGCGGTCACGCAAGGCGGCAGTGAATTCCGCGATGGTCGCCGGGCTGCTGTCGGTTTCCTCCGGCACCCTTATGTGCAGATTGTCCGCGCCCAGCGACAACTGCCTGTAGCTGGTGGGCTGGGTGATGTCGCGCAGCGCCCGTGTGGTGGCGACGGAATAGGAAACCGGCACGTTTTCGAAGGTTTCGGAATGCGTGTTGATCCACATGCCGAGCACGCGGTCCTTGCGCCTGACCACCACCGGCCGCGCCGGCCCCTCCAGCACCACGATGACGTCGTAGCGGCCCTGCCGGTTGATCAGCGGATCGGCATTCTCGATGGCGCCGAAGATGGTGAGATCAGCACCTGAAAAATCGGCGGTGATGGCCACGCGGTCGGTCGACAGGCCGATCTGGATGTTCTCCGCAGCGGGCTCCTGGGCACGGGCCGTGCCCATGCTTGCCCAGGCGGTGCAGAGCGACAGGAAGAGCATCGTGGCGGCACATCTCATATGTGCCCCCCACCGATGCCGCTGAGGGAATAGATGTCCTGCGGCCGTACGAACAGGTCGAAGGCGAGCCTGAGCGCCACGGCAAGCACCAGCAGCGCCAGCAACGCGCGAAGCTGTTCGCCGCGCAGCTTCTGACCGGCCTTGGCGCCATATTGCGCACCGGCCACGCCGCCGACCATCAGCACGAAGGCCAGCACGATATCGACGGTCTGGTTGGTCGTGGAATGGACGATGGTGGTATAGGCGGCGACGAAGATGATCTGGAACAGCGAGGTACCGACGACGACATTGGTCGGCACCTTCAGCAGATAGATCAGTGCCGGCACCATGATGAAGCCGCCGCCGACACCCATGATCGACGACAGGAAGCCGATGCCGGCGCCCAGCGCCAGCACCGGGATCACGCTGACGAAGAGCTTCGAGGCGCGGAACCGCATTTTGAGCGGCAGGCGATGAATCCAGTTGTGCTGTCCCGGTTTCTTCAGGGCCGGTGCCACGCCGCTTTTGCTGAGGCGGATGGCATTCATGCTCTCGATCATCATCAGCGTGCCGACCGTGCCGAGCAGCACCACGTAAAGCAGCGAAATGAACAGGTCGAGTTGCCCGATGCTGCGCAGCACGGAGAAGACGTAGATACCTGCCGACGATCCCACGATACCTCCGATCAGAAGCATCGTGCCGAGCTTGAAGTCGAGCGTGCCGCGCTTGAGATGAGCCAGCGCACCGGAAAAGGATGAGGCGATGACCTGGTTCGCCCCGGTGGCAACCGCGATCGCAGGGGGGATGTTGTAGAAGATCAGCAGCGGTGTGATGAGGAAGCCGCCACCTACGCCGAACATGCCGGAGAGGAAGCCAACCGCAGCGCCCATGGCGAGCAGGACAACCACATTTGCCGACAATTCCGCGATCGGGAGATAGATGCCCACCCGTTAAAACTCTACACCATTGCCGCCTGCGAGGCCGTCCCTCGCCCTCGCTCGTTACCGTGCTCTTGCGCCGAGATTACGGCGGAAAGTCAGACTTCCCTACAGTCTAAAACAAAAAGCATGTCAACAGGTTAACGGAGAGGCCACGAAAGGGCCGTCCCGCGAGCGACAGGTGGGAGGTCATTTGCGCGCGAGCAGCGCGCGAACGACTTTTTCATTGACCTCGCCGGTGGGGTCCATGCCGTTGTCCTTCTGGAAGGCGGCAATGGCCGTCTTGGTCTTCTCGCCCAGAACGCCGTCGGCGTTGCCGGCATCGTAGCCGTTCTTGTTGAGGATGGCCTGGATGTTGCGGACCGCCTTCTTCATGTCGATGCTGGCGGTCGTCGTTGTGCTCTCCTGCCACTCCTCGGGAACCTCGACGGAATTGGCTACGGCGTTGAGCGGCTTGGGCTTCCACAACTCGGTTGCGGCACGCGCGCGTTCCAACTGCTCTGGGCGCAGCGAATTGGCGATCTCGTCGCGCTTGGTAGCGGCATCCTTGTCGCCGGTCTTGGCGACCAGGGCGAACCATTTGTAGGATTCCTCCAGGCTCTGGGCCATACCGACGCCTTTCGCCGCCAGGATGCCGAGATTGTACTGGCTGTCCTTCACGCCGAGTTCGGCTGCCTGGGTGAACCAGCGCGTCGCCGATTCATTGTCGGTGGTGCCGTCGGCGCCCATGGCGAACAGGACAGCAAGGTTGTGCATGGCGCTGGCATTGCCCTGGGCGGCAGCCAGTTGATACCAGGTCTTGGCTTTTTCGACGTCACGCTCGACGCCGAGGCCCTTCTCGTAGAAATTGCCGATACGATACTGTGCCGGCGCAAAGCCAAGCTCGGCCGACTTCTCGTACCATTTGGCCGCGGCCGCCATGTCGGCGGTAACCCCGCGCCCGTCGGCGTAGCGGGAAGCGACCTCGAACAGCGCCTTGGCATCGCCGGAATTGGCGGCCTCGCGCAGCGCGACCGGCCCTGCTTCCAGCGGCACGCTGATGGTGGATGCGGCTGTCTGCGCCGGATCGGCATCCGCGGCAGGGAGCGGCGCGGTTGCTGTCTCGACCGGATCGGCTTCGAACGACACGGCCGCGGTGGTGTCGATCTCCGGCACTGCCGGAGTGATGTGCTCGAAAGCCTCGCTTGCAGCCTGGATCGGAGCTTCGGCCGGCGCGAAGGAAGTATTGGCGGCAACGTCGCTATCTTCGCTATCGAGGCTGTCCATCGGGATGTCAGCCGTCGTCACGGCAGCGGTGGTTTCGGCGTGCTGCGAAATGGCCGGTGCCGGGGTGGTCTGCGCCACTTCGGTGGTGTTGGCCAGAAACGCCTTGCCGAGTTGCAGGCCGGCCAGCGCCATCATGATGGCGGCCGCTGCCATGAGGATCGGCTTGCGGCGCGCCTTGAGAAGGTCACCTACGCGCAATGCCCGCACCGGCCCCTTGATGTCGGAGTGGCGCTTGAGAGCCTCGGCCTCGGCGGCCGCTGCCTGGGCGGCGCGACGGGCGGCTGCGATGAAATCGGATTTCGCGGCATCGGTCTCGACCTGCTTGCCTGCCTGTCCGCGCTCATCGCGTACCCGCTTCATGATCGCGTTGAGATCCGGTGCGCCCGAGCCGGGTTCAAGCGGTCGGTTTGCCAGCTTCGGATCCAGCGGCTCGTCCAGATCGACGCTTGGGGCTTCCTCGACCGGAACCGGGGCCGAGCCGGCCAGCATCGGAACGTCCTGGTTCTTCCTGCTGAAAACGCGTGCTAGCCCGCTGAACATCGAACACGAACGGGCCGCAGGCTCGTCATCCGCTATCGTGTCGGAACCCAGCGCGGCGACCGCGGCCGCCACTGCCGCTTCGGCCGGCGTCCGGGGGGCCGTATTCGCGGCCGCTTCGGCGACGATCGGCTGATCGAGATCGCCCAGATTGTCGAGGAAGGGCAGGTTGTCCTCAAGGTCGAGCGAGGGCGTATCCTGTGCCGCCATCTTGCGCAGAGGTGCTGCGGCTTCCTCCGGCTCCGGCGCCGAACCATCGCCCTGTTCGAGAGTGCCAAGCCGGTCCACGATCTTCAGCAGCGTGTCGTGGATGGCTTCGAATGTCCTGGCGTTGCGCTCATCCGACCGGCGCGTCAGAGTCTCCAGCGCCTTCAGGTCGTCGGCAAGGCCCGAGACCGCTTCGGTCTGCATCTGCGATCCGCCGAACGAGTGCACGGCATTTTCAGCGGCCTGGCGTGCTGCCTGAAGGATGGCGTCGTGGCTGCCGGCGATGGACTTTTCGATCTCGTCTAGCCGCGGCCCGATGTCTTCGAATTCGGGCAGGGGGGCGGATGGGCGCGCCAGATGTTCCGTCAACCCTGCGACCTGGGCCTCCAGGTTGCGGATGAGGTCGGGGTCGATGCCTCCATATTGACTGGCCGACTGGTCGAGCCGGCTGGATATATCCTCCAGACGGGTTTCCAGGCTGCGGATGGTTTCGTCATCGGCCAGTCCCGGCCTGCGATTCTCGATCCTGTCGGCGAGCGCGGCAAAACGGGCATCGATTGCCTGCATGATGCCTTCATTGTCGAGACCGCTTGCCGAGGCGCGCTGGTCGAGGCGATCAGCCACCTCATCGAGCCGGCGCTCGAGGTCGCGAAACAGGATATTGCCGTGCTCCAGCGCGTCACCCTGGCGCCGCTCGATCATGCTGGCCAGGAGATCGAAGCGCTTTTCGACGCCCTGGAATAGATAGTCCACGTCCGGCGCTGCCGGCGCCCGGTCGATCTTGTCGGCGATGGTGGCAATCTGGCGGCCGAGGTGCTCGACAGCCTCCTGCGGCAAATGCATCTGCGCGGTGATCTCGTCGACGCGCTGCGACAGGAGGTTGAGGCGATCCATGACCTCGGCACTGGGCCGCTGGTCGGCTGCGACTTCCTCGATCTGGTGGGCGAGCGAGACGATGCGGGCTTCGATCCGCTCGAACGGCTCGGGGTCGAAATTCGGCATGCGGGCCGCCGCGGTCGAGGCCACTATGGCGCGTGAGATCTCGTCCAGGCGTTCTTCGATGAGGCTCAACGTGGTGGCATCGCCATGTTCTTGCTGGCGTGCGAAATGGTCGACCGCGCCGGCGAGCGTGCGCACCTTTTCTTCCAGCGAGCGCAGCGACAGCGATTCAGGCAAATTGTTGACGGCCTCGCTGATCTGTTCGAGCCGCCCGGTAAGCGCTGCCAGGGCAGGGTCCTGCATGCGGCCGGAGGAAACACGGTCCTCGAAATCCGACCAGCGACGGTCGAAATCATCCCAGCGCCGATCGACCGACAGCACGGTTTCCTCGCGCGCCAATGTGTCGAGCGCCTTCCTGACCTGCTCCAGTTCCAGGCGCAGCATATTGATACTCTTGTCGTCGCTGCGCTCCGAAAGGGTGTTGACGGCGCTCGACAGCCGGTCGAATTCGGCGCCGAGTTCGGTTGCGCCCTTTGCAGTGTCCGTCGAATAGACGCGGCCGATATCCTTGCGCAGCGCTTCGAATTCGCGGCGCATGCCTGAGGTGACCTGCTGGCGCAGCTCTTCGCGTAACTGCTGCAATTCCTCGGCGATCTTGCCGAATGCCGCCATTCCGTCCTCCTGGGCGCGTACCTGTTGGAGGTCTCGGGCAATCGCCTGGTAGGAAGGGCCGGATGCAGCCGGGCTGCGCGGAGCCATGGCCGCGCGCTCGTCGAGGCGCGGGCGGCTGCCTGGCAGGTCGGCGTAATTTCGTCCCTCCGTCGCTCCGCGAGCATGGAGGGGGGAAGCGTCTTGTGAGCGCCCGAGCCGCTGTTCGAGATTTGCCAGCGACCGGTTGAGATCCTCAAGCGTCGTATGCGGCCTGCGTGTTCTGCCGGCGTTCAGTGATTCAAGATAGGAGCGCTTGCTGTTCATCGAAACGTCCGTTCGCCAGTTCTGGTTGGACCCAGTGTTTTAAAAGTCCTTCTCGGGGCCGGACGAGGACCGCCTGTGAAGACGGCGGGACTAGGCTCCCCTGGAGGGACTTCCCCCTTCGCTGCCGCCGGTCGTGAATGAATTCGTTACGAGACTGTTCGTGACCACCCGACATGCGCACATTTCGCCCAACGTGGTAAACAAGGCGTTAACCAAGCTTACTAATGCGAAAGGATTTGTTGGAAAGCCGCAAACAGCTCCATCGATTGTGCGCTTGCAACAAAAAGCGGGCCGGCTTATATATCAGTCTTACGTAAACGTAAGCAGTTTGCTTGGGCGGGCGGCTTGCGTGTTCATCGAAAGCCACGACTGGAAGCACATGCCCCAAAGCTTCCATTCCGGCATTCCAACGGATGCCCACGGGGAAAGCAAATGACCATGAAACTCGTCAAGGCCGGCAAGGACGCTGTTGCCGACACAGTTGGAGAAAATGCGGTCGACCAGGATCTCGCCCGCATCGGCGATATTGCCAGGAAATACAGCGTGACACTGCGGACCTTGCGCTTCTACGAAGACAAGGGTCTACTGAGCCCGAAACGCGAGGGCAGCACGCGCCTCTATTCGCGCCGCGAAGAGGCAAGGCTGAAGCTTATCCTGCTCGGCCGCAAGGTCGGGTTCTCGCTGCGTGACGTCAAGCAGATGCTGGATTTGTACGACCCGAAAGGCGCCAACACCAAGCAGCTGCGTCTGACGCTCGAAAAATCGGAAAAGCAGCTCCAGCGCCTTACCAAGCAACGCCAGGCAATCGATGAGGCTATCCGGGAACTGACGGCCAGCATGACGCTCGTGCGCGAGTTGCTTGGCACGCGTCCGGTGCCGGTCGCTGCCAACGGCTGAGCCGCATCCTTCCCATCTTCGCTACGAGACGCCGCGCCGGTGGCAGCCTGCGCGGCGTTTTGTTATGCGCAGCTTCGGAACTGTCCAGCGCTCGGACCACCATTTTCGAAGGCGGTACAGCTACCCGTCCTTGCGAAAAAACGTCACCAGTCATAAATTGACGTTTACGCAAACGTCAATTACTGCTATGCCCCATGATGAAAGCGGGCTGATGCCTGAACGGGGCATTGGGACCGCATGATCGTTGCGGAGGATCAAGATGCCGTCATACAGGGCACCGGTTGCAGACACGCTTTTTGTCTTGAAGGACGTGCTCGGCTACGAGCGCTACAGCAATCTTGCCGGTTTTTCCGATGCATCGCCCGACGTGCTCGATGCGATCCTCGCCGAGGCTGCCAAGCTTGCCGAAAACGTGCTCCAGCCGACCAATCGGACCGGCGATATCGAAGGCTGCGTGCGGCATGACGATGGGTCCGTAACCACGCCGAAGTCGTTCCGGCAGGCCTATGACCAGTATCGCGAAGGCGGTTGGATGGGTCTTGCCGTTCCCGCCGAGCATGGCGGGCAGGGCCTGCCTTATGCGGTGCATTCGGCCGTCGGCGAATATATGTCGTCCGCCAACATGGCGCTGATGATGTATCCCGGCCTGACCCAGGGCGCGATCGCAGCCATCCTCGCCCATGGCTCCGACGAGCAGAAGCAGAAATACCTGCCGCGCATGGTGGAGGGTATCTGGACCGGAACCATGAACCTGACCGAGCCGCATTGCGGTACGGATCTCGGCCTCTTGCGCACAAAGGCCGTGCCGAACGGCGACGGCAGCTACCGGATTTCCGGCCAGAAGATTTTCATCTCCGCTGGCGAGCACGATCTCTCCGACAACATCATCCATCTAGTGCTCGCCCGCATCGAAGGGGCGCCCGAAGGGGTCAAGGGCATCTCGCTCTTTATCGTGCCGAAGTTCCTTGATGACGGTGCCGGCAATCCGGGCGAGCGCAATGGCGTTTCCTGCGGCTCCATCGAGGAAAAGATGGGCATTCACGGCAATGCCACCTGCGTCATGAACTATGACGAGGCGACCGGCTACCTGCTCGGGCCCGAGCACGGCGGCTTGAAGGCCATGTTCACCATGATGAACGAAGCGCGCCTCGGCGTCGCCTTGCAGGGCCTTGCTGCTTCCGAAGTCGCTTATCAGAACGCCGCAGCCTATGCGAAGGAGCGCCTGCAGGGCCGCTCGCTGTCGGGTCCGAAGGCGCCTGACAAGAAGGCGGACCCGATCATCGTCCATCCCGATATCCGCCGCGCGTTGATGACAATGAAGGCCTTCAACGAGGCCGGTCGCGCGCTGATGCTGTGGACGGCGCTCAATTCCGACATCGCCCATCGTTCGCCGGACGAAGCCGACAGGCAATCGGCCGACGATCAGCTCTCCCTGATGACGCCCGTGTTGAAGGGTGTGCTGACCGACAAGGGTTTCGAGCATGCGGTTATGGCGCAGCAGGTCTTCGGGGGCCACGGCTATATCGAAGAGCACGGTATGAGCCAGTTCGTGCGCGATGCCCGCATCGCCATGATCTACGAGGGCGCAAACGGCATCCAGGCGCTCGATCTCGTCGGCCGCAAGCTGGCGCAGAACGGCGGCCGCGCCGTGCAGGCCTTCTTCAAGGAAGTCGGCGAGTTCTGCGAGCAGAACCGGGCGGACGAGAAGATGGCGCCCTACACCAAGGCGCTCAAGAAAGGGTTGAACGATCTCCAGGCCGCCACCATGTGGCTGATGCAGAACGCAATCCAGAAGCCGGACAATGCAGGTGCCGCCTCCACCGACTATATGCATCTCTTCGGGCTTGTCGCGCTCGGCTACATGTGGGGGCGCATGGTCAAGGCCGCGCAGGAAAAGCTTGCCGCGAGTGCAGGCGATGAAGCATCCTTCTGCGAGAACAAGCTCGTCACCGGCCGCTATTTCATGGAGCGCATCATGCCCGAGACCGCCGCGCATCTGGCGCGCATTTCAAGCGGCGCCGACACCATGATGGCCTTGTCGGAGGAGGCGTTTTGACCAACCCAGCCGAAATCCTCGGCCTGCCCAAACCCGGCTGGATGTCGGAAGATGTCGCCATGCTCTACCACATGGCGACGAAATTCTTCGATGCCGAGATCGCGCCGCGTTACGAGGAATTCGAGAAGGCCGAGAGTTTCGACCGTGAGAGTTGGCGCAAGGCCGGTGCGGCAGGATTGCTGTGCGCCTCCATGCCGGAGGAATATGGCGGCGCCGGCGGCACCTTCGCGCATGAAAGCGCCATCATGGAAGCGATCGGCCATGTCGGGGTGGATGGCTTCGGCATCGCTTTGCACAGTTCCATCGTCGCGCCCTACATCCTGCATTATGGCTCGGAGGAGCAGAAGAAGAAATGGCTGCCGCGCCTGGCGACCGGTGAACTGATCGGCGCCATTGCCATGACCGAGCCGGGCGCGGGTTCCGACCTGCAGGGCGTCAAGACCAGTGCCCGCAAGGACGGTAACCAGTACCTCGTCAACGGCTCCAAGACCTTCATCACCAACGGCCAGCTGGCCAACCTCATCATCGTCGTCACCAAGACCGATCCTTCGCTTGGGGCGAAGGGTACGTCGCTGGTCGTCGTGGAAACCGACGAGGTCGAAGGCTTCGAGCGCGGCCGCAACCTTGACAAGATCGGCCTGAAATCGAACGACACTTCCGAACTGTTCTTCAACGATGTGCGTGTGCCGACGGCAAATCTGCTCGGGGTCGAGGAAGGGCAGGGCTTCATCCAGCTCATGCAGCAATTGCCGCAGGAGCGGCTGCAGATCGGGGCAACCGCGATTGCCGCGATCGAGCGCGCTCTGGCGCTGACCATCGACTATGTCAAGGAGCGCAAGGCCTTCGGCAAGGCGGTGATCGATTTCCAGAACACCCAGTTCAGGCTTGCCGAACTGAAGACGGAAGCCACCATCGGCCGCGTCTTCTACAACAATTGCGTCGAGCGCCACATTGCCGGTGGGCTCGATCCGGCCACGGCCTCCATGGCCAAATACTGGCTCTCCGACCTCCAGGGAAAGGTGGTCGACGAGTGCCTGCAACTGCATGGCGGCTATGGCTATATGAACGAGTACCCGATCGCGCGCATGTATCGCGACGCCCGCGTGCAGCGCATCTATGGCGGCACTAATGAGATCATGAAGCTGTTGATCGCGCGGAGCTTGTGAGAGGAAGTTGAACCACCCCGCTCCGGCCCTTCGGCGGCCCCTACCCGGGAGAGAGGAAGGGCACCAAGCTTACGCC
>JBARWP010000305.1:0-33151 GCA_049646905.1 Pseudaminobacter sp. | reverse complement strand
GGATGAGGCATAAGCGATCAGCGCGAAGGAAGCTGCGTGGCTTTCGGGAAAGCCGTAGCTGCCGAAGCCCTCCAACTGCGAAAAGGTCTTTCCCGCAAATTCCGGGGCGTAGCCGTTGGCGATCATTCCGTTGATCAGCTTGTCGCGGAATTTCGAGACGCCGCCGGTGTGCTTGAAGGTTGCCATGGCGCGCCGCAACTGATCGGCCTCGCCAGCGGAGAAGCCGGCGCAGACCATGGAGACCTGCATCGCCTGCTCCTGAAATAATGGCACGCCGAGCGTCTTGCCTAAAACGCGCTCGAGCTCCGGTGTCGGAAACGTCACCGCTTCCGTCCCGTCGCGCCGGCGAAGATAGGGATGGACCATGTCGCCCTGGATCGGCCCCGGACGGACGATAGCGACCTCAATGACTAGGTCATAAAATGTCCGGGGCTTCATGCGCGGCAGCATCGACATCTGCGCGCGGGATTCGATCTGGAACACGCCGAGTGTGTCGGCCTTCCTGATCATTGCATAGGTCTTCGGATCCTCGGCCGGGATCGTCGCCAAATCGAGAGCGATGCCCTTGTGCTCGGACAGCAGATCGAATGACTTCTTCATGCAGGTGAGCATGCCCAGGGCCAGGACATCCACCTTCATAAATTTAAGCGCGTCGATGTCGTCCTTGTCCCATTCCACCACCTGGCGATCCTTCATTGCCGCCGGCTCGATCGGGACGAGATCGTCGAGCCGATCGTGCGTCAGCACAAAGCCGCCCGGATGCTGGGAGAGATGGCGCGGTGTGCCGGCAAGTTGCGCCGCGAGTTCGAGCGTCAGGCGCAGCCGGCGATCGCCGAGATTGAGGTTGAGTTCGCGGGCGCGCTGCTCATCTACCGCTTCGCCATGGCCCCAGATCTGCGAGGACAGAAGTTTCGTCATGTCCTCGGGCAGGCCGAGCGCCTTGCCGACGTCGCGGACCGCGCCCTTGGTGCGATACCGGATGACGGTGGAGCAAAGAGCTGCGTGATCGCGGCCGTAGGTTTCATAGACCCACTGCATAACGATCTCGCGCCGCTCATGCTCGAAATCGACATCGATGTCCGGTGGCTCGCGCCGTTCCTGACTGACGAACCTCTCGAACAGGAGGTTGTTGCGTTCCGGATCGATGGAGGTGATGCCGAGCACGTAGCAGACGGCCGAATTGGCGGCCGAGCCGCGGCCCTGGCAAAGGATGTCCTGGCTGCGCGCGAAACGGACGATCGAGTTCACGGTGAGAAAGTACGGCGCGTATCCGAGCGTCTCGATCAACCTGAGTTCGTGCTTCAGAATGTCGCTCACCTTATCGGGAAGACCCTCGGGATAGCGGCGAGCTGCACCTTCCCAGGTCAGCTTTTCGAGCGCCTGCTGGGAGGTGAGGCCCGGCATGGTCTTTTCCTCCGGGTATTGGTAGGCGAGCTCGTTCATTGAGAAACGGCAGCGGTCGGCGATTTCGCCCGTGCGCGCCAGGGCCTCAGGACAGCGACTGAACAGCCGCGCCATTTCATCGCCCGGCTTGAGATAGCGGTCGGCATGACGTTCGCGCCGGAAGCCGGCATCGTCGATGGAGACGTTGTGGCGAATGCAAGTGACGACATCCTGCATCATGCGGCGGGCCGGCTCGTGGAACAGCACGTCATTGGTGACGACGGTTGGCACGTGCATCGCGGCCGCCAGGTTTGCCAGCTGGTAAAGGCGGAGCTGGTCGTTCGGGCGCCTGCGCAAGGTGAGCGCCATATAGGCGCGATCGTCGAAGGCCTCGCGCAGCCGCCGCAAACGAACGGCACAGAGGTCATCAGCCTCGTCGGGAACGAGCACCGCGATCAGTCCCTCGCCATAGGCAACGACGTCATCCCAATCGAGATGACACTTCGCCTTGCCGGCCCTGCCCTTGCCGAGTGAAAGCAGGCGGCAGAGGCGCGAATAGGCCGGCCGATCGGTGGGATAGACCAGGACCGACATGCCGTCGGCGAGATCGAGACGGCAGCCGACGATCAGCCGGACGCCTGTCGTCTTTGCCGCTTCATGGGCGCGAACGATGCCGGCAAGCGAATTGCGATCGACGACAGCGAGCGCTTCAATGCCGAGCAGTGCGGCCTGTGCAAACAGCTCCTCGCAGGATGATGCTCCACGCAGGAACGAGAAATGCGAAGTCACCTGCAGTTCGGCATATCGGGCCCGGCCAGTCATCCGAAGATCCCGTGCATGAACCATTTATGTGATCCGGTCGCGGCATCCTCGCCGTCGCCGGCACGGTAGACCCAGTAACGTTCGCCGTTCTCGTCCTCGACCTGGAAATAGTCCCGCACCGCCACGAGCTCGGCGTCGCGCTTCCACCATTCTCCGAATACACGCTCCGGCCCATCCGCCCGCTTCACGCGCCGGCGAACGCCGCGCCAGGTAAAGGTCACGGGCGGATGGTCGGGGAGAAGCGCCACCGTCTCGATCGGCTCGGGTCGTGACAGCAGCCGCGATGGGCGCGGCCAGTGACCAGGCCAGCCCTCGCCGGTATCCGGCGCCATCGGTGCAATCCGTTGAACCGACCGCTCAGGAACGTCGCTCTGCACCGGAGCGAAGCGATAGAGGCGGTCCTCGCCGACACGGTTGGCAAGAAGGTCGATCACATCCGAGACGTCGGGCTCCGGCATCTCGGCAAGCGAAGAGATTGTCTGTTTTGCGTGCAGTGGTTCGGCCGCGGTCGCGGCAAGCCGCATCTGCTCGATGCCGAACCCTGGATCGATAGTTTCTATTTTATCTGTGAGAAGCCGGGTCAAGCGCTTCGTGTCACGCACCGGCATTGCTGTGCCGACACGGATCGCCTCGATGAGATTGTCGACGCGGAAGAACAGAAGATCGAGGCGGCGTGCGCCAAGCCCTCGCGTCTCGAGTGAGGCGCCGAGTTCAGCGACCAGCTCCCCGGTATAGCGGGCGATTGTCTCGGCCGCGCCGATCGGTTCGGCGAAATTGCGGCGCACTTCGACGATTTCCTCCGGCCGGATCGGCTCTATCGGTTCGCTCATCCGCCCGAACGCCTGGTCGAGGCGACGGCCGGGTTCCAGCCCAAAACGCAGGGCGAGCGATGCGCGCGGTGTGCCGGCAAGATCCGCGATTGTCTCGAAGCCGAGCCGCCGCAGGCTATCGATCGTCAAGGCAGGCAGGCGAAGGGCTGCGATCGGCAATGGCAGGATCGCTTGTGCAATCTCGCCGGAGGGAACCACAAGCGTCTGCCGTGTACCGAAGCGGGCCAGCGCGTGGGCTGCACCCCAGCTATCGGCGATTGCAGCGCGCGCAGCAAAACCTGCTGCGCCAAGCCGCCCCACCATCTCAGTGAGCATCGCCGCCTCGCCGCCATGCAGATGATCGGCGCCGGTCGTATCGATCACAATGCCGTCCGGTGGATCGGCAGCGACGATCGGCGCGTAGCGGCGCAGAGCCCAAAGCGCCAGCCGCTCGAGCGCCATTTCGTCGGCGTCGGGCTCAGCATCGTGAACAATCAGACCCGGAACAAGGGCCCGCGCCTTGCTCGCCGGCATGCCGATACACAACCCCGCGGCGCGTGCTGCCGCGTCGGCGGCAAGCACGACACGGCGACGACCGTCACGCTCGATCAAAACGAGCGGCGTCTCAGGCAGAGGCGCGGCGTCGCCCGATTTCCTTCTGAAGCGGTCCGTCGGCCACATCGGAAGGAAGAGCGATACGACCCTTGGCATCGCAAGCCTCCACAATAAAATCCGCACTCTCTCCGGCCCGGCATCGGATCAGCTCGAGATGCCAGCGGGCGCGTCCGACGCCCGGCACCGGCAATGGCGTCGACGGCAGAACCGACACCCGCCAGCGGGTCTCGGCTGCCGTCGGCTGGCCGAAATCCGTGGCTTCCGTCTGGCGCCGCCAGCGGCGAATGGCGATGCCGATGGCGCCGGAGCTTTCGGCGGCGAGCTGAAGCCGCCGAGAGGCCGTCATCGAAAGCCTGGCTATCTCGGCAACGACTGCGCCAAAACCACCACGAAGGCCCTCCTCAAAACAGGCGAGAACGGATTTTTCGTCGCCGGCTTCGACATAGATCACCCTTCCCGGCGGCAGGCCGGCCTGTTCGATCGCCGGCGCGAAAAGATCGGGCCGGGTAACGCACCACAGCACCTTGCCCACCGTGCGCGCGGCAATACCGGCAGCGAAGAGTGCCGCGGCTGCGCCATCGACGGAGCCGTTGCCGCCGCCTGCTACCTCGTGCAGACCGCCAAAAGCCAATCCCCCTCCCGGCAGAACCCTGTCAATCGCGGCCACTCCGAACGGCAAAACCGTACGCTCGCGTGCATTTCCAGCTTCGAGACGCGCGATGCGTTCTCGAAGCTCGGAAATGGCAGCAGGGGGCGCCGATACACTCATCTGACCCTTGAAACGCGGAAAGCCGGTGATATGTTCTATATTTGTTCTCATCTCCGTAAAGAGTCAATCGGGATGACATCGTGCCCTATGGAACCCGTCACGGAAAACCAGATCCACAATCTTACTCTCTAGCTTGACCCATTCGGAGGATGGGCATAGAAACGCGATGGATCACGTAGATACACGCGGTGCTTGGGGGCAGAGTGAGGCAAGGGGGCGCGAGCCTGAAATGGGGCGTTGAGCGACGGCTCGAGTTTATCGAGTTCCGGCTGTTCTGGGATGGCGGCGTCAATCGCGCCGACATCGTCAACATGTTCGACGTGTCGGTCCCGCAGGCATCGAAGGATCTGACGCTCTATCAGGAGCGCGCACCTCACAACGCCATCTACGACAAGAGCGCGAAGCGATATATCGCGAGCGATCAATTCCAGCCTTGTTTTTTGAAGCCGGACTCCGCCGCATATCTGAACCAGCTACGGTCAGTGGCCGAGGGGATCTTGGACCAGTCGCATGCATGGATCGGTCAGTTTCCGCTTTATGACGCGACGCCTACGCCGGTGCGGGGCGTGATGACCGAGACTCTACGTTCTGTCATCGCCGCCATTCGGTTGTCGAAAGCAATTGAGGTTAAATACCAGTCGCTCTCGCGGCCTGAGCCCCGATGGCGCTGGATTGTCCCGCATGCGATCGGGTTCGATGGCTTTCGCTGGCACGTGCGCGCCTTCTGCGAGATTGATCAGGCCTTCAAGGATTTCGTGCTCTCGCGGGTCATCGAGACGCGCGGGACGCGGTCGAGCGATGCGAAGCCGGAAGACGATGTCGACTGGCGCGAGCTGATCACGCTTGAAATTGGCCCGCATCCTGAACTGTCGGAGCCTCAGAAGAAAGTGATCGCGCTCGACTACGGGATGCGAGGCGGCAAGGCGAAGATCACCGTGCGAAAGGCGCTGCTTTACTATGCGCGCAGGCGGCTGGGGCTCGACACGGATCCGGCAGCGCGCCGGCCGCAAGATCAGCAAATCGTGCTCCTGAACGCCAATGCGTTACCCTGCGCTCGGTCCGCTGACGGCTCTTCATCGGTGATGGAGGGATAGATGCTTGAAGCTTTGAATCAGCGGATTGACGATGTCGCGAGCCTCAATAGCAAGCTGATTATTGTGATTGGGCCGCCGCGATCCGGAAAGACCCGACTGCTGAATGCCCTGGCGAAGCGACGGCAGGTCGGTATGGTGAACGTTGGCACGGCTTTCGGACGCCTGCTGCTGGCACTTCCGGGCCCTCGTCGTCATGCCGAGGCGAGCGGCTTATTCAAGGACTTGGCGGCTGCTAACGCCGCTGATGGACTCGTCCTGCTCGACAATATCGAACTGCTGTTCGACCGCTCCCTTCAACTCAATCCGCTCGATCTGTTGAAGCGCCAAGCACATGTGCGCCGGGTCGTAGCAGCCTGGCCCGGGGAGTTCAGCGGCGGTCGGCTCACCTATGCGACGACCGGGCATCCAGAGTATCAGGACTACGGCATCGAGGGCCTGGTCCCGTTTAGAACCGATTGATGGGGGAAAGCGAGTTTTCGATGCGTTACAGCGATCTTATTCAGTTTGAGCCGATCGAGTCGGTAATCCAGCTTCTGGACGCCAATCGTCCGGATGAGGCCAAGAAGCTCGTCACGACCTACGTCATCTCCGATGACATGGCCGAACGAATCAGCAAACAGATCATTCCCCAATTATCTTTCGATGAGTCGGTCGATCACAAAGGCATTCTGATCGTCGGCAACTACGGCACCGGTAAATCGCATCTAATGTCAGTGCTGTCGCTGGTGGCCGAGGATGCGGCCTATGCATCGATGCTCCACCATCCCAAGGTCGCCAAAGCTGCGAGCGTGATCGCCGGCAAGTTCAAGGTCCACCGTATCGAGATCTCAAGCCAGATGTCGTTGCGGGACATTGTCACGCAGCAACTCGAACTCTTTCTGGAGAAACACGGCGTCACTTACAGCTTCCCGCCGGCCGACAAGGTGGTAAACAACAAGGCCGCGTTCGAGGAGATGATGGCGGCTTTCGCCGATGTTCATCCGAACCACGGCGTGCTGCTCGTCGCTGACGAGTTCCTCGAGTATCTCCGTTCCCGCAGGGACCACGACCTGGTTCTCGACCTCTCGTTCCTCCGGGAGATCGGCGAGGTGTCGAAGCATCTGCGCTTCCGTTTCGTCGCCGGCGTTCAGGAAGCGATCTTCGACAGCAGCCGTTTTCAGCACGTGGCGGACAGCCTGCGTAGGGTGAAGGACCGCTTCACTCAGGTGTTGCTGGCGCGGCAGGATGTCAGCTTCGTCGTCGCCGAGAGGCTGCTCAAGAAGTCGGCTGACCAGCAAAACAAGATCCGAACCTATCTCACGCCGTTCGCCAAATTCTACGACTCGATGAACGAGCGGATGGACGAGTATGTCAGGCTCTTCCCTGTGCATCCCGACTACATAGGCACCTTCGAGCGCCTCATCTTCACCGAAAAGCGCGGCGCGCTGGTGACGCTGCGGGACCAGATCCAGGCCATCCTCAATGATCAGGTGCCGACCGACCGGCCCGGCCTGATCGGCTATGACAAGTTCTGGGACACGGTGACGTCGAACTCGGTCTTGCGTGCTGATCCGAACATCGGCCCTGTTCTCAAGGTCTCGGAGGTTTTAGCCGAGCGGGTGCAAAAGGCCTTCACGCGTCCCGCGTACAAGCCGATGGCGCTGCGCATCATCAACGGTCTCTCCGTGCATCGGCTGACGACAGGCGGTGACATCTACGTTCCGATTGGCCCGTCCGCCGAGGAGCTGCGTGACACGCTGTGCCTCTATCAACCGGGGATCGAGGACATGGGCGGCGAGCCGGCAGCCGATCTCCTCTCCCTCGTGCAGACCGTGCTGCGCGAGACGATCAAGACAGTAAATGGGCAGTTCATATCGAAGGCGCAGGATACCGAGCAGTACTTTCTCGATCTGAAGAAGGACGTCGACTATGACGCCCAGATCGAGAAGCGCGCCGAAGCCTTATCGGATGATGCGCTTGATCGCGCTTATTACGGCGCGATCCGCCAGCTGATGGAGCGCACGGACGAAACCGCCTATGTCACGGGTCACCTGATCTGGCAGTATCAGATCGAGTGGCAGGATCGTCGCGTCGACCGCAACGGCTATCTGTTCTTCGGCGCACCCAACGACCGGCCCACGGCGCAACCCGAGCGCGATTTCTACATCTACTTCATCCAGCCGTTCGAGCCGCCGCGGTTCCGCGACGAAACCAAGCCGGACGAGGTCTTTTTCCGGTTGAAGGGTCTGGACGACGCCATCAAGCGTCACCTGTCCTTCTATGCGGCCGCTCAGGATCTCGCGTCGACCGCGAGTGGCGGTGCCAAGTCCATTTATCTGGACAAGGCCAAGGATGCCCTGCGCGACATGAGCAAGTGGCTGCAGGAAAAGCAGATGACCGCATATGAGGTCACCTACCAGGGCAAGACGAAGACCCTGCAGGAGTGGACCAAGGGCATCTCGCTCCGCGATAAGGCTCGTCTCGGACCGGAGGAGCGGATCAACTTCCGCGACGTCGTGAACGTAATCTCCGGCCTGGCGCTCAACAATCAGTTCGCCGAGGTTTCGCCCGAATATCCGACATTCTCGGTGCTCGTCACGGAGTCCAACCGCGGGCAGCTCTTGGGCAACGCGCTGAAGGCGCTGGCTGGCGGCACGCGGACCAAGGACGCTGTGGCAATCCTTGATGCTTTGGAGATGCTCGACGGCGATCGCGTCGATCCCACGCGGTCCCGCTTTGCCCAGGAGGTTCTGTCCCGCATGAAAGCCAAGGGGCACGGCCAGGTCCTGAACCGCAGCGAGCTGCTGAGCGGGGCGACGGACGTCGAATATTTCGCGCCCGTCAAGTTCCGCCTTGAGCCGGACCTGCTGGTGACTGTGTTGGGCGGCCTCGTCTATTCCGGCGATGTTGTTCTGGCCATCACCGGCGACAAGGTCGACTCCGGCAAGATAGCGCTGCTGGCCGAGCGGTCGCTGGACGAGCTAAAGCAGTTCAAACACGTCGAGGCCCCCAAGGAGATCAACGTCGCCGTCCTACGTTCGCTGTTCGAGCTGCTGGGGCTCTCCCCGGGGCTGGCGCAACTGGCGACCCAGGGTTCCGAGGAGCCCGTGAAGCAGCTGATCGAAGCTGTCGGCGGGCTCGTGCGGCGTGTGCTCCACGCCACTACCGATACGCAAAGCAGGCTGAGCTTCTGGGGCCAGCCGCTGCTGCGCGAGGACGAGGTGCGCGAATGGCGCGGCCGGCTGGACGCCTTGAAGGCCTTCACCGAAAGCCTGTCGCCCTACAACACGGTGGGGAAACTCAAGAACCTGCGCATCAGCTCGGAAGAAATCGAGGCGCAGAAGAAGAACCTCGAAACCCTGACCGCTGTCGAGCGGATGCTGGAGCTTGTCGCCGAACTGGGCGGCACGGCGAGCTACTTGTCGCAAGCCGAGATGGTCCTCTCGCCTGATCACCCGTGGGTGAAGCAGGCGGAAGCCGCCCGGAAAGAGGTCTTCGATAAGCTGTCGAAAGACCGGACCGCTCAGCAGGGAGGCGAATATCGTCAGACGCTTGCCCGGCTGAAGAAGAATTACATCACGGCGTATATCGGCCAGCACAGCAAGGCGCGCTTGGGTGTCGCGGAGGACAAGACGAAGGCGTCGCTGAGGAAGGATCCGCGGCTCGTGGCGATGCGCGCGTTGGCCGGGATCGCGCTGATGCCGACCAGCCAGCTGACGAGCTTCGACGACAAACTGGACAAACTGAAGAGCTGCGCCGCGCTGGTGGAGTCCGAGCTTTCCGCCAATTCGGTCTGTCCGCACTGCCAGTTTCGACCCTCCGGCGAACAGGGCGATATGTTGCCTGCCGCCAATGTGCTCAAGCAGCTCGACGAGGAGCTCGACAAGCTTCTCGAAAACTGGGTTCAGACGCTGGTCGAAAATCTCGAGGACCCGATCATCCAGTCCAACTTCGAGCTCCTGAAGGCATCATCCCGCGAAATCGTGACCGGCTTCGCGAAGAAGAAAACACTTCCGAACATCGTGACGCCGGAGTTCGTCACCGCCGTCCAGGAGGCACTGTCGGGTCTCGAGAAGATCAGCGTGACCGGTGAGGACATCAAGGCGGCCCTGCTTCAGGGCGGCTCGCCGGCCACGCCAGAGGATCTGCGTAAGCGCTTCGAGACTTTCCTCAACGACCGCTGCAAGGGCAAGGACACGACCAAGCTCCGCTTCGTTGTCGAGTGAACCAATGCGCCCAGCAATGAAGAATGAGAACAACGCGATGAATGATCTTCTCGACACCATCCCTGAGACCAACCCCGGACCGGTCAGCTGCCTGGGCATGACGTTTCCGAGCCATGATGCGCGACGGGAGCACTTTCTGAAGCTGTTGGCTCATAAGTTGAAGGATCCGACGTTCCGAAAGCAGGGGGGTTTTCCTAACGGAAGCGATGAAGATATTCTCGCCCTGTCCGACCCACCGTACTACACGGCATGTCCTAATCCCTTTTTTGAAGATTTTGTCCTGCATCACGGGACCAAATATGATCCCGGAACGCCTTACAGCAAGACGCCGTTCGCCTCGGATGTAAAAGAGGGCAAGAACGCTCCAATTTATAACGCTCACAGCTACCACACGAAGGTGCCCCACAAGGCGGTGATGCGTTACATCCTGCATTACACACGTCCGGACGATCTCGTGTTCGACGGTTTCTGCGGCACTGGAATGACCGGTGTTGCTGCGCAGCTGTGCGGTGATCGAAGCGAGATCGAATCACTCGGCTATCGCGTTGACAAAGACGGCGTGATCTTCGAACGCCAAGAAAACGGTAGCGAATGGGTTCCGTTCTCGCAAATCGGAAAGCGGATTGCCATCCTGAACGATCTTTCGCCTGCCGCAACCTTCATCGCGCACAACTTTAACACGCCTGTTCGTCACGATGATTTTAATCGTCGTGCTCAGGAAATTCTTACGTCAGCTAAGTCTCTCTACGGGTGGATGTATCAAACTTTGCATCAGCCAACAAAAGAGAAAATAGCATCGGCAATTGATCTGATCGAGAAAAGCGAATCCCCAAACCTCTCGAGCGTTGGCCAGGTCGGTTGGGTGAACTTTGTTATATGGTCTGACGTTTTTGTATGCCCAGAATGTCAAAGCGAGATCGTTTACTGGGACGCTGCCGTTGATCGAGACGAGGGCTCTGTTCTCGACGATTTTAATTGCACCAGTTGCAATAAGGAACTCTCAAAGCGTCAAGTGGATCGAGCCTGGACCAGCAGCTTCGACGTCGGCCTTGGAAAAGTGCATCGCCAGATCAAACAAGTGCCTGTGGCGATCAACTATTCACTCGGCAAGAAACGATATGAAAAGCCATTCGATGAGGTGGATAACAGAATATTTGCGAGACTCGCTAAAACATCGACGGATGCATGGTATCCAACAACCGCGCTAATGGCGGGCGACAAGACCGGCGAGCCACTTCGCATCGGGGTGACACACGCTCACCATTTTTACACTCACAGAACTCTCCTTGTACTCGCTCACATCCGCTTCAAGGTTTTTTCGCAGGTGCACATTTGCCCTGCACTTGGCCTCTGGTTCACTTCATCTCTGGCATGGACTAATCGTCTAAACAGACTTCTCGCGTCTAATTACTTCGGCGGCGGCGGGGGTGTTATCGGGCAGACACTGCAGGGGACGCTTTACATCAGTTCAATAGCGGTCGAGACAAATCCACTTGAGCGCTTCTCACTGCGCGTATCGTCAGTGCCATTTACAGCTCCATCGAACGATGCAGTTGTATCCACTGGTAGCGCTACGTCCTCTGGCATTCCGTCAAACTCAGTCGACTACTTGTTTTTCGATCCGCCGTTTGGATCGAACATCATGTATTCGGAGCTTAACTTCTTGTGGGAATCTTGGCTTAAAGTGACGACAAATGCCACTCTGGAGGCAATTGAAAATAGAACGCAAAAGAAGACCGTAAGCGATTACAGGCGCCTGATGACACGGTGTTTCGAGGAGGCCCATAGAGTCCTCAAACCCGGACGATGGATGACTGTCGAGTTCTCGAATACAAAGGCTAGCGTTTGGAATTCTATCCAGACTGCTCTGCAGGAAGCCGGTTTTGTTGTTGCCAATGTATCAGTACTGGAAAAGACGCATAAAGGGTTCAAAGCCGTTACAACAACGACTGCCGTTAAGCAGGATCTTGTTATCTCTGCTTACAAGCCGAACGGTGGCCTTGAGGGTCGTATCGAAAAAAATGGTGGGACAGAAGAATCTGCATGGGATTTCGTGCGCTCTCATCTTGGCTATCTACCCACGGTAAAGACAAGCGGCGCGGCGCTGGAGTTCATTGTTGAAAGAGAGCCGCGGATCATCTTCGATCGTATGGTCGCTTGGTTCGTCAGGCATAGCATCCTTGTGCCGCTCTCATCCCAGGAGTTTCAGCAGGGACTCACGCAGCGTTTTGCTGAAAGAGATGGGATGGTCTTTCTCCCCGATCAGGTCGCGGAATACGACCGCAAGCGGGCTCAGGTCGCCCAGGCGCCGCAAATGGAGATGTTTGTCGCCGATGAGCGAAGCGCCATCGACTGGCTGACCGACTTCCTTCGGAAGCGCCCATCGACCTACCAAGAACTCCATCCCGAGTTCATCAGTCAGCTCGGAGCCGGCTGGAAGAAGCACGAAACGAGGCCAGAGCTTTCCTCCCTGCTAGAGGACAATTTTCTGCGCTTCGACGGCAACGGCGATGTGCCGAGCCAGATCCACAGCTATCTATCTACCAATCACAAGGATTTGCGCGGCCTGGAGAAGAGCGATCCGCGCCTGAAGGCGAAGGCCAAGGATCGCTGGTACGCACCGGACCCGAGCAAGGCGCAAGATCTGGAGCAGAAGCGCGAAAAGGCGTTGCTCAAGGAATTCGAAGGCTATCGGACGGCGCCCGGGCGGCGGCTGAAAGAATTTCGGCTCGAGGCCCTTCGGGCTGGTTTCAAGGCCTCGTGGGCGGCGAAGGACTACAAGACCATCATCGCCATTGCGCAGAAGATCCCGGAGGAGGCGCTCCAGGAAGACGAGAAGCTGCTGCTTTGGTATGACCAGGCGCTCACCCGCATGGAGGCTGATGCGTGACGCATGGGGGCGACGGGCACAATGTTGGCGACTGGTGCTGGCATGAACGTCATGCCGGGCCATCTCGCGTCGTCGAGCGACAGGATGTGTGGGGCGAAACCGCCTATCGCGTCTGGCTTCCAGCAAAGGACGCCATTGTTCGTGCCCGCGCCCGGGACCTGGTCGCGCTGGATTCGTTTCAGCCGACCGTGGAGCACATCCTCCACACGGCGGCGGCGGCCAAACTTCTCGACGCGCTGGAGGACAACCTCCTTCTGGCGCCGATCCAGTCCAGCGTCGTTCCGCTGCCACACCAGCTCTATGCGCTGAATCGCGCAATGAGCCGCGACCGAATCCGGTACCTGCTGGCGGATGAGGTCGGGCTGGGCAAGACGATCGAAGCCGGGCTGATCCTGCGCGAGCTTAAGCTGCGCGGCATGGCCCGTCGTGTCCTGGTCGTGGCGCCGAAGGGTCTGGTTCGCCAGTGGCAGACCGAAATGCGGCTGCACTTCGGCGAAACGCTGCAGTTCATCGAGCCGGCGGAGCTGTCGGCGTTCCGGCAGTGGCGGAACGATGAGGAGAACCTCTGGCGTTTGCATGACCAGGTAATCTGCTCGCTGGATTCTGTGAAGCCGCTCGAAGGCCGGCGCGGCTGGAGCATAGAACAGCTCAGCATCTACAACCGGGAGCGGTTCGAGGATCTTGTTTCAGCATCATGGGACCTCGTTATCATCGACGAGGCGCACCGCATGGGCGGCAGCACGGAACAGGTGGCTCGCTACAAGCTGGGCGCGGCGTTGGCAGAGGCCGCGCCCTATCTGCTGCTCCTTTCCGCCACCCCACATCAGGGCAAAACCGACCAGTTCATGCGGCTGATGCAGCTCGTGGATCGGGACTCCTTCCCCGATGAAAACAGCGTCAACCGCGACCGCGTGCGACCCTTTGTAATTCGCACCGAAAAGCGCGCCGCGATTGATGCGGAAGGTCAGCCACTCTTTAAGCCGCGGGTGACGCGGCTTCACGCCGTTGCATGGCAGGATCGCCATGCCGCTCAGCAACGGCTCTATGAAGCCGTCACCGATTATGTGCGCCACGGCTACAACCAGGCTATGGCGGCGAAGCAGCGCCATATCGGCTTCCTGATGATCCTGATGCAGCGCTTGGTGACATCCAGCACGGCGGCCATCCGGACCACGCTTGAGAAACGGCAGGCTCTCCTCGATCAGCCGCAACTCCAGCCCTCGCTGTTTGATGCGGTCGACGTCGAGGAATGGGCTGAACTCGACGGCCAGGCTCAGGTGGATATCGCCGTGCAGGCGAAGGGCTGGGAGATGGAAAAAGCCGAGGTCGACACGCTGCTGGAGCTCGCGCGTGCGACCGAGAGCCAGGGTACGGATGCGAAGGCCGAAGCGCTGCTCGAGCTGATCTACAAGTTGCAACAAGAGGAGAACGAGCCGGCGCTGAAGCTGCTTGTGTTCACTGAGTTCGTTCCGACGCAGGCGATGCTGGCGGAATTCTTTGAGAGCCGGGGCTTTTCCGTCGCCACTTTGAACGGCGGCATGGATCTCGACGCACGCACCAAGGCGCAGCAGGCATTCGCGCGCGACGTGCGCATATTGATCTCGACGGACGCCGGTGGCGAGGGCCTGAACCTTCAATTCTGCCACGTAATCGTCAACTTCGATATGCCGTGGAATCCGATGCGAGTCGAACAGCGCATTGGCCGCGTCGACCGCATCGGTCAGCCTCATGTCGTGCGGGCGTTCAACTTCGTGCTCGAGGACACGGTCGAGCACCGCGTTCGAGAAGTTCTGGAAATCAAGCTCGCTGTGATCGCCGAGGAATTCGGTGTCGACAAGGCGGCGGACGTGATGGACTCGGTCGAAACGGAGCCGCTGTTCGACGAGCTTTTCGTCCAGGGGCTCCAGAACCCGGATGCCATCGAGAAGGAATGCGACGCTGTCGTCTCGCAGCTTCGGTCGACGCTAGCGGAAAGCCAAGGCAGCAACGAGCTGATTGCCGACAGCCATGTTCTCGCCGCCGACGACGCGCGAAAGTGGCGCGATCATCCGGCGCAGTTCTGGCTCGAACGCGCGATAACCACAGGGCTGCCGGCGCGCGGCGGAACCGCCGTCAAGCAGGGCGATGCCTGGCGAGTGCGCTGGATAGATGGAAGCGAGTCTGCCGGGGTCTGCTTCGATGCTCGCACCGCCGAGGAGCATCCGGAACTCGAATGGGTAACACTGGAGGATCCGCGCGCCCGCGCCGTGATCAGCGAATTGCCGAGATGCGTGGCAGGGCAGCGGCTCCCGCTAGTCCGGATCAGGGGACTGCCCGATACGGTCAACGGCGCCTGGTCCCTCTGGGAGATCAGCCTGTCGGCCGAGGGGTTCAGTCGCCGCAGATTCTTGAGCGTCTTCGTCGCCGATGACGGCCGCACCTTTATGCCGACCGCCAAGCGGATCTGGGACCTGCTACTTACCGAGCACATCGATCTTTCGGCCGCGCCGCTCGGGGACGATGCGTCGCGCTGGTTCGAGGCGGCGCACAGTGCGGCGCGCACTCAGGGTGAGCGACAGTTTTCGGAGCTGGTGGAAGAACACCATGCCCGTCTACGAGAAGAGCGGGAGAGGGAGCGTTACGCGTATGACGCGCGCCACCAGGCGATTGGCCGCATCGGCCTAGCCACGGTGCGCGATCATCGTCGCAAGCGCCTCCTGGCCGAACATGAAGCTCGCGTGGCGATGCTCGATATCGCCGAGGCTTACACGCCCGACCTGAACGCGGTGCTGATGCTCCGGATCGGCCAGGACAAGGCGCTCGCATCGTGAGCCTGTGGATCGAGCGCATACTGAAGGAATTTCCGTCGGACCTTTCGCGGTTCTGGATCGCAGCAGACCCCGACGATGTCCTACTCGACGAGCAGATTCTCGTGAGCCTGCGCAGTCGAGGCTTCGAACTGCTGCCGTTCGAAGACTCGGTGGCGTTCCGCACAGACTATGAGGAACGGTATCGTGCGGCCTGGGATCGAGGCGAACCCGGTCCGGCTGAGGCGTTGGTGCTTCATCTCCGCAGCGGCGCCGTCGACGATCTGCCGTGGGACTACCTGCGCGACGGCCGGCGAGTCAGTCTCAGCCTGGCGGACCTCTTTCCGAAGCTCAGCTATGGCGTCGTGCGGCAGATCGGATCCGAGCATCTTGAGGCGCTGTTCGACGCTCAGTTGAAACATGCAGCTCAGACGCTCGGTGAAGCCGGGACGAAGGATTTCATCCTCACGCACATCTTCGGCGTGAGCCCGTACCTGATTTCCCGGCCCGAAGCTCTTTGGCGCGAGCTGTTGCGCCTACATTTTAGCGACAAGGTGCTTCCGCCGGTTCTCGCCAGGCACGTCACGAGCGTTCTCGATGGGCACGGTCCGTTCAAAGACCTGCGGCTCAACGAACTGTTCTCGTCGAAAGGCTATTTCCTGAGGGTGGTGCAAGACGCTTGGGACCAGTTTCTCGCCCGGAATGGCGTCACCGGCTCGCGACCCGTCGACCCCGCTGCGATTGATCGCGAAGCCGCTCCAATCATCCCGTTCGAACATCCCGACGTCAGGGTATTGGTCGATTCAATGTTCCTCGACGGCGTGCTTCATCCACTGACGATCGAGGGACGGCCTGCGGGCATACCGGAGTGGGCGAGGGTTGGCATCGTTGAGGATCCGGACGCCCTGGCGAAGCTTGTGACGGAGGGCGCTTCGCGTCTTGCCGACTCATTGCCCGGCACAGAAGCTTCCCATCGGGATTGGGCGCAGGTGTCTCGCCGTCTGGGAGAGGTGATTTTCCGCTTTCACAGTCTGGCGCCCGCTCAAGCCGCACCGATTGGCGATCAGATTCTCGACGTGCAGCAGGCGGCCGACGAACGTCTTCGTGAATGGGCGGCCGTGCACTACGCCGATTTGCCATCGCTACCGGCTGCCAAGGGACCGGTGATGGTGCATCACGTGCCGCGCTTCCTGTCGCTGCGTCGCGACGCCGGCGAGATCCGTGTGGCCCTGCTCGTATTCGACGGTTTGGCGATGGACCAATGGGCCCAGATCCGGGAGTACGTGGAACAAAGGGCGCCCGAGCTCGCGTTCGAGGAGAATGCCTGCTTCGCTTGGTTGCCGACGCTCACGTCCGTCTCCCGCCAGGCATTGTTCTCGGGCCTGAAACCAAGAGAATTCGCCAACTCCATCGAAACCACGTCACAGGAGCCGACGCTCTGGTCTCGGTTCTGGCAGGATCATGGACTTCGCGCGAATGAGGTCCTCTATCGGAAGGGCGTCAAACGGACGGAGCAGTTGGCTGAGGTCGAAGTCGCAATCGCCGATCCGACGGTCAAGGCGGCGGGAATCGTTGTCGACACGATAGACGAGATCGTCCACGGTGCCGTTCTCGGAAAGCGCGGAATAGCAAGTCAGATCGCCTCTTGGTGCGAGTCGGGATTCGTCGAGCGTCTGTTCGGCATGCTCCTTGAGAAGGGATTTCATGTCTATCTGACGGCAGACCACGGCAACGTCGAGGCCGTCGGTATAGGCCGGCTCAATCAGGGCGTTGCGACCGAACTTCGGGGTCAGCGTGTCCGAACCTATCGAAGCGAGGCACTTGCCGCATCTACGCCTGGGGATATCCAAGCGTTCCGGCTTGATATCGCCGGATTGCCCGCTGACTTCTTGCCACTGTTCGCCGGCGGCCGCGGCGCCTTTGTTCAGAAGGGCGAGCCGATCGTCGCGCACGGCGGCCTCTCCGTGGAGGAACTTGTCGTTCCGTTCATCAAGGTAACCCGCGCGAGTACGAGTAAATGAGTTCAGCGGCTCCACAGATTGGCTTTGATCGCTTCATCCAACTTGATTTGGCGGCCGCTGCGCTTCGGGTTCGCGCTGGCGTTTCCGACATTGCGCAACTGACCGAGCTAATTGACGCCACCCATGCGGGCGCCGCCGCCAAGAAGAAGACCCGCACGGTGCTGAATCGACTGTGGGTGGAGCCGAGACCCGATCTCGCGGACTTCGCCGATCGTGGCGTTCGCATCTACCGAGATTCCCCGGGCACCCCGATTTCCGCGCTGACCTGGGGCATGGCCCTCACCACTTATCCGTTCTTCGGAAAAGCCTCGGAGATCGTTGGGCGGCTGACGGCGCTGCAAGGGGACTGTACGTCCGCCGAGGTGCATAGGCGTATGGCCGAAGTCTACGGCGAGCGCGAGGGAACGCGACGCATGACAAATATGGTACTCCAATCTCAGGCAAGCTGGGGGGCGATAGAACGCACAATGCGCGGAAGGCGCATAGCGCGCACGGCCAAACAGAAGCTCACCGCCCCCGAACTGATCTCTTGGCTTGTCGAGGCAGCGCTTCGCTATTCTCGGTCATCATTGTCGTTTTCCGCGCTCGAGAGTACCCCAACTCTCTTTCCGTTCCATATCAATGGAATTGCCAGGAGTGCGATCAGCCGCTCAAAGTTTCTCGAGGTCTTTCTGAGCGGAAATGACGAGCATGTTTGCCTTCCGGCAGAATAATCCTAGGCAGCCCTGCGAGGCTCTGCCTCTTGCCCCTCGCCTTCATCACCAATCGCGTTGTGCAGGAAACGATCGAGGGCCGCGCGCCGAGATCTGCGATCCACCGCGTATACAGGACTACGCGGCCGCGACATTCCTTGTCGGTCGTCGCACACCGTGAGATCCGGGACTTTCAGCGCCGTTCTCTTCGGTCGGACAACCTGGGCACGCAACCGATGCGTCGCTCATGGCTTTTGACGCTATCACAGACAACCTTGGCCTACCCTCCAAAAGAGAGACAATCTGTTTGGAAAACGTGCGTCTGTCGACTACATACATCCCGCCCCGAGCCCCCTCAAATCCACAGTTCCATGCTGCAAGTGCCTGACCGTATCGAAGGGCTTGGTTAATTGAGTCGCTGGTACTGTCCCGTAAACCTGATTGTCCGCGTACGGCGACTTTCGTCAGAAGCCCGGCGGTACACCAATCTCCCGAACCGCATGTATCAACCATGTTCGGTGCATTGATTGCAGCCAGATGCGCCCATTCTGAAATGCCCGCTCCAAGACGATGACGGTATCTCAAACCGTCAGAGCCGAGGGTCTGCACTTCGAGGAGAGTGGCACTTTCGGCCTGCATTGTGCCGCCTGCCGTCGCAAGGCGCTGATCGGAGTATTTCACGATGTGAGCCAGTTGGATCGCCTCCGCAAAGAGCTTCTCATCCGATTTAGCCGACGGTTCGAAGACGACAAGGGCACCCTGGGCTGACGCTGTGGACGCCAACGAGAGCGCTGCGCGGGAAAGCCGATCCATGAAAAATACGGCCGCTCCAGGAAGGTTCGCGGCGACGGTTTCGATAGCGTCCTGGGTGACAGGTCGGTAGCTGGGCAAGCGTTGACCGCAGCGCGGGCACGACCATAAAAACCGATGGGTTGGAGAGCCGTTGCGGTCCTGACGAATCTGCTGGATGATAATCGGCGTATGGCTGGTCGGGGCACAGCTCGTGAAGTCGAGAGCCACACCCCATCGCTTGAGATCAGCGCGGACACGATGGGACGCCGGATCCCCGTTCATCCTTGCGATGGGGAAGGAATTCCAGCCGAGGTATGCCAGGATGGCCATGACGTTGCCACAGGTGCCGCCAGTCCAGGATTGAACGGGCGACGAGGCGTCGGCGCCCATTACGAGATCAAGGGCGATCAATCCGGTGCCGAAAGCTTTGGGCCGGGGATCTTTTGTCTTCATGGGGCACTCGTCCCTTCACGGTGGAGTACTGGCCGAGGCTGCGTATACACGTCGCCTTCCAACCAGATGTGTACAAGATTTGGCGTCGAGCTTGTAAGCGGAACTGACCCATCAAGATCGTAGCTTATCGATTCGAGGTATGCGACCGGTAAATCTCGTTCCAAGGCCGCCATCAGCGCTCCCAATGCCATGACCTTGCTACCGAGCGGCGACAAGACCAGTAGCGAGCCTCCGACCTCGCGGAAGACTGGCTTTCGCAAGTCGTCAAGCCTGAGAATGGTTCTGTAGAGATCGAGGGGATCTGCCTCGTCCGCATAGACGATGTTGCGGGTGTCGACTGACCATCCGCTCTCCATCTCAGTCAGGAATTCTTCCGCCAGCTTGTCGCCAAGTCTGGGGTCACTGGCAGGGAATGGCAGGATTGGGCACGTGTCATGCGGCCCGACGAACTCATGAAGTCTGCCGAGTGCGCCACGGCGTCCTGCCGCAAGTTGGGGCAGCCAAAGCTTTGCCGCTGCCGCCGAACCATCCAGCGTCGAGCCACCCTTAAAGCCATGGACATAGCCTGGTGCATCGCTCGGCACCGATTGGATGGCTGCATCCAGCGTTGGGTCATGAGCGACGAAGACGTGCAGGTTATGTGGGCCCTTGCCGCGCTCGATCCGTTCCACCAGATAGCGAATGATAGGGAAGCTCGTGCCCACGGACAGTGCACTGGCGTCGACGACGACGTCGGTAATTTCCTCGAATTTTTCCTTTCCAAGGCTGCTGGCTACATTTCTGCCGCCGACCACAGCGCCGTCGGTTCCGAAGATTTCGATTTGAATGAACACATGATTGGCCACGGCCGCAGTGAGCGCGCCGGCGTTTGATGTGGCTCGGTCTAGGAGTTCCTGCGCCGGCTTAGGCCGGTTTTCCTGAAACAGGATCGCCCGGACGGATGCCCCGACAGCCGTCAGGCTCTCGACGACGGCGGTCGAGCGCGGATCGAAGCCGGCGCCTGCAATCAGCAAGACTTTGCGACCGGCGCCTCCGAAATACTCGGCTATGAAGCTGTCAACCTCCGCACCTCGGTGCGAGACACACGGATCCCAGCGTCGCTCGCGTGCCATGTCAAACCTCGCCGAGGAACCGAACGAGATCGTCGGCACGGCGCTCGAGGAATCCGCCCCGTTTCAGTGTGAGACCATGGTGCAACAACAGGACACCGCCGAGCTCGATCAGGCACCATAGGCGCTTCTTCGTTCCATGGTTGGGAACCAGCATGAACGCGTTGTATGCGACGCCGAACTGCAGTACGCGCGCCAAATCGGGATAGGTCGACGGGATCGTGTCAAATTCCTCTTGGGGAATCCCGAATGCCGATGCCCCTCCACCCAGGGAGGCATTGCCTTCAAGGCTCTTGGCGAGGCATTCGGAGGCGATCCCCTCAGCGAGACGGCGGACGAGCTGATGCTGGGGAAAATCCCATTCCCGCACCATTTCCGAGGCGCGGTCGCGCAACAGATGGTGTTGGACACCACCGGAAAGTGTCGCCGGCTTCGATCGGATCAGTTGGGTCTCGGATTGCGATACCAACCTGGCGGCCAGCTGCAAAAACTGCTCCGCATTCTCGGAGCTGGCATCGCAGAGCGGGTCGATGCCAAAATAATACGGCCGACCATGTCTGTGGAGAAGATGGATGCGCGCGCCATCTGCGACACCGGCATCGGCGGTTAGGGGACGACTTGGTTCGGTGTCTTCTGCGTTTTCCTCAAAGAGGCCGCGTTGCGGGACTCGCTTTGCATAACGTTCAAGCAGAATTGCGAGCATGGCCAAACGAAGATCCTCACCATCCTCGTCGCCGCTCTTCAAATAGTCGGCAATCTCGTTTTCAAGCCCACTTCTGCGCTCGGGCGATACGGCGTAGCGACGTTGAAGCGTGTCAACCTGCTTGGCGAGTTTCTCCCGCTTCGATTGCGCAATCGTCTCCGCCTGCGTCGAGAGAAGATCGCCAAGGTTGTGGAGCCGCCGGCGATTGAAAACCTCCATCTGAACGAGATAGCGGCCAGCCATGTCCTTCGCCATCTTGCGAAACGCGCGGCGCTGGTTCGCTCGGTCTTCCCCGCTTTGCATCCAGATACTGGTAATTTCCCTGGCGCGCTTGAAGCCCGGCTCATCTGCCGTCGCGGCGGACCCGTCGTCGAGCAGCACATCGGACGGCGTGAGCGCATCGAGCCGCGTGAGTATCCAACGTGACACCCTCAATTCGCGCCGGCTGAGCCAGCGCTGTAGGGCGATGAGCTGTGTTGGATGAAGGCTGTGCGCGTCATCAAAAATCACGAGCGGGCGAAGATCGAAGGTCTCCTCGCCCGCATCGATGTGAAACGCCTCGATGACATCGAACGGTCTGTAGGCTGCGGCTGCCTCGCTGTCGATTTCGTCGATCTCCGGAGGAACCAGGGCTGCCGAAATTCGATAGATGGCAAGCTCTACCTCCCGCGCCCGCGCATGCAGTGCCGGCCCTTTCGTTCCGCCGATAGCAGTGAGGGCTGCCACAGCATCGGCACGCGGAACAATCTGGACCTGATCCAAGCCGATGCCAGCGGCCTGGACGTTCCGCAGCCAGGCAAGCACGGTCCGCGCTTGAAGTAGCGCGATCATCAGCCCTGTCTTCAACTCGTCGGGATAAGGGAATTCCCAGAACTCGCGATATTCAGCTTCAAGCGGGATCCGGCCGCCGATCAACGTCGGCCGTTGATCGGCAATTGCCCCGCAGGCACTGAGAGTATCGATCAGCGGCTTATAAGCGTTCATAGTGCGGTTGCGCAGCAGCGTGCGCAATGTCGAAAATTGGAAAAGCCGCGCGAGGGTCGTTTTGCCGCTGCCCGGCGTCCCGATAATCATAGCCAGTCGATCGTAGAGCCGCCCCTCTTCCGCCGGCTTCTGGAAAAATGTCGCTAGCGGCTCAGGCGTGACAACGGCAAGAAAGGCTTCATCGTCACGTAGATATTCGGTCGCACGCTTCTCGAATGGGTTTGCCATGTCTGACCTATGCGTGCCGTTGCCGACGGCGGAAAAGCGGCCGCATCGCCGGGGCGGTCACTCCATCACGATCGCCTCCATCTGTCTCTGCCCATAGCAGCGCAACCGAGTTGTTCGGCGTGTTGTGCTCGAGCACGAGCGGAAGCGCGCAACCGCCATAGCCGAGCCCCAGATGCGTCACGCCCCCAACATCGGTATGCCGTGTTCTGATGACAGGATCGTAGTAGGTTTTGGTAAGCTCCAGGAATTCATCGTAACGACCAGAAACGGCATCGATCGGTAGATCTTCGGGGAGAACCATACCAAAGCTGAAATGGACGCCGGTTGCCCACCCCTCGCCTTTCAGCGCCTCGCTTGCCTCAGCCCATCGGCTCTGGACGGCCTTAGCCGCCGCTGAAGTCCCGATATAGTGATGAACGCAGAGCTGCCAGTCGGCGGCAAGAACGTGATCGCCCTCGAGGGCTTTCCCCGCATTGTCGACGGATTCCTTGAACTTCAACAGCTTGCCGGACCACTTTTTCTTTTCGGAATTGTAGCGAAGGAAGGAAGTCCCCGTGCCCATGAAATCGTCGATGAGATAAACGAGCCGAAATCGAGCGTCCTTGTCTTTGAGGTCTTCGCGCAGGTTCGCAACCAAGTCCTGCCATTTTTCCTTGTCCACCTGCGTCGCGATCACCAGTTGTTCGTTCGTCAACAGCCCGACGTTGCTATGGCGAACGATATCGATCCGCGCGCCATCGCTCAGTCCCATGAACAAGGTCTGGCGCCGAAGCCGCTCTGCGGCAGTACGCGCTTCAGGATCAGCGAGCACGCGGTAGGTAGGCAGGCCACCCTCCCCGGCAATCGTCGCGATCACACGATCCCGTACAGTTCGCGGATAGAATTGTTCGACAAGTCGCTGCATTTCGTTGGGGCCAACGTAAATGAGTGTGTGTCGAACGAATGCATATGCGGTTTCGCGCTCTGCCTGCGTGAATTGCTGCAACCAAGTTGCAAGGCTTTCGATGAAGCGCATTCCCGCCTGGAAATCCCTATAGCCGTCATACTTCAGGCGGGCTACGAGGCGCAGCCATTGAAATTCCCGCCGGGCCCGGTCGTCATCCCAGCCCATAATCTCGCCAAGTATTTTCAGGCCGAGGTCCTGGTTCACTGAAGCGCTCCAGACCTCAATCGGACGCCGCCTGGGTGAGCCTCGAGTGCGCGAAGATAGTCGAGAGTTACAGCGACGCCACGCTGACCGCTTTCCGCAAGATTCCAGCAGGTTTCCGGATCCACGCTTATCTCGTCGACGCTCAATGCAAAGGTTTCCTTCAGCAAGGCATAGTCGTTGCCGGGCCATCGACCGCGATCTCCAATCGAAAGGATGGGGACATCACCGACGCGCTCTCGCAGTTTCGTCAAGACATTCAACTTCGAGACTCCAGACGCTACGATATCTATGGAGTGGCTGGACCGCGTAACCGTCATGTTCGCGCCACCGCTGAGCAGGATCACCTGGTGCGCGAGATCCCAAAGGCGATTCTCGGGCATCGCCCGTCTGCCTTGCAGCGTAATTTGAAACCGCCGGTCCGTCTGTTCGGCCGACTCGGCAAGCTCCGGTTGGGCGCGTAACGCGGCTGCGAGCGGCGCTAACGCTTCACATGTCCCATCCTGGCCGTCGGGCACACGATCATCATCCAGCGTCGCGACCTCAGCGCCGTTGTAGTATCCGACGACAACGCGTGGCCATTGGTCTGCGGACAAGCGGGCCCTGAGATCCTTGCGAACCGAAACACCACGACCTGTGGCGATCGCCAAGTGGCAGCCAAATCCCAGGATCCGGGCGAGTTCGGATGTCACATCTTCGCGCGCCAGGTCGAAACGATTGCGGGTATCGACGATTGTGCCATCGTAGTCCAACACGACTGCGCCGAAGATGGCGCTCTGCAGGCGGCTACGGAATAGATTGAGCGCCGTTCTCCAGCGCTGCAGTTCGCCCAAAGCGTCAAGGCGTGCGGGCGTTACACCAGCCTTGCGCGCGATGGCAGCCGCGTCCCGATCCGAAAGACTGCGATGTGCGTTCGACGGCAAATGTTTGGGAAGCGGGAGACTGTACAGCTTGCGTCCAAAGTCAGGGACGCCCGGCCGACCCGGATCAATCCCGCGTGCGGCACCTGCCCATCCGGCGATTCGGAGCGCAGCAACCAGGGAGGCGAGGCCGGCTGCCGATGGCGAGCCCGCAAGTTCTAGTCGTGCGCGCGGGATTTCAGGCGGAACGAGCTTGAGCGTTCGATCTGCCAGCGCACGGTCATGCTCTGACACGAAGGCCAGGACTGCGCTTGTCTCGCCGCGTTTGGCGAGCCAGTGGTGTCGCCCGTGACCAAAATTTCGATAGTCCGCAAGTTGAAGGTTGCCAAGCGCAGCCTCGGTAAATTTCGACTCGAGGTCGATAGCACCGATTCGAGTCGACGGACCGTAGAGAACGAGTGTCGTTTGCCGAGACCAGAGCGGCGCAGTTGCGGCCTGCCAGGCCTCGCGCGTATCGGAGCGCTCCGCGAGCAGCGGCCAAATCGTTTCCGTGATCGCGTCCCAATCAGAGTCGCGTCCGAACTCGGTCACGTAGGCCCGCGTCAAAAGCGCGGTGAAGCCCAAAAGGGAGTTGGTCGCCAGAAACCCATCCTTACCCGCAGGCGGCGCGTAGATAAGCAGGTCGACATAGTCATGTCTCCGGCAGAGCTCGGCGAGCGGGCTGTCCTCGCGCCCGCATAAAATCCCGACTTGGCGTGGTTCGCGCGCGATAATGGCTTTGGTGGCCGCCAGAATATCGACGTTGCCACCGCCTGCACTGAGCAGCCATGGCGCAACGCTGGCTTCCAATGGATCGGCAACTGCATCGAGCGGTGTAGCGACCGCGGCGATTCGACCGGTGAACCTCTGGTGGAGTCCGGCTAGCGCATGGGCTGCGGTCAGCGAGCCCCCAGATCCTATGGCAAGAAGGGAAGAAAGGCCGGCCGTGCGCACAGCTTTGCGAAGCGGGGCGATGTCGCCTGCGGCGGACCAGCCAAAAGTCTCGGCAAGCTTCTCCATCTCCGCGGCATAAGGCTTTGCCATTTTGGTTTCCCGGCTCTCTTGAGAGCCTTTAGTGTTCCATTTTGCCTGCGAATTGACAAGAACATATCAAGAACGCTGACGTTCCCCGTTGATGGTGAGGTGGTAGCAGGTTCTGTCCGAAAAATGTAGCATCGTTCTGACAGGGCTGTTAATAGTCCGAAAAATGTTGCAGTTTTCGGACATGGCTACGATCGCATCAACCGGTGATTTGCGTTCTCGCCTCCTCGCGCGCATCCAGTCTGATTTGGAGCGCGTCTGGACTCCTGGCGACTTTGCCGATCTCGCCGGCCGGGCAGCCGTTGACAAGACGCTACAACGGCTGGCTGACGCCGGCGACATCCGGCGCATAGACCGAGGCCTTTACGATCGACCACGCAAGAATCGACTGACCGGCAAGGATACCGTTCCCGACTACCGCGCCGTGATCAAAGCCGTGACGCACCGCGATCAGGCGCGCTTCGTTGTAGACGGAATGACCGCGGCCAATGACCTCGGACTTACCAATGCCGTGCCGGCCAGGATCGAAGTGCTCGTCGACACCAGGCTAAAGCCGATCAAGCTGGGCAATCAGGAAATCTTTTTCAAAGCGGCCGCCCCGAGCCGGCTCTTCTGGGCAGGCAGACCCGCAATGCGTGTTGTTCAGGCTCTGCACTGGCTCCAGGATGTGCTCGGCCAGCCTGAAGAGCGTCGCCGCATAGCCGCGATTCTGCGGCGGCTACTCGACGATCCCAAGCACGGTGGGCCAATCCGAGAGGATCTGGTCGACGGACTCTCATCTCTGCCGATCTGGATGCAAGAGTTCCTCCGCGACCTGATCACACCGACGAAGGTGGTCCTTCCTCATGCCAACTGAGGCATATCGGCAAATAATCGCAGCGTCGCCCCGCGACCGTCAGGACCTCTTCCTCGCCGGAGCCAGCCGCCTTGGCGCCCCGGTCGGTAACATCGAGAAAGATTTCTGGGTCTGTTGGACACTCGATGCGCTCTATCATCGATTGCCCCCGAACGGCCCACGCTTGCTTTTCAAGGGAGGGACTTCTCTGTCGAAAGCATACGGACTGATCCAGCGATTCTCCGAGGATATCGACGTCACCGTATTTCGTGACGACCTGGATCAGCCAGCGACGGTCGAAGATCTGATGCGGATGTCCAACAAGAAGCGGCGTGGGAGGCTGGACGCCATTCGCGATGCCTGCGGCGTTTACATCACGGGCACACTCCGGAAGAGCTTAGCTGCACTGCTGTCTGAGGATACGGACGGCATCGGCCGGATTGAAGTGGACCCCGACGATCCAGACGGTCAGACTTTGCTCGTCTGGTATCCCGAGGTCGAGACGCGAGACGCCGCCTATGTACGGCCGGCAGTGCGCATCGAATCCGGCGCAAAGTCAGCACTCGACCCCAATCGCCTGGTGACCATCCGGCCCTATGTGGCCGACGATATCTCAGACCTTGATTTCAACGTTCCCGGCGTCATCACGATCGAACCGGGACGGACATTCTGGGACAAAATCGTCATCGCCCACGGTCTCCGTCGCTGGTACGAACGCCGTGGCGTCCTTAGACAAGAAGGTCAGCGCATCTCCCGGCATTACTATGATCTCCATTGTCTGGTTGCCGACGATATCGGACGCACGGCCCTGGAGGATGTGGCTCTCTCAAAGGACTGCGTCGCACACGCCCGCATGTTTTTTGATAGACCCGACTATGACTTGGCGTCGGCAGAACCCGGATCATTCGCGATTGCTCCGGTTGACGGAATGGTCGACGCGCTGCGCCGCGACTACGCCAATACGACAGCGATGATTTTTGGCACACCACCGGCGTTTGATGATGTCATGAACTCAATGCGCATTCTTGACCGTGCAGCGAATGGAGAAGCTGGGCGGTAGCGCTTGCATCTTGTTTAGGGCAACAGCCGCCTTACACTAGCCCACAGTCAACGGTGGTGCGGGGGGTCGCAGAACTTCATAGGACACCCCACGCCCGAAAACTCTCCTTGCCCGTCATCTCGCGTAGGTTGAGTGCGTCGACGAGGTCGAGAGCGCCCTGCCGGGAAACTTCGAGCGTGTCCTGGATCATGCTGGTCGACACCAGCGGACGCGACAGCACAAGATCGAGCAAGGCGGGCAATTTCGAGGTGGCGCGGCGGCCCCGCAGCACACGCTCCATCTGGCCCTTGGCGAGGAGCAGACGGTCATGCTCCTTCAGGCCAGCACTCGCTGCTTCGTACATCGCGTCGATCCAGGCAAGCAGCCGATCGGATCGGCTGCGCGCGTGGCGTCGCTCGCGCGGGATCTTTTTGGCGCCTAGATGCAGGCACGGCAGATGATGGGCGGCGAGCCCTTCCTGGCGCACGAGCGCGGCAACGAGCAGCGGCCCGACCCAGGCGCCGCGCTGCAGCACCTCAATGTCGTTCCAGGCGTCGAGCGCCAAGGCTGCACGCAGCGCCAGCGGGAGGTGCCGCGTCCGGTCCAGCACGTCGCGCCATTCGGCGAGGCGGCCCGCCTCGTCCCAATCCTCGTCAAAAAACACCGTCAGGCGGTTGTCGTCCTGCGGAACCCGCCGCGGCGGCACTGTTGCGCCGCTTGGGAGTCTCGACGAGCGGGCCAGCAAAGCGTCGATTTCCGCGAACTCCTGCGCGAGCACATCGTCGTCGGGCGCCTCGGCCGCCACAGCGTGCTCGCCCTCCCCTTCCCGATCGTCCTCCGATAGGATCGCGCCGGTCTCGTCCCGCTGCCCGGTCAGTTCGCGCAGCCCTTCGCGGCCGAACGCCCAGTCCCGCGGCTGCGACAGAATGCGGCGGCGCTTGCGCAGCACGGCATGCGCCCGGGTCAGCTCATGGGTAGGCCTGCGCTGGTCCATCTCGGCGTCGTGGAAGACCAGGTCCTCGAGGTGGACGAGTTCGCCCTCAACCCAGAGCGCGGCGACCGCGTCGTGGAAGTGCGAGCGTTCGATCCACCCCTCGCGAACCGGCGAGCGCGCCAGCCGCTCGTCCAGGCGGACCAAAACCTCGGTTGTCGCTTTCACTTCCCGATTTCAAACGTCGAAATGTCATGTGTTGTTTAGGTTTAGTCGCTACGAAGGCCGCGATTTTTCACTAACGATTTCACTGACCGTTGAATTTGCCGAGCCGATTGCACAACCGAGAAGTTGCTTCTGCCTCATCGAGGCCCGATGAAGCATGGTTGGCGGCGCGTCGTATAGCTCGTGAGCTGGACAGAATTCTCGATGGTTCGAGTCCGCGTCGATCCGCAATCGCGCGCGCGGCAGCAGAGCTGCGCCTCTCGACCCGCCAGGTCTACAATCTATTAGCACGCTACCGTGTCGATCGGACCGTAACGTCGCTCTTGCCCGACGGGGACGGAACCCGGAAGAAGCGACTTCAGCAGGACATCGAGGAGATCATCGGCGCAACCCTGCGTGAGCGGTGGCTGGTGCTGGAGGCTCCGCCACTTGCCCCTGTTGTGGCCGAGATCCGCGCCCGGTGCGAGGAGGCAGGCCTAGCTTCGCCCTCCTACCTCACCGTGGCCCGCCGCATCCACGCACTGTTCAGCCCGGAGGAGATCGCGAAGAAGCGATCCGCAAACCCAAAGCACCTCCACCGGCTCAAGCCGCGGCCGGGATACATCCATGCAGCACGACCGCTCGACGTCTGCCAGATTGACCACACGCCGACCGACATCAATTTCGTGGAGGTAGTTGACGGCGGAACATTTGTTGGCCGGGCATATCTCACGATCGTCACCGACGTCGCGACGCGCTCCATTCTGGGCTTCTGCCTCACGCTGGAGAAGCCGTCGGCGCTGTCGGTCGCGCTCTGTCTCGCACAGGCCGTTTGTCCGAAGGAGGCATGGTTGGCTACGCGCGATATCGAGCATGGGTGGCCGATGTTCGGTCGGCCGCGGTCGCTCGTCACGGACTCCGCCAAGGAGTTCAAAGGGCATGCCTTTCAGCGGGGGTGCGAGGACTATGGCATTCGCATCCGCTATCGGGATCGCGGCCGCGTCCACCACGGCGGAGTGGTCGAAAGACTGCTCGGGAAGCTCAACGCCGTTCTGGCAACGCAGCCTGGCTCGACGGGTCGATCCGTGGCGGACCGCGACGAATATCCCGCGGAGCGGCGAGCTCGTCTGTGCTTTGCAGATCTCGAGCGGTGCATCGCGCTCGCCGTGATCGACCATAACCTTCAGCAGAATGCGAGGACGTTGAAGGTGCCCGCCACCGAATGGGAGCGGCAGGTGCGGGATCTGCCGAGCTTCGATGATGATCCGATCCGCGTTCTGCTCGGATTCCTTCCGGGAACCGAAAGACGTCTATCGCCCCAGGGGATCAGCATGTTCGCATTGGACTATTACTCGACCTGGTTGGGCGGGTTGGTTTCGCGGCGGGATAGGCTGGGGAAGCTCGACGTGCGATATGACCCACGCGACATCAGCCATGTCTACATTCGCGATCCTGAAACGAGGGAATTTCGGGCGGTCGAACGGCGCGACGGAATGCTCGTCCCCATGACGTTGTGGGAGCACGAGGCCGACCGTTTACATCGACGCGCCGCGAACGCCCGACGGATGTCGAGAAGGTGTCGCTCCGTCGACAAATCGCGGACATCGCCGGCCGACCGAAGCCTTCAAAGGTCGAATTGCGCAATGCCGTGCGCCGGACACACGCGGCAGATGCTCCCAAGCCCTATGACGCCATGCGCCTGCCGACGTCGGCGTCGAGCGAACATCCAGTTCGTCAGAAGCGCCAGCTGCCCGTCGAGGACTGGTGACATGACGGACCATCTGCTTGATCACGTCCGTCCATATCTCGACCGCAGCATGGAGGAGCGAGCCGCCTATATCCAGTCACAGCGATGGATCGGGCATCAGGTCGCGATGCGAGCGCATGAACGTCTGGCCGAACTGCTGGCACGGCCGCCGGCGTTGCGGACCCGAGGCCTGATGTTGGTCGGGCCTTATGCCAACGGCAAGACTATGATCGCGGAACGGTTTGCCGTCGAGCATCTCAGGACCGCCGTGTCGCAGCGCGTGTGGGTGGTGCAGACGCGCGAGGGGGCCGGTCTTACCCATTTCTACGGGAGCATCCTGCAGGCGTTGCGCGCGCCGACCGGCAAGAGCCGGGATGTCGGGCGCAAGGCCGAACAGATCGACCATCTGCTCGACAGCCTGAAGCCCAGGATGCTGATCTTCGACGAATTCCACAATACTCTGCGCGGCCGTGCCCGCGACGTCGAGGCCATTCTCGCGTTCCTCCGGCGAATCGGCCGTCAGTTCGACATTTCCCCGGTTCTGATCGGCGAGGTCGCCGTCTACGACTTCATCAACACCACCAGCGAGATGGCGAGCCGCTTCGACCTCCACGCCGTGCCACGATGGCAGTATGGCGAGGAATTCCTCACGTTGCTCGACAGCCTCGAAGGCGCGTTACCTCTTGCTCGCGCGTCCGATCTTTCAGATGAACGTCTGGCCCGAACGATCTTCCAGCTCTCCGAGGGCTTGATCGGCGAGATCGTGGCGATCGTCTCTGCGGCGGCCACGGCCGCTGCAAGGTCAGGTGCGGAACGGATCACGAAATCGGGCATCGAGGCGCTACGCTACGTCCCCGTCTCCAAGCGTCGACGGGCACCGGTGCGCAATGAACTATTGTGAACGGCGAAGCGCACGACGCCGACCTCACTATCGAGATGCGCGTGCGATACCGCGAAGTCGCCGGGGATCGGTGGCCGTTATCAGTCGACCCGCTTCCGGATGAGCTGCTGTCGAGTTGGATTCACCGCCTTGCCCTCGCGAACGGG
Source organism: Pseudaminobacter sp. (assembly GCA_049646905.1). GTDB lineage: Bacteria > Pseudomonadota > Alphaproteobacteria > Rhizobiales > Rhizobiaceae > Pseudaminobacter. The sequence continues at coordinate 1,906 of JBARWP010000305.1, read as the reverse complement.
ATTCCGCCGCGGTCGTTCGCGAGCGTCCTCGGGTCCGGCGACGGGATGTGGACGCCGCGTCTCGATCTCAGGCTTCCGCGCGACGTCGCCACCCTGCTCGCCGATCAGACGGGCGTTGCGCATGAAGCGTTCTCAACGATGACGTTGACCGATGACTCGTGGGCGCCGCTGCTGTTGCCGCTGCGCGAGAATGCACGACGCAAGCGTTCGACCTGGATGCAATATTGTCCTCTGTGCCTTGCCAATGACGATGCGCCGTATTTTCGCAAACAATGGCGCTTGGCGTCGCGTGTGTCCTGCTTCGCCCATGGTTGCGGTCTCCGGGATCTTTGCCCCGCCTGCCTCAGTGGGATCGCTTCCTTCGCCCAGGACAAACTTGTCCCACAGCATTTCTGCGCGCGATGCGGCTTCGATTTGCGTAGTGCCCCAAAAGCCTCCGCAAAGGCATCGGCCCGGCGACTGGAACGTGCGATCGTGGATATGTGGCGGGTGGAATCGGTCAAGGGCTCACTGGTAACCACCGATCTGATTCCGCGCCTGTTGCGCGCGCCAGTCGCCATTGGCGTTACGGGGGCAAAGTCGCTCACAAGCCTGTCGACCTCGGCGCGCATTCGCTGCCTCGAGCAGCTCGCATCCTATCCTCATGATTGGCTGATTTCTAGCAAGGACGCCGGAGCCGCATATCGGCGCTTTATGATCTTGGCGGCAGGCAGCCACGAAATGCTGATGGCTCGCTTCGCGGACTTCCTGGAGAGACACCAAGGCTCGCCGCGACCGAAGCACTCCCCGCCGGCGAGCGCCGATCGGTCCGCGCTCCTCCAGGCCTACTTGCGCGTCATGGAAGCTGTAGACGCCCGCCCTTCAGGAGAATCACGTAGAGGACCAATACCAGCAGCACATTGACGAGAGCGAGGGAGAGCAGCGCCGCAAGTGCAGCATGGGCCCCGTATACGTCGATCATCAGCGCGCCGAGGGATGGCGCCGCCGCCTGCATGATCAGGCTCGGCATGGCGATGCGACCCATGATCGAGGCGTAGCGATCTTCACCAAAGACGGCAAGCGGCAGCGTGCCGCGCGCGATCGACTCGATGCCGATACCCGCGCCGTAGAAGATCAGCGCGGCGGCGATGATCGGGAAGCCGATCCACAGCAGACCGACGCCGATCGCCACGAACACCGTAGAAGCGAACTTCGTCCAGATCGGATGGTGGAACCGACTGATCAGCATCTCGATCGCCCTGGCGCCGACCTGTGACGGTCCTACGATCGCGCCGAGCGCGACGGCGGCCGCAAGCGCGATCTCGCGCGCCTGGAGGATTGTCAGCAGATGTACCGACAGCATCGCCGAGATGATCGAACTGATGGTGATGACCAGCGCGACCAATCCGAAGATCAGCTTGGGCGGAGCTGCTGCTACCGTGGTTGCCGCATCAGCTGCATGGCTTGCAGGGACCAAGGGGGCGCGGAGGGCGCGCTTCGGCTCGGTCGGAAGCGCGAAGATATAGAGCGGCAGTAGCACGGCGACGTGGATGGCCGCGTAGATCAGGCAGGCGTTGCGCCAGCCGAACTCTGACACAAGCAGCGCCGAGAGCGGCCAGCAGACGGTGCTTGCGAACCCCCCGAACAGAGTGAGCGTCGCGATCGCCGTGCGAGCTCGCTGGCCGTAGAGTCTGCCGAGCGTGGCGAAGGCCGCGTCATAGAGACCTGCTCCCATGCCAACCCCGAGCACAAGCCAAGAGATGACGTAGAGCGGAAGGTTCGGCGACAGCGCGAGGCCCGCGAGTCCCAGCGCCAGGAATACGGCGCTGGTCGCAAGGACGAGACGCCCGCCGAGTCGCTGGATGCTGTCTCCGACACGCGGCGAGACGATGCCAGCGACCAGCAGACCAAGGGAGAGGCCACCGAC
>JBARWP010000304.1:0-12481 GCA_049646905.1 Pseudaminobacter sp. | reverse complement strand
ATCAGGAACACCGCGAGCACGCCGCACAGCAGGCCGAGGGCTGTCGGCAGGCCCTGGTGCCCGATCAGTTGCATCACCAGCCCTGTCGCGGGCAAGCCCGTGATGCCGCCGATGCCCCATACCACCGCGAAGGCGGCGTTGCCGGCGATCAGGGCCTGGCCGGTGAAGCGCTCGCCGAGCTGGATCAGCGCCATGGTGTAGATGCCGAACGAGGCCCCGCCCCAGACGAAGGCGAGTGGCCAGATGAGCCACGAGCTGAAGGTGAACGGCAGCAGCAGGCAGCCGGCCAGCGAAGCCAGGACGCACAACAGCAGGGTGTGCGTCGAGCCGAACCGTTCGGCCGAGCGCCCGAGCAGGATCTGCAGCACGGCATTGCCTGCGATGAAACAGGCGATGAGCGCGGCGATGCGCGGCTCGGCGCTGCCGAGTGCTGCGCCATAGACCGCTAACAGGGAAAGCAGGGTCTGCTCCAGCGCGGCTGCGGTGAAGACCGCGAACAACAGCAGGGGCGCCAGCGCGAAGAAGCCGCCGACCGACAGGGCCTTGCCTTCATGCGGCATTTTGGGCAGGCGCGGCACGACTAGAAGCACGATCAGGCCGCAGACCAGGAAGGCCACGATGCCGATCAGGAACGGCGCCCAACCCTGCGTGCCGACCACGCCGAGCGACAGCGGGCCGATGGCGAAGCCACCCGAAACGATCGATGAATAGAGGCCCATGATGCGGCCCCGGCGTGCTGCGGGCGCGATTCTGATCAGCCAGGTTTCGCTGATCACGTAAAGCGGATTGGCGAAGCAGCCGAGCAGGAAGCGCAGCGGCATCCAGGTCCAGACGTCCTGCATGAAGGCAATCGCCGCCAGGGTCAGGGCGGCCAGCGCCGAACACAGGACCGCCAGCCGCGCTGCGCCCACGCCCCGCGCCAGCGCCGGAATGAAGGGCGCGGATATGATGAAGCCCAGCGGCGTCATCGCCGCCGACAAGCCGATCAGGCCGGGCGTCGTGCCCTGCCGCTCCAAGATGAAGCTAAGCAGCGGATAGGTCAGCCCCTGCGCCACGGCAAACACCGAGACGGTTGCGATGATACCCGCCATCGCGGCCCATGGGATCCCGCCCTCCAGCGGTGATGCTGTGCTTTCGCTGGTCATGTCGTCTGCGAAAACTGGCGGTCCGGCGGCATTCGGCACTCCTCTCATCGACGCCAGAAAGGCTTTGCGATCTCGGCCTCGACCTGCCGTTTCGTCAGGCCGATATCATCGATCAGGTGGGGATCGTCCCTCGACTTCCGCTCGAGCTCCCGGCGAAAGCGCATCCGCTCGCGCCAGGTCGCCATAATGCCTCGCAAGGTCGCCCGGCTGTAGCGCCGATGCGCCGCTTTCGTTAGGACCACGCGCCTTTCAATCCGCACTGGCGGGGCCGTCGCAATGGTCTCCTTCATGGCAGCCTCCTCATGGTTTGGAAAGAGGCATGAAGTCTGCCGGACAGGGGCGGCGGCGTAATTAAGCCCTCCTAAAAACTTCTCAAAACTTCCAAATGGCCCTGACCCCAGCCCAGCACCGGGCAGAACGTTTCCGTAGGAAGATGAAACGGTCTATAGATGCGCCGCATGCAGGGATCGCGCTTTGCCTTTGGTCCGTTCGTGCTTGATCCGGAGGCGGGAACGCTTTTTCGGAACGATGTTCCCGTGGCCGTCGGCTATCGCGGGCTGAAGCTGCTCGCGGCACTCGTCGGACGGCCCGGCGAAATCCTGGCCAAGGCGGAACTGATGGATGCGGCGTGGCCGGGCAGGGCGGTCGAGGAAGGCAATCTCACCGTCCAGATCGCGCAACTGCGCAAGCTGCTCAGCGCGGCCGGTGATGGCGGGGAAGGGGGCGGCGAATGGATCGTCACGGTCCCGCGCGTCGGCTATCGCTTCTCTGGCGCCGTCGAGCGGCTCGACGCCAGGCGCAAGCCCTTGCCGCTGCCCGGCAAGCCGTCGATAGCCGTGCTGCCCTTCGTGAATGTCAGCAATGATCCCGGGCAGGACTCCTTCGCGGATGGGTTGACCGAAGACCTGATCACCGACCTGTCCAGGCACTCCGGCCTGTTCGTCATCGCCCGCAACTCGGCCTTTGCCTACAAGGGCAAGGCGATGGACGTGCGCGCGATCGCCGAGGGCCTCGGCGTGCGCTACCTGCTGGAGGGCAGCGCGAGACGCGCGGCGGGCCGCGTGCGCATCAATGCCCAGCTGGTCGACGCGGTGAGCGGCGATCATCTGTGGGCGGAACGCTTCGACCGCAGCCTGGAAGATGTCTTTGCCGTCCAGGACGAGGTCACGGCCAGGATCGTGGAGGCGCTGCTCGGCCGGCTGAGCGCGCCGCCGCCGCGCAAGCGGCCCGGCAATATCGAGGCTTACGATCTGTGCGTGCGGGCGCGCAAGCTGATGGATGACACGCCGCAGGCGGCGCGGGAGGCGCATCTGATGCTCACGCGCGCGGTTTCGCTCGATCCGCAATATGCCGAGGCCTATCGCTGGCTTGCCATGAACCACTGGATGGGATGGGTGCATTCCGGCGGGCCGACGGCGTATTCCCGCAGCCTTGCTCTGGAGCTGGCGCGCAAGGCGGTGGCGATCGATCCCAACGATGCCGGCTGCCGCTGGGTACTGGCTTACCTGCTTGCCTATGAGCGCAGCTTCGCCGAGGCGGATGCGGAATTCGCACGCGCGATCGAGCTCGATCCGAATGAGGCCGATGCGTGGGCGGCACTGTCCGACATCGCGGTTCTGGCCGGCCGGGTCGGGGAAGGCCTCGAGCATATTCGCAAGGCCTTCCGGCTCAACCCGTTTCCGGCGAGCTGGTACTATCTGACGCTCGGCCAGGCGCAATATGCAGCCGGCGACTACGAAGCCGCCGTCGAGACGCTGCGCCGGGACGAGACCTACCGGACGAGCTCGCGCCGGTTCCTGGCGGCAAGCCTTGCGCAACTGGGTCGGCTCGAGGAGGCGCGCGCGGAGGTCGAGCTGTTCCTCGTCGGCAACTCGGATTTCACGATCCGCCACTGGGCCGCGACGGAGCCCTTCCGCGACGCTGCCACACTTGCGCATTTCATCGACGGCTACCGCAAGGCCGGCCTTCCGGAGTGAGGGGCCGGCGATTCGGGGGCCACGATCTCGGCATCGGTGAACAGGTTGGGGAAAAGCCGTTCTCTGTAATCGAGCGGGAAGGTGATCCGCACGGGAGCCTTGGGGCTGTCCGACTTCAGGAAACCTTGCCTGACGAGGTGGTTGAGCGTTGCCCGCGCCGTGCGCTCCGAGGTCCTCAGGACGTAGTTGGCGTCTCCGCGCGCAAGTGAGCCGTGCCTCAGCACCGCCGCGACCAGATCGGGCGCGCGTTTGTCGTCGGTGACGTCACGGACCAGCGAACGGTAGCGATCCTCGATGCGGTCGAGGTCGAACATGGCAACCGAGAACCTGACCTGGTCGAGGCACACCGTGAGGAACCAGCTGGTGAAGTCCTTCAGCGCGGCTTCCGAGAGGTTTCCCCGTCCATCGCGGTCACCCTGCCTGGGCGTATCGGCATGGTCCATCATCCGCTTGTATTCGCCGGGCTCCTTCAGCCCGCGCGCGAGGCCACGGGAGACGGACCAGAGTCCATGGCCGCCGATGCCCGCCTGTAGCGCCATCGCGTGGGACATCAAGCGCGACACGCGCCCGTTCCCGTCGGGGAAGGGATGCACGTAGTTGAATCGATGATGCGCAGTCGCGATCGCGATGATGCGCATGCTGGCCTGTTTCTCGGCCATCGCGAAGCGCTTTTCGAACCAGGCCATGAACGCGGGTACGCGATCCGATGAGGGCGGGATATGCCGGCCGACGGCGACGTCGTGTTCCGGCAGGCTTCGGAATTCGCCGGGTACGATCTCCATTTTTGTTCCGTCCGGCCGCTCGACGAAGCGGAATTCCTCCGGCATCTCCGCATAGAACCGCCTGTGAAGCCATTGGATGAAGCCTATGGATGTCGGGCTGGGAAGCTTACCCCCGCGGCGCATGGAGTCGATCTCCCTCTGCACCTCCACATGGGCTTTTGCCTCGAGCGCAAGCGCGCGCCTTTCCGGCTCGATCTCGGCTCCCGCCAGTGCCCGCTCTATATCCTTCGGACGCGTGTTGTGGCCCTCGATGAGGTTGCTGTAGTAACAGTTCATCATCCGGACCAGATCGGCCAGTTCCGCCGCTGATTCCGGATGGAGGCCACGGCCGAGATCGCCGGCTCCGCGCTGGAGTTCAACCGTGAGGTCGGCCAGATTTGCGGGGATCGCATCCTCGAAGTACATCGGTTCGATGCGTGCCGGGGTCTCGATCAGGGCCATTCTTGCCGATCTTTGTCTGCGTTAAACATCTGCTTGATATATACTTTTCCGAAAAATTATCAATTTCTGCCGATATTGGTTGCCGATTTCCACCCGCTGGATCGCACTGGCCGGGGAAGCGCAGAACTCGAAAGCGTGTAGTCGCTATATAAGGTAGGGCTCCGTGTGAGTTCGCGCCGCATCTTCGAACGTGTTGCGCACGATCTCTCTGAAAATCGCCGATCGGTGCCGTCCAAGCTTCAATCCCATCCGTAAGCTCCCACGTCATCAAAGGCCCGGGAACGCACCATTCCAGGCAAGGAAGTCGCATAAGATAGGTTATGGAACTAACTAACATATTGAAATATAACTCTAATCAGGCCCATTACACGCGTTCATAAGTCCAAGCCGCCGTCCATCCACCCGATCCCCGATGCCGTGTGCGGACTGATGCGCGTTATTGTGTCGTCCCGGGCCGAAGGCGTATGGTGCTACCGGCGGGGATGAGCGCGTTGCTCTTCGATCTGCGAATTGCCTGCGGTGGCAGAACGGGTCTGATGATGACGTCATGACACGTGCTCAACAAATCGGCGTCGTCATCGGCCTGCTTGTTGTCGCTGCGCTCACCTGGCTGCGGGCCAACGATCCGGAGCCGCTGAAACTCGCTCGTGAGGCGACGTTCGACCAGTACCAGCGCTGGGCCCCCCGGGCATTCGAGCAGATGCCGGTCCGGGTGGTCGATATCGACGAGGCTTCGCTGCGCGAGCTCGGCCAATGGCCGTGGCCCCGGGATCGGCTGGCCGCCCTTGTGGACACGCTCGTGCAGATGGGAGCGGCCTCCATCGCCTTCGATGTCCTCTTTGCCGAGCCCGATCGCCTGTCGCCGCGCAATGTCGTGCGCAACGTGGCGGGCATCGATCCCGGCCTGCTGCGCCGGCTGCCCGACAATGACGAGATTTTCGCCGGGTCGATCGCCGAAAATCCCGTCGTGCTGGGGTTCGGCCTGTCCAATGAAGGCTCCTACCGGCCACAGGTGAAGGCCGGTTTCGCCTTCACCGGCGAAAGCCCATTCGCAGCACCTCCCCATATGCGCGCGGCAACGCCTCTCCGCCCGCAGCTCGAGGCCAATGCCGCCGGCATCGGGCATATCAGCCTCAATCCGGGGCGGTCCTCGGCGGTCGTGCGCACGGTGCCGCTGGTGGTGAGCGACGGCGGGCAGCTTTATCCCAGCCTGGCGCTCGAAGCGCTCCGCGTTGCGCAAGGCGCCTCCACCTATCTGGTGCTCGGGGCGCCGAACACGCCCGACACCATCACCGCCATCAGGATCGGGGATTTCGTGGTGCCGACGACAACGGCGGGCGAATTGTGGCTCTATGTCAGCCGCGACAGGGCCGAACGCTATGTCTCCGCCGGCACCATACTCGCGCCGGGCGGCCCCGGCGCGCAGGCGAAGGCCGCCATCGAGGGCAGCATCGTCTTCATCGGCACATCGGCGGCGGGGCTTCAGGATATCCGCACCACCGCGCTGGGGCAGAACGTTCCCGGTGTCTCGCTGCATGCCCAGGCCGTCGAGCAGATATTGTCCGGCCGGTTCCTTTCCCGTCCCGACTGGGCGGACGGTCTGGAGATATTGTCAATCGCGGTATTGGGCGGCCTGCTGGTGGGGCTGACGATTTTCGTCAGCCCCGTGATCGCACTGGCGGCCGGCCTCCTGCTTACCGCCTGCGCCCTTGTCGCTTCATGGCTTGCCTTCTCCTTGGCCGGGCTTCTGTTCGACCCGCTGGCGCCGGTCGCCGCCGGCACGATCACGCATTTTGCGGCGACGTCGTTCCGCTTCCTGGTCACCGACCGGCAGCGCCGCGAAATCCGGCGGGCATTCGGCCAATATCTGTCGCCCTCTCTGCTCTATCGCATCGAACATACGCGCGATGCCCTTCGCCTCGGCGGCGACGACCGCGAACTGACCGTCATGTTCGTCGATGTGCGCAACTTCACCACGATGAGCGAGCGGCTGGCGCCCAATGCCCTGGTCGGTTTCCTGAACACGCTGCTCGATGCCCTCAGCCGCCATGTCATCGCCAATGAAGGCACGCTCGACAAATTCATCGGCGATTCGATCATGGCCTTCTGGAACGCGCCGCTCGATGTCCCCGATCATTGCGCCAAGGCCGCCCGGGCCGCGCTGGCGATGCGCGAGACCCTGGCCGAGCTCAATGCCAGGGATGCCTTCGGCTTCGGTGCCGGCCACGAGGTTGCCATCGGGATCGGCATTCACACCGGGCTTGCCTGCGTCGGCAATATGGGGGCGGAGACCCGCTTCAACTATTCGGCCGTCGGCGACACCGTGAACGTTGCCTCGCGCATCGAATCCACCTGCAAGGAGATCGGGTTCGATATCCTCGTCTCCGCGGACACGGCAAAGGCGCTGGCCGGCTATGCCCTGCTCGATGCGGGCGCGCTGGCGTTGCGCGGCAAGTCCGACCGGACCGATCTCTATGCCGTCATCGGCGACGAACAGGTCGCGGCGTCTCGGGAATTCGCCGAGCTGGAGGCCGTCCACGGCCGGCTTGTCGAGGCCTTGCGGGCGCGCTCGACCACCGCCCGCAAGACCGCCTCGGCCGCAAAATTGATGGCGGCACAGCTGCCGGGCGCATTGCAGGAATTCTACGGCCGGATCTGGCGCCGGTCGGATCATTTCGCCGTCGAGGCGGGCAGCAAGGGTCGGCTGCGCCAGGCGAGCGACTGATTGGTTCGTCCCTACTTTTTCTAGCGGCTGCCATCGTGGGCGTTGCCATCGCCCTGAAACGATCCGCCGCCATGCTCCCTGCCGCTGCGGCCATAGCCGTGGCCCTTGCCGTAGCCGCCGTCATGGCTGCCGTAGCCGCTCCCCTTCCCGGGGTTGCCGTAATGTCCCCTGTCGGGCTTATCCGGTCTATCCGGTCTGTCTGGCCGGTCGGGTCTGCCTGGCTTGTCGGGTTTGCCCGGCCTATCAGGCTTGCTCGGCTTATCGGGTTTATCGGGTCGGTCCGGCTTGTCCGGTTTGCTCGGTTTATCCGGCTTGTCGGGCTTGCTCGGTTTGTCCGGTCTATCAGGCTTATCAGGTTTGTCAGGTTTGTCGGGCTTATCCGGTCTATCCGGCCTGTCAGGTTTGCTCGGCTTGTCCGGCGTGGTCGGGCGATCGGGATTGGTCGCCGTCGGCTGCGGGGCCGCGTTGATGCGGTCGCGCCCGCTGTCCTCCAGCGACGCCATCATCAGGCCGCAGCCGTCGCGGCTTGCCTGGAACCCTCCGGACAGCGACTGGTCGCCGGAAAGGAAAGGCAAGGCCCTGCCGCTGCCCAGGGCCCGCAGCATGCCGCGGTTGACCCGGCGCGGGTCGGATACCCCGTTTGCCGGTGTCGCGATCACGCAATCGCATCGCCGTGTCAATTGCCTGCAGCCATTGGAGCCGCAGAACTGGGCCGAGCCGCTCAGCAGCACGACGGCGGTCGTCCCGTTTGCCCCGACGAAGAAGTCGAAGGCGGTTCCGCGAACGCCGATCGTCCCAGCCGGCGTCACGATCTCATAGGCCGAGGAGACCGAATTGCCGCTGATCCAGCGGAACGTTCCCTTGGCGGCCTTGATGGTGAGTTTCTTCACCGAGCGGCTGTCGTCGAAGACGAACCGGTCGATGACGACCGATGAGCCCCACCCGACCGCAAGCTTGGTTCCGTCCTGGAAGATGAACTGACCGAGCCCGCTGTTGGAGGTGCGGATGCGCTCGTCGCGATGGACCGCCGACTTGACCGCCAGCGGCCCGGTTGCCCCGGTAACCGCTGTCCTGATCAGCACGGCCTCGCCGACCTGCTCGGCGGCTTGCGGCAGCGTGGGGCTGAAGAGCGCGACCGCCAGCAGTGCCGCAGCCGCAGCACGGTGCAGGGACGACCTTCCACCCTTCAGCATGCATATTTCTAGCACGCCGCGGGGCGAGGTGTTTATCGCCGGCCCCTAAGTAGTTTGGATGCTCCCTACTTCCTTTTGGATAAGCCCCCAAGCCTTGCATCGCTTCATGCGCCGGCAGGTGAAGGCCCCTTCCCCGGCTGGCCGCCTTTGCCGAAGCCGGCAGGAATCCGCGCAAAGCCGGGCATTCCGGCTGCTGCCGAACCAGCGGTTGCATGCTTGTTGACAGTCATGCCGAACTGGTTGATCTTTGAATAGGATGATTAGCGAAGGCGCTCTGCTGCTGATCGGTCCGGTGAAGATGCCGTTCGACAAGACACCATTATCCGAGTGTCGGGCAGAGTTGGAAATACAGAACAAGAGGTGAACTATACGATAAAACAGGGAGGAAATACTATGGCTAAGAAAGCGATATCGCGTCGTGAGCTTTTGGGTGCGTCCACGCTTGTTGGCGCAACTGCTGCAAGTGCACTTGCAGCCCCGGCCGTTCTGGCCCAGTCACCGGTCACCATAAAGATGCAAACATCATGGCCGGCATCCGACATCTGGATGGATTTCGCCCGTCAATATATCGAACGCGTCGAGAAGATGTCCGGCGGCCGCGTCAAGTTCGAATTGCTCCCCGCCGGCGCAGTGGTCGGCGCCTTCCAGGTCCTCGATGCCGTCAATGACGGCGTGATCGATGCGGCCCACACGGTTCCCGTCTATTGGTATGGAAAGCACAAGGCAGCCTCGCTGTTCGGTACCGGCCCGGTGTTCGGCGGCAGCGCCACCACCATGCTCGGCTGGTTCCACCAGGGCGGCGGCAAGGACCTCTATCGCGAGCTGACCCAGGACATCATGGGCCTCAATGTCTATGGTTTCTTCGGATTCCCGATGCCGGCACAGCCTTTCGGCTGGTTCAAGAACCCGGTGACGACGGTTGCCGAGATCAACGGCCTTAAATACCGCACCGTCGGTCTCGCAGCAGATCTCATGCAGAATATGGGCATGAGCGTCGCCCAGCTTCCCGGTGGGGAGATCGTGCCGGCGATGGAGCGCGGCGTCATCGACGCCTTCGAGTTCAACAATCCATCGTCCGACATCCGCTTCGGCTCGCAGGACGTCGCCAAGAACTACATATTGTCGTCCTACCATCAGGCAAGCGAATCTTTCGAATTTCTCTTCAATAAGGACGTGTTCGACGATCTGCCGGAAGATCTGCAGGCGATCCTCGAATATAGTGTCGAGGCTGCCAGCACGGCCAACACCGCGCTCGCGATGGATCATTATTCGAGCGACCTCGCAAAGCTCCAATCCGATCACGGTGTCAATGTGCTGCGAACGTCGAAGGAAATCCTGGATACTCAGCTTCAAGCGTGGGATCAGATCATCCCCACACTTGAAGCCGATCCATTCATGAAGCGTATCCTCGATAGCCAGCGTGAATGGGTCGAGCGCGTGGTGTTCTATGAATTGATGAACTCCGCCGACCTGGCGCTTGCCTATGAGCACTACTTCCCTGGAAAGCTGAAGCTCGAAGGATAAGCACTACCATCGGCATACAGGCCATTCCGGCCACTCCTCAAGGAGTGACCGGAATGCAGTCGAAGGGATTCCGTGGATGATCCGTTACATTGCATTCGCCGATGACCTTTCGGCGTGGTTCGGCAAGGTGTTCGCGTGGGGCATCATGATCATGGCCTTCGGCGTGGGCTATGAAGTTGTCGTCCGGTATTTCTTCCGGGCGCCGACGCCTTGGGCCTTCGACCTCAGTTACATGCTCTACGGCACGCTGTTCATGATGGCGGGCGCCTATACACTCTCACGCGACGGTCATGTGCGCGGCGACTTTATCTACAGGCTCTGGAAACCGCGTACCCAGGCAAGGCTCGAACTCGTTCTCTACCTCATATTCTTCTTTCCCGGCGTAACGGCGCTCATCTTCTCGGGTTGGAAATATGCGGAGCGCAGCTGGCGTTATCTGGAAGTCAGTTCCAATAGTCCCGTCGGAATGCCGATCTTTCAGTTCAAGGCCGTCATCGTCGCAGCCGGTATCTTGCTGTTCCTGCAGGGAATAGCGCAGGTGTTCCGCTGCATCATATGCATCAGGACCGGCGAGTGGGTTAGAGCCGCCGAAGACGTGGAGGAGCTCGACAAGGTCCTGGTTGAGGCGAAAAGCCTGGATGTGCTGAAATCCGGGGCCGTCGAGCTTCCGCCCGGCATTGCCGCATCACAAGAATCTCAGGATGGCGACACCCGATGACGGATGCTCATATTGCTGTCGGGATGCTTCTCATCCTGATCCTCGCCATCTTCCTCGGCTTTCCGGTCGCCTTCACGCTGATGGCGCTTGGTGTGGGCTTCGGTTACTACGCCTATTACGATGTCGGGCGCATGTGGCGCTCATACGATCGTGCCGTCGAGGCCGGTGCCGATACTTTCACACAGACGGAAACCTGGCTCAGCGGTTTCTTCAACAATCGCATCTTCGATCTTTTCGTCAACCAGACCTTCTCGGTCATCCAGAACGATGTGCTTACCGCGATCCCGCTATTCCTGTTTATGGGCTATATTGTGGAGCGTGCCAATATCGTCGACCGTCTGTTCTCGACACTTTACATCGCCACCCGCAGACTTCCCGGTTCCATGGCGGTGGCAGCCCTCGTCACCTGCACGCTGTTTGCCACCGCCACCGGCATTGTCGGCGCCGTTGTCACACTGATGGGCCTTCTTGCCCTGCCGGCCATGCTGAAGGCGAAATATGATGTGCGGTATGCCACGGGAGTCATCTGTGCCGGCGGCACGCTCGGAATCCTCATTCCGCCGTCCATCCTGCTGATTGTCTATGCGGCAACGTCCGGCATTTCAGTCGTGCGCATGTACGCTGCCGCCCTTCTGCCCGGATTGCTGCTTGCAGGCCTCTACCTCGTTTATGTCGTGGGGCGGGCAGTCCTGCAGCCGGGACTTGCTCCTCGTCCGACGAAAGAGGATGTCGGTGACCATTCCGCGCTTCAGGTCGCCTGGATGATGGTCACCTCCTTTGTGCCTCTAGCCTTTCTCATCCTCGCGGTTCTGGGTGCCATCCTCTTTGGCTTCGCCACCCCTTCGGAGGCAGCCGCCATCGGGGCGCTTGGTGGCCTGGCCCTCGCGGCGGCCTATCGGGCGCTGACCTGGCAGCGGCTGAAGGAATCCGTCTATCTCACGGCGCGCACATCGGCCATGGTGTGCTGGCTCTTCGTCGGCTCGGCCACATTCGCTTCGGTGTTCGCCTATCTCGGCGGGCAGCAACTTATCAGCGATTTCGTCACCGGCCTCGATATGTCGCCGCTGATGTTCCTGATCACGGCTCAGATCATCATCTTCATCCTTGGCTGGCCGCTGGAATGGACCGAGATCATCGTTATTTTCATACCCATCTTCATGCCGCTCCTGCCGCATTTCGGCATCGATCCGCTGTTCTTCGGCATTCTGGTGGCGGTCAACCTGCAGACAGCCTTCCTTTCGCCGCCAATGGCCATGTCCGCCTATTACCTCAAGGGCATCTCGCCGCCACATGTGAAGCTGACGGATATCTTCCTAGGCATGATGCCATATATGGCCATCGTCATACTCTGTATGGTGATCATGTATGTCTTCCCCGGCATAGTGTTCGGGCTGCCCAACGCGATCTATGGAGGATAGGCGATGAAGAGAATCCTGGCGGTTTTCGCCTTCCTTGTATTTATGGTGTTCTGCGCCATTGTAGTGGGACTTGTCCCGCGGGTGGATTTGACGATTGTTATCCTGATCGGGCTCGTGCTTGCCGCCTACGACATATGGGATCAGCTTTTCCGCCCGCGCCGCCAACCACCGCCTTCGGTCGGCAGGTGACGAGCGCTGCGGGAGGCACGGTCAGCCGCAGGCGGCTGCCCGCTGGAGCAGGAAGGCTTTCTCCCGCTCGTTGCGGGTAAACCCGGCCGCTTGTTCGAAATGGACCTTCGCTTCGGCCAGGCGCCCTGCCCGGAACAGGAAATCGCCCTTGGCCGCCGGCAGCGGGGCGTAGTTGCGCAAGGTCTCGGCCTGGGCGATCCCGTCGATGAGCTTCAGGCCGGTCTCCGGGCCGAACGCCATGCAGTAGGCCACTGCCCGGTTGAGATCGACCACCGGCGACGGCGCGATTTCCATGAGGCGGTCATAGAGCGCCGCGATCCGCTTCCAGTCCGTGTCCTCGGCCTTTCTGGCCCGCGCATGGCAGGCAGCC
>JBARWP010000303.1:0-2728 GCA_049646905.1 Pseudaminobacter sp. | reverse complement strand
GTTTCCGACTATGTGCTGGAGCCGTTCAAGGCCTATTTCCTGCACGTCAATCCGCGCCACCACAGCCTTGCGCTGGTCGAGACCGGCTCGCGCGGCGTCCATCACCTGATGATGGAGCTGCTGCATTTCGACGATGTCGGCCATGCCTACGACCTTGCCCATCACCGCGGCGAGGACATCGGCGTGACGCTGGGGCGGCATTCCAATGACTACATGACCTCGTTCTATACCTATTCGCCGTCGAGGTTCCTGATCGAATATGGCTGGGGCGGACGCGAGATCGACCCGAACAACTGGGAACCCTTCGAGCTGACCGAGGGCCCCAGCATCTGGGGCCACAACCGCAGCTGGCTGTCCGACGAGGCCAACCAGGTGGCGCGCGAGCTGCAACGGCGCAATGCCGATGCCGGGCTGCGCCATCCCGTCCATGTGCTGCCGGGGAACCATCAGCCGATGTCGGCCAATTGCGGCTGGTGGGACAGCCTGGTGCGAGGCGGAGCCTGACGCTCCCCATCCGGGCGGCCATCCATCGCAACGTATCAAGGGAGGAGAAAATTCATGAGACATATGACCCTGAAGGCCGTTCTCGCCGGCTGTCTGGCGCTGGCGCCGGTCCTGGCCCAGGCGGCGGACTACACGCTGACGATTTCCAGCTGGAACTCGCCGCAGCACGGAATCAACGCGAAGATGTGGCCGCGCTTCATCGAGATGGTCGAGGAAGCGACGGACGGGCGCGTCACCGCACAGGTGAAGCTGGATCTGGCTCAGCCGGCCGCCCAGACAGATGTGGTGCAGGACGGTGTCGCCGACATCGCCATCATCGCCCAGAGCTATACGCCCGGCCGCTTTCCGAGCGCCCGGCTGGCGGAGCGGCCGGGCTACGAGGCTTCGACCGAGGACCTCTCGGTCGCCTATTGGCGGGCCTATGAGCAATATCTGAAGGGCGCGAACGAATATCGCGGCCTGAAGCTGATCGCGCTGCACACCAACGGGCCGGCTCAGCTTCATTCCGCAAAGCAGGTCACGCGGCTTGCCGATGTCGCGGGCATGAAGCTGCGCATCACCGACGAGGCGATGGGCCGGTTCATCAACGTGCTGGGGGCGACCGGCATCCAGGTCCCGGCGCCGAAGGTCTATGAGACGCTGTCCTCTCACACCGCCGACGGCGTCCTGATGCCGCTGGAGGCCAGGGTCGGTTTCCGGCTTACGGAGGTGGCAGCGAACGCATATGTCGTTCCCGGCGGGTTCGGCCGCTTCTCCTTCGCCTTCGTGATGAACGAGGACGCCTTCGACGCGCTGCCCCAGGATATCCGCGCCGCGCTGGACGAGAAGGTGTTCGGCGAGCCGCTGAGCCGTGAACTGGGCCACATCTGGGACGAGATAGACGAGATCGGCCGCCAGGGCACGCTGGCCGCCGAGGGCAATGCGATCCACGAGATCGGCCCCGAGGACTATGCCGTGTTCCGACAGCATGCCGATGTGGTTACCGCGGCGCTGGTCGACGAGCTTTCGGCGACGGGAATCGATGCCGCGGCCGTGGTCGATCTGCTGCGAAACGCCGGCAAGAAAGAATAGCCCGCAGGCGCCGTTGGCGGTCGCCGATCCTCCTCATCACCGGAAATACCGACATGGCAAATGCCTTCAGGTGGGTGACCGGCCGCGCCGAGACCGCGCTGCTGCTGATTGCCTCGCTGGCGCTTTTCGCGCTGATGCTGCTGACCTTTCTAGACGTCTCGCTGCGCTCGTTCCTGAACGCCTCGATCCAGCCGGCGACGGAACTGACGCGTATCCTGATGGCCATCACGGTCTTCTCGGCCCTGCCCACGCTGATGGGCAGGGGCGATGCGATCGCGATCGACCTGCTGGACCCTCTTTTCCGGCGCCTGCGGATCGACCGGCTTCAGCGCGGCCTGGTGGACATCTTCTGCGGCGTGCTTCTGTTCTGGCCGGCGCGCCGGCTCTGGGCCCTGGTCGGCAGGGCCTATGACCATGGCGAGGTGACCGAGTTCCTGCAGGTCCCGCAGCATCTGGTGCTGGGTTTCATCGCCGCGGCAGTCGCGGTCACCGGCCTGGTCACGGTGGCGCGTGGCCTTCGGGGCTGTTCTTCCCTTCTTTCGCGAGGAGCCGAGTGATGGTTGCGGCACTGATCGGCCTGGTCTGCGTTCTGGTGCTGGTGTTCCTGCGCGTGCCGATCGCCTTTGCGATGGGCTTTGTGGGCGTGCTGGGCGTGGCTCATGAGCGCGGCGGCATATTGGACGCATCGAGCTATGTCCCCGCCATCTCGCTTGCCGCGCGCCAGATCAGCGACACGACGCAGGACTACGGCCTGTCCGTGATCCCGCTGTTCATCCTGATGGGCTTGTTCATCAGCAAGGGCGGGCTTAGCCGCGAGCTATACGACCTGGGCAACGCTTTTCTCGGTCATTTGCGCGGCGGGCTGGCCATGGCGACGGTGGTGGCCTGCGGCGGGTTCTCCGCGATCTGCGGTTCGTCGCTGGCGACGGTGGCAACGATGTCGCGCGTGGCCATCCCCGAGATGCGCCGCTTCGGCTATGACGACCGGCTGTCGAGCGCCTCGGTCGCATCGGCGGGAACGTTGGGCGCCCTGATCCCGCCCTCGGTGGTGCTGGTGATCTACGGCATCCTGACCGAAACCTCGATCGGCAAGCTGTTCATCGCCGGCATCGTGCCGGGCATCGTCGGCATCCTGTTCTATCTCCTGGCGGTG
>JBARWP010000302.1:0-1656 GCA_049646905.1 Pseudaminobacter sp. | reverse complement strand
GACCGGCACGATGTCGTCTATGGATGCGACAATCCTCGCGACCGAGCCCGCTTCCGGCGCTTCCACCTCGAAGGTCACCTTCTCGGTCTCGAAGACGAAGAGGATCTCCCCCTTCGCAACCGTCTCGCCGGCGGCCTTCCGCCACTCGACAATCTTGCCTTCGGTCATCGTCAAACCGATTTTCGGCATCACGATAGGTATTTGCATCTGGGAAACCTCGATCTGACGATGACCGCCCGGCAGTCCGGGTCCGATCTACGATCGCATGGGCGGAAGGGACGGGCCTTCCGCGGCGACAGGGCGGTCAATAGGCCAGCACTTGCTCCACCGCCCGAACGACGTCGGCCGTGTCGGGCAGGTATTCTTTCTCGAGAGCGAACGGAACCGGCGCGAAAGGCGAGCCCACCCGGACAACCGGCCCATCCAGCCGATCGATCATCTCCTCGCTCACCATGGCCGAGATTTCCGCGCCGATGCCCGCCGTCTTGACGGCCTCGTGGGCGATGACGAGCCGCGACGTCTTCGCCACCGAATCGAAGATCGCCTGCTTGTCGATGGGGCTCACCGAGCGCAGGTCGATGACCTCGGCCTCGATGCCGCGGCCGGCCAGCGTCTCGGCGGCCTTGAGGCATTGGCCCACCATGCGCGACAGGCTGACGATGGTGACGTCGCTGCCCTGGCGCTTGACCGCCGCCTTGCCGATCGGCAGCACATATTCCTCGTCCGGCACGTCGCCCTTCATGGCGTAGAGCGCCTTGTTCTCGAGGAAAAGAACGGGATTGTCGTCGCGGATCGCCGCCTTCAGCAGGCCCTTCGCATCGTAGGGGTCCGACGGCACCACCACCTTCAATCCGGGAACGTGCGCGAACCACGCTTCGAGGCTCTGCGAATGCTGGGGCCCGGCATTGAGGCCGGCGCCGCCCGCAGCCCGTATCACCAGCGGCGCGCTGAATTGTCCGCCGAACATATAGCGCGTCTTGGCGATCTGGTTGACGATCCCGTCCATGCACATCGGCAGGAAATCGGAGAACATGATCTCGACGACCGGACGAAGGCCTTTCAGGGCAGCACCCAGCGCGACGCCCATGATGGCGGCTTCACTGATCGGCGTATCGCGAACGCGACGGGGACCGTATTTCTCCAAAAGCCCGCGCGTGCCGCCGAAGGCGCCGCCGGAGGCCGCGACGTCCTCGCCGATGATGAAGACGCTGGGATCGCGCTCCATCTCCTCGTCAAGCGCCTGAGCAATGACCTTGATATAGCGAGTCTCTGTCATGTCCGCCCCTCAAGCGTATACATCGGCATAAATATCGGACGGCTCGGCCTTCGGGCTGGCAATCGCGAAGGCGATGGCCTCCTCGATTTCCGCCGCGATTTCGGCGTCCATCGCGTCGCAAGCCTGCTGGCTGAGTTTCTTCTTCTCCAGAAGGTAGGTCCTGAAACGCGCGACCGGATCGACAGCGCGGGCATCCTTCACGTCCTCTTCACTGCGGTATTTCTGCTGGTCTCCGGCGAAATGGCCGAACCAGCGGTGCGTCTTGCACTCAAGGAGCGTCGGGCCTTTCCCCTCACGCGCGCGATCGACAGCCCCCTGAGCGGCCTTGTGGACCGCCATCACATCGGACCCATCGACCGTCACCCCCGGCATCCCGTAGC
>JBARWP010000301.1:0-5746 GCA_049646905.1 Pseudaminobacter sp. | reverse complement strand
GCGCAGGCCACGCGCATGGCCTTCGGCCTCCGCGCGCGTCGCCGCACTGACGATGATCCCGGCAAGCCGGCCGAAAGGCGGCAGGCCTGCCTTTTGCCGTTCGTCGATCTCGCGTTCATAGAAGGCTTCGGCGTCACCCGACACGATCGCCCGCATCACCGGATGGCCGGGCTGGAAGGTCTGCAGCAGGCCAAGGCTCTTCTTGCCGGTTCGCCCCGCCCGTCCGGTCACCTGGCTGAGCAGTTGGAAGGTGCGTTCGGCCGCGCGTGGATCGCCATTGGCGAGCCCCAGATCGGCATCCACCACGCCGACCAGCGTCATGTTCGGGAAATTGTGGCCCTTGGCGACCAGTTGGGTGCCGATAACGATATCGGCCTCGCCCTTGGCGATGGCTTCCAGTTCGAGCCGCAGTCTCTTGACCCCGCCCAGAATATCGGAGGAAAGCACGATTGTGCGCGCCTCCGGAAACTGGCCGACCACCTCCTCGGCAATGCGCTCCACCCCCGGCCCGCAGGCAACGAGATGGTCGAGCGTCCCGCATTCGGGGCAGGCTTCCGGCCGCTTTTCGCTATGGCCGCAATGGTGGCACTGTAGCTGGCCGCGAAACCGATGCTCCACCAGCCATGCCGAGCAGGACGGACATTGGAAGCGATGGCCGCACACCCGGCACAGCGTCAGCGGCGCGTAACCGCGCCGGTTGAGGAACAACAGCGACTGCTCGCCCCGCTCCAGCGTCTCGCGCATATGCGAAAGCAGCACCGGCGAGAGAAAGCCGCCGCGCGCGGGCGGGGAACGGCGCATGTCGATCGCCTTGATCGTCGGCAATGCAGCTTCTGCGAAACGGGCCTGCAGCACGGCGCGGGCATAGCGGCCCTGGATCGCATTGACCCGGCTTTCGACCGAAGGCGTCGCCGAGGCCAGCACGACCGGAAATGCACCTATGTGGCCGCGCACGACAGCCATGTCGCGCGCATTGTAAAAGACGCGGTCCTCCTGCTTGTAGGCGGGGTCGTGCTCCTCATCCACCACGATCAGGCCGAGTTCCTTGAAAGGCAGGAACAGCGCCGAACGCGCGCCCGCGACGACCCTGACACCACCTTCGGCGACCTGGCGCCAGATCCGTTCCCGCTTGCGCGGCGCGACATCGGAATGCCACTCGGCCGGCTTGGTGCCGAACCGATCCTGGAAGCGCTCGAGAAATACCTGCGTCAATGCGATCTCCGGCAGCAGGATCAGCACCTGCCTGCCCTTTTCCAGCGCCGCCGCAACCGCCTCGAAATAGACCTCCGTCTTGCCGGACCCGGTCACGCCGTCGAGCAGGGTGACGTGAAACCGGTTGGCCGCCACGCTCTCGCGCAGCATGCGGGCTGCGTCCTCCTGGTCCCCGGTCAACTCCGCTGCGGCATAGCCGGGGTCGGGCGCTGCCACCACCGGGCGCGGCGGGATCATCACCGTCTCGAACACACCTTGCGCCTTGAGCCCGTCGATGACGGTGGATGAGACGCCGGCCGCATGAGAGAGCCCCGAACGTGTCCATGCCATGCCGTCGCCTGCCAGTTCCAGCACGCGCATCCGCGCACTCGTCAGCCGGTCGGGTTGGGTGCCGGTTGCCTGCAGGCCCTCCACCCACGGCTCCGGATCGAATGCTTCGGGCGCCCGCAGGATCATGCGCGCCACCATGCCTGGCGGCGACAGCGTATAGGCCGCTATCCAGTCGACGAAGTGGCGCATCTCGCCCTCTATCGGCGGGCAATCGAAGACATGGCTGATCGGCCTCAGTTTCTTCGGATCGATGGCCTCGCACGCGCCGTCCCAGACGATCCCCGCCACCTGCCGCGGGCCGAGCGGAACACGTACGATCGAGCCGGGCTCGACATGCATATCCTCCGGCACCGCATAGCTGTAGGGGCGCTCCGCCGGCATCGGCACCAACACCGGAACCGATCGGCTTGTGGCCGGTTCTGCCTGCGTCAGGCGTTCGAGCGAATCTTGTTTCATGGCGCGTGACCTTGCCCGGACTTTAGGCTAGAGCAAAGGCCGAACCAGCCGGCGTCTGCTCCCAGGGCGCGAAAAAAATCAAGGAGAATGGCGATGAAATTCTTCGTCGATACCGCCGATGTAAAGGAAATCCGCGAACTGAACGAGCTTGGCCTGCTCGATGGGGTCACCACCAACCCCTCGCTGATCCTCAAATCCGGCGGCAACATTGCGGAAGTCACCAAGGAAATCTGCAGCATCGTCAAGGGCCCGGTCTCGGCCGAGGTTGTCGCGACCGAATATGCCGAAATGATGCGCGAGGCGGAGGTCCTGTCGAAGATCGCGGACAATATCTGCATCAAGGTGCCGCTCACGCTCGACGGGCTGAGGGCCTGCAAGGCCATCACCTCCGATGGGCGCCAGGTCAATGTCACGCTGTGTTTCTCGGCAAACCAGGCTCTGCTTGCCGCCAAAGCGGGCGCCACCTTCATCTCGCCCTTCGTCGGCCGCATCGACGATATCGGCATCGACGGCATGGAACTGATTGCCGAGATCAGGCAGATCTACAACAACTATCATTTCCAAACCGAGATCCTTGCCGCCTCGATCCGCACCGTCAATCATGTCAAGCAGGCGGCGATGATCGGCGCCGATGTCGCCACCGTCCCGCCGGCGACATTGCGCGCGCTGGTCAAGCACCCGCTTACCGACAAGGGGCTGGAAAGCTTCCTCGCCGATTGGGCCAAGACTGGCCAGAAGATCGGCTAAGCCTCCGGGGCTTTCAGGGGTCGATGCGGCGTATCCATGGGATGCGCCGCAAGGCCCATGCCGCTCAGCGGCCTTTCGAGAGATCCTGCCCTATCGCCAGCCGCAGCAGTTCGGCAAGTTCGCGCGCGGCGCGGTTCTCCGCGTCGCGCTGGGCGCGCAATGCAGCGAAGGATTGCCGCGGCACGTCATAGGAAGACGACGCTTCGCGCCGCCCCTGTGCCACCACCTTGCCTGTCTTGGCGTCGGTCAGCACATAGGTCGCGGCCACCGTCATCATGCTTGCGGTCGGCTCCTCCTCCAGCGCGCGCTGGATGGTGGCTGCCGCGCTGGCACGTGCGGTCACGTCCAGCGTCAGCGAATAAAGCGGGTTCGCCGGCTGACCTGCACCGCCATTCAGCCCGAAGATCAGGTGGTTGCGCACTTCCTGCCCATAACGCGTCGCCACCGGCTTGATGGCGATCGAGGACAACCCCGCACGAGCGCCGGCAGGTGCCCCCGCAGCCATACCGGCATCGGAATAGAGCGGACGCACGGTGCAGGCCGATAGAACGGCCAGTGAAAGCGAAAGGCTCAGGAACAAGGCACCATAGGTGGCGGCGGCCGGCTTGCGCGTCTGGTCAGGCAACGACATTCACGATCCTTTGCGGCACGACGATCACCTTGCGCGGCGTCTTTCCTTCCAGCGCCTTTTGCACGAAGTCGAGAGCGAGCGCTGCCTTTTCGACCGCAGATTGATCTGCGTCGCGCGCGATTGTCAAATCCCCGCGCTTCTTGCCGTTGACCTGCACGGGATAGACGATCTGATCGTCCACGATCAGGTCCGGATCGAAGTCCGGCCAGGCCCGCTCGGCCACCAGCCCCGCGCCACCCAGCGCTTCCCAGCACTCTTCCGCCAGATGCGGGGTCATCGGCGCGATCATCGAGATCAGGATGTCCACCGCCTCGCGCACGGCACCCTGCATTTCGGCCGAAGCCTTGCCGGCAACGATCTCGGCCACCGGCGCCTGCAGCAGGTTGACCAGTTCGTAGATGCGGGCAACCGCGCGGTTGAAGGCAAGCTTGCCGATATCGTCGCCGACGGCCTTCAGGATCTTGTGCGTCGACCGCGAAACCGCGCCGGCATCGCCCTCGGCTTGCCGCTGCGGCTGCACCTCCGAAAGCTTCGGGGCGGCTTCCGAAACCAGCCGCCAGACACGCTGGACGAAGCGATGCGCGCCCTCCACCCCGGCTTCGGTCCAGATTACGTCGCGGTCGGGCGGCGAATCGGAAAGCATGAACCAGCGCGCCGTATCGGCGCCATAGCTGGCGATGATGTCGTCGGGATCGACGACATTCTTCTTTGATTTCGACATCTTCTCGATCGCGCCGATCTCGACCGTCTCGCCGGTGGCGATCAGCCTGGCCTGCCGCTTGCCGTCGATTTCCTCGACCTTGACGTCGGCGGGCAGCACCCAGCCATCGGGACCCTTATAGGTCTCATGCACGACCATGCCCTGCGTGAATAGGCCCTTGAACGGCTCGGCCAGGTCGAGATGGCCGGTCTCGCGCATCGCCCGCGTGAAGAAGCGCGAATAGAGCAGGTGCAGGATCGCATGTTCGACGCCGCCGATATACTGGTCGACCGGCAGCCACTCGTTGACGGCCTTGCGGTCCGTCGGCTCCTTCTCCCACGGCGCGGTGAAGCGGGCGAAATACCAGGACGAATCGACGAACGTATCCATCGTGTCGGTCTCGCGCCGCGCCGCCTTGCCGCATTTCGGGCAATTCACATGCAGCCAGGTCGGGTGCCGGTCCAGCGGATTGCCAGGCCGGTCGAACTCGATGTCGTCCGGCAACTTCACCGGCAGGTCGGCACGCGGCACCGGCACCACGCCGCAATCCTCGCAATGGATCATCGGGATCGGGCAGCCCCAATAGCGCTGGCGTGAAATGCCCCAGTCGCGCAGGCGGAAATTCACCTTGCGCTCGGCCATCGGCCGGTTGCCCATGGTCCTGTCGGCCAGAAGCCGCGCCACCTCCTCGAAGGCCTGCTCGGGCTTCATGCCGTCGAGGAAGCGCGAATTGATCATCACGCCGTCATCGACATAGGCTTCCTCGGTGATCTGGAACGTGGCCGCACCGCCACCCTCCGGCATCACCACCGGCACCACCGGCAGGCCGTATTTATTCGCGAAGTCGAGGTCGCGCTGGTCGCCCGACGGGCAGCCGAAGATCGCCCCGGTGCCGTAATCCATCAGCACGAAATTCGCCACATAGACAGGCAGCGTCCAGTCCGGATCGAAGGGATGGACGACCCTGATACCGGTGTCCATGCCCTTCTTCTCGGCCGCTTCCAGCGTGGCGACCGAGGTGCCCATGTGGTGCACGTCGTCTATGAAGGCGGCCAGCGCCGGGTTGCTTTGCGCCGCCTTCTTCGCCAGCGGATGATCGGCGGCGACGGCCATGAAGGAGGCGCCGAAGATCGTATCCGGGCGCGTGGTATAGACTTCCAGCTCGCCCTCGCCTTCAGGCGCGGTGCCTTGCGCCAGCTCCCAGCGGATCAGTAGGCCCTCCGAGCGGCCGATCCAGTTGCGCTGCATGATGCGCACCTTTTCGGGCCACTCGTTCAGCTCGTCCAGGGAAACCAGCAGGTCCTGGGCATAGTCGGTGATCTTGAAGAACCATTGCGTCAGCTCGCGCTGCTCCACCAGCGCGCCGGAGCGCCAGCCGCGCCCGTCGATGACCTGCTCGTTGGCGAGCACCGTCATGTCGACCGGGTCCCAGTTCACCTTGGAGGATTTGCGCGTCACCAGCCCCTTGTCGACGAAGTCGAGGAACAGCATCTGCTGGCGGTGGTAGTAATCGACGTCGCAGGTCGCGAATTCACGGCTCCAGTCGAGCGACAGGCCCATCGTCTTGAGCTGGCCGCGCATCGTGGCGATGTTCTGGTAGGTCCAGTCCTTGGGATGGACATTGTTCTGCATGGCGGCGTTCTCGGCCGGCATGCCGAAGGCGTCCCAGC
>JBARWP010000300.1:0-10730 GCA_049646905.1 Pseudaminobacter sp. | reverse complement strand
TGGCAAGCTTGCGCGCTAGGCCGTGCGTCATCAAAGCCTTTGAACAGGCACTCAAGAAGGTCTTCGTAGAATGGAAATTTTTACCGCCGCCGGATTTGCGGCGCTGTTGCAGGTCATTGCAATCGATCTCGTACTAGCCGGCGACAATGCCATAGTGATCGGCCTGGCTGCCGCCGGCCTGCCTGCCGAACAGCGCAAGAAAGCCATTCTCGTCGGCGTGCTTGCGGCAACCGTGCTGCGCATCATCTTTGCCCTACTCACGGTACAGCTCCTGCAAATCCTCGGCCTGCTGTTGGTCGGCGGCATCCTGCTTTTGTGGGTCTGCTGGAAGATGTGGCGCGAACTGCGCACCTCCAAGGCCGAGCATGAAGCCGCTCATGAAGCGCTGTCGGAGACGGACATCAACGCGAATGGCACCGTTGCCAGCGGAGCTCCCCGCAAGACACTGAAACAGGCTGCAATCCAGATCGTCGTTGCCGACGTATCGATGTCACTCGACAATGTTCTGGCCGTGGCGGGTGCGGCACGCGACCACCTGACCGTTCTTGTCATCGGCTTGGTCCTCTCCATCGCCCTCATGGGCCTCGCTGCCAGCTTCATCGCCAAGCTGCTGCACCGCCTCCCCTGGATCGCCTATATCGGCCTTGCCATCATTCTCTATGTCGCCCTCGACATGATCTATCGCGGCACCATGGAAGTCGCGCCATACGTGGCTGCTGCCATGTAAGAGAGCGGGGGGCAGCCTAGTGCTGCCCCGCTTCTCTCTCCTTGCTGGTAAAATCATCGCAGACCGAACCGAGCGAGCCACAGGGCACTGTCCAGCCAATTTGTTTCCAGCGTTCACGAACCGTGAAACGCGGCTTGCGGACGGTAGAGCCAACGGTTTAGTGTCTCGCTCCGGCGAAGGTGATTAACAGCGAGGGCAGCAGACGATGGACTGGTTGGATGGCATTGCCGGACCCGGATATTCGGCAGCGATTCTGTGGACTTTCGCCGCTCTCATTCTCCTTCTTATCGTCCTGATCATCGTCAAGCTGGTGCGTAGCCTGACATTCGGCACTTTTGTCGCCGGTGGCCGCAACCGCAAGGCGCGCCTGGCAGTGATGGATGCGACGGCGGTCGACAGCAATCGCCGCCTGGTGCTCGTGCGTCGCGATGACATCGAGCACTTGCTGCTAATCGGCGGCGCAAGCGACATCGTGGTGGAGCGGGATATCCGCCTCGCCCAGCAAAGGCGTCCGGTTCTCTCCGGCAATGACAGTCATGACGCCCCGGCAAGGGCGACGGCACCTGAACAGCCGGCCTCAAGGCCGGTGCAGGCTCCACGTCCCCCGGTCCCCGCACCAAGGCCGGTACCGGCCGCAGCCCGCCCTGCTCCTGCATTCGCACCCAGGCAGGCTCCTGCACCAAGAACTGAACAGCAGGCCACGCCTCAAGCAAAGCCAGCCCCCGTCCCGCCTCATGCGCCGGTCCTGGCGCGCTCCAACCCTTCGCCACATATCCCGCAGCCGCCTGTCGAGCGCGACAAGATCGACGATGAACTGATGAGAGAGCTTGAGTCCTCTCTGCGGGATAGTCCGCAGCCAGCCGGCAAGGCATCCGAGGTCTCGCTCGACGATGAAATGACCAAGCTGCTCGGCGAGCTTTCCAGCCACAAAAGATAAGGGCCGGAGGAGCAAACAAACAAAAACAGGCGACCGAAGCCGCCTGTTTTTAGGTCATACTAATTCAGTCCCGCCACATCAGTCGTCGCGATAGACCTTTTCCCGCCGTTCATGACGCTCCTGTGCCTCGATCGACAACGTCGCGATGGGACGTGCGTCCAGGCGCTTGAGAGCAATCGGCTCGCCCGTTTCTTCACAAAAGCCATATGTCCCTTCGTCCAGCCGCTGCAGCGCAGAATCGATCTTCGAAATCAGTTTGCGTTGCCTGTCGCGTGCCCTGAGTTCGATTGCACGATCTGTTTCTGAAGAGGCCCGGTCCGCAAGATCCGGATGGTTGGCATTTTCCTGTTGAAGAATTTCGAGCGTTTCACGTGCTTCGCGCAGAATGTCGTTCTTCCATCTGACGAGCTTCTGACGGAAGTAGGACTTCTGCCGCTCATTCATGAACGGTTCGTCTTCCGTAGGAACATAAGCGGTATCAACGAGTTCGTTCATTTCGACTCACCCCATTTACCCGTTTTTTGGGGCCTATATATTCGCCGCTCAGCGGCCGCACAAGATCAATCGGTTTAACACTCACGCAATTGTCAGCTGTATCGCAGCCGGCCGTTTCGCGTTTCACGTCATCGGTGAGTTGCGCAATCACCGCGCCATGGCTAAACGGGCGTGACGAAAAGCGGGAGCGCGCATGGCAAGCAGGCTTTTTCTTCTCAGGCACGCAAGAGCCGGATGGGCGTTGCCTGGCATGCGCGACTTCGACCGCCCTCTCGATCCCTCCGGCATTGCCGACGCAGGCACCACCGGCATCGCCATGCAGGCCTGCAACTACGTTCCGGACCTTACCCTGTGCTCGGCTGCGACACGGGCGCGCCAGACGCTTGAAGGCATCGCCGCCCATGCCGACACCGGGCGCACGGTGTTCCTGGACAGCCTCTACAGCGAAGATGCGGCCGGCTACCTGAAGATCATCCAGGAGTCCGGCTCTGCTGGCTCGCTGCTCGTCATCGGCCACAATCCGATGCTGGAAGACCTTGCCATGGCAATTGCCCCCGAGGGCGAAGACGACGCGCGCGCAAACCTGCATGCCGGGTTCCCGACCTCGGGCCTCGCTGTCATCTGCTTTGCCAATCCCCTGGCAAATGCCGCTCTCGGCCAGGGTTTCCTGGAAGCTTTTCTTATGCCCACCGAGTTGTAGAAAACCCCTGTCATAACCTACCGATTGCCGTGAAAGGCTTGCCGGGCGTTTCAAATCCGGCTTCCATTGCCTATATCGGGGAACGGTAACTGGCCGGGGTACAGCGTTTGGCGTCTCTGACGACTTTCACCGACGAGGCGCGGATTGCGCTCGACACGCTTTCGGAGCGGGCGACAGGCCTTTTCTCCCCTTCGATCCGTGTCGGTGTCACCGGCCTATCCCGCGCCGGCAAGACGGTGTTCATTTCCGCCTTCGTGCACAATCTCATCCATGGTGGCCGTCTGCCCTTGTTCGAAGCGCAAAAGTCCGGCCGTATCGCCCGCGCCTTCCTGGAAGAGCAGCCGGATGATGCGGTGCCGCGCTTCCAGTATGAGGACCATATCGACGCTCTGGTGAACGCGCGGACCTGGCCGGACTCGACCCGCGCCATTTCGGAGTTGCGCCTGACAATCGAATATGAGTCGGCTTCTGGCTGGAATCGCATGTTTTCCAGCGGCAGGCTGTCGGTGGATATCGTCGATTATCCCGGCGAATGGCTACTCGACCTGCCCTTGCTCGGCAAAAC
The DNA here is from genome assembly GCA_049646905.1 of Pseudaminobacter sp. GTDB lineage: Bacteria > Pseudomonadota > Alphaproteobacteria > Rhizobiales > Rhizobiaceae > Pseudaminobacter. The sequence goes on along the minus strand of JBARWP010000300.1, from coordinate 7,306 downwards.
CTATCGCGAGTTTTCGCATGACGCCGTAGAGTTGGCGCTGTTACCGGTCCGCGCCGAACTCTCAAAAGAATGGAGAGAGCTTTCGGCCGGCGTCGATCCCAACGCAGATGCCGACGAGATGACGGCGCGGCGGCTGTTCGAAAGCTTTGCCGCCTATCTGAAGGCCTGCAAGCTGGATGAGCGGGCACTATCCACCCTGCCGCCCGGGCGGTTTCTGATGCCGGGCGATCTGGAAGGCTCGCCTGCCCTCACCTTCGCTCCACTGCCCGGTTTGGGCGATACTCGCCCGCGCGCCGGCTCGTTGCACGCGATGATGGAGCGGCGCTATGAGGCCTACAAGACCCATGTCGTGAAGCCGTTCTTCCGCGAGCACATTGCCCGGCTCGACCGCCAGATCGTGCTGATCGACGCCTTGCAGGCACTGAATGCCGGCCCGGGAGCCATAGCCGACCTCGAGCGCGCCGTCACCGAAATCCTCGCCTGCTTCCGTCCAGGGCGTGGCAGCCTGCTCACCGACCTGTTTTCACGCCGCATCGACCGCATCCTGGTGGCGGCAACCAAGGCCGACCACCTGCATCATGAGAGCCACGACCGCTTGCAGGCGATCGTGCGTCGCCTGACCGAGCGTTCGGCAGCCCGCGCCAACCTGTCGGGTGCCGAGGTCGACGTGCTGGCCATGGCCGCCGTCCGGGCGACCCGCGAAGGCACGGTCAAGCAGGGGCGAGAGACATTGCCGGTCATCATCGGCACGCCGTTGAAAGGCGAGACGATCGGCGCCGAGATATTCGATGGTGAAACCGAAACGGCCATATTTCCTGGTGATTTGCCGGAAAAAGCTGGTTCGGTGTTTCAACAGAATGGGACTGGAAGAAACAGCCAGATCGATCCGGAGATCCGCTTCGTGCGATTTCGCCCGCCTCGTCTCGAAAAAACCGCGGAGGGTATCACCCTGTCATTGCCTCATATCCGGCTTGATCGCGCCCTGCAGTTCCTGATCGGAGACCGCCTCGCATGACCACGCCGCGCAGGCCCGCTGCCTTTCGAATCCAGTCCGAACCGGAGCTGGAACAGGCTCCTCCTGCGCCGCGCAAGCCGAGGGCAGTGAAATCCGAAGCCGCCATCGTCACGCCGGCTGAAATCGACATCTTCGACGAGCCGGACATGACCTTGAGCGAGCCGCCGCCGGCCGTCGCGCCAAGACGCCGTTCATGGCTTGGAACGATCTTTCTCGGGGCATTCGGCATTCTCGTATCGCTGGCGGTAGGATTATGGACCGACCAGCTTATCCGCGACCTGTTCCAGCGCGCGGAATGGCTGGGCTGGCTGGCGGCTGGGATGGCAGCAATGGCTGCGCTTGCGCTGCTGGTCATTCTCCTGCGCGAATTGCTGGCACTGCGCCGGCTCGCCTCGGTCGAACACCTGCAACAAAAAGCGCTCGACGCCATTGCCCGCGACGACCCTAGGGCTGCCCGCAAGGTGGTGGACGAGCTTTCGTCCTTCGTCTCCGGCAAGCCGGAAACTGCCGCCGGGCGCCGTACGCTCGAGGCCTTGCGGGATGATATTATCGACGGCGCCAATCTCGTGCGGCTTGCCGAGACGGAAATCCTGAGTCCACTCGACACACGCGCCAAGACCCTCATTCTCGACGCCGCCAAGCGCGTATCATTGGTCACCGCCGTCAGCCCGCGTGCACTGGTCGATATCGCCTATGTCATCTTCGAAGCTGGGCGCCTGATTCGCCGCCTGTCCGAGCTTTATGGCGGCCGTCCCGGCACGCTTGGTTTCTTTCGCCTTGCCCGCAGTGTGCTGGCGCATCTGGCGGTCACCGGCTCCATCGCCATGGGCGACGGTCTCGTCCAGCAGATCGTCGGCCATGGACTGGCGGCAAGGCTGTCGGCCAAGCTGGGTGAAGGCGTGGTCAACGGCATGATGACCGCGCGAATCGGCCTCGCCGCGATGGAAACCACCCGGCCGCTGCCCTTTGTCGCAAAAAATCGGCCTGGAATGAGCGATTTCCTATCGGCCCTCACCTCCTTTGCCTCCCGCAAGCAGGAGGAAAAGCCGCCTTCCAGGCACTGATATCGGCTGGTGATATTTCTTCATTTGGCAGCGCAGGTGATAAAGCGTTAACCAATCTTGTTCATGTTTCAGACAATTCGTAAACGAGCTTCCTTTGTTGTCGGGTATCCCTTCATGAAACGTGCGATCCTGTCTTGCGTACTGCCGATCATGACCCTCGCCATAGCCGGCACCAGTGCCGCACACGCATCCGAGCGGGACAAGAAGTTCTTCGAATCGGTGCAGGGTGAATGGGTCGGCCCGGGCGAGATCGTCGCCGGCAAGTACAAGGGCACCAAGTTCAACTGCAATCTTTCCGGCACGACACCTTCCGGCAAGGTCGGCATGACGCTAGACGGCGGCTGCCGCGTCGGTATCTTCACCCAGAAGATGTCGGCCACCATCGAGCATAAAGGCGCCAAGGGCTATAAGGGCTCATTCCTCGACGGTGCGGAAGGCAAGGGCCTCGATATCATCTCGGGCAGCGTCGTGGATGGACAAAAGGTCATCCTGTCGCTCAATCGCAAGCAGTTGCGGGGCGTAATGCAGGCACGCATAGCCGGTGACGATACGATGATCGTGACTGTATCAGTCAAGGTGGACAAGCAGATGGTGCCGGTCATCGGCATGAATCTCAAGCGCGTGGACGGCGCTACAGTAGGCGCAATCGCCCGCAAGTAATAGCCTCGATCCGGCAGCGTCGTTAAAGCACTGGCCTTGGCCGGCGTCTGAGACTATGCCTCGGGCATGAAGACAGAACTGACCGAAAAGCAGGGCATTGCAGCCGTCATCGTTGCTGCCGGCCGTGGCGAACGCGCCGGACAGGCGGATGGCCCGAAGCAATATCGCCACATTGGCGGTCGTGCAGTGCTTGCCCACACTCTGCATGCTTTTGCCTCGCACCCCGGCATCACCGCCATTGCCGTGGTTATCCATCCGGACGATGATGACCTGTTGCGCGCGGCAGCCGGCAACCTCCCCCCGCATGTACGCCTTGTCCATGGCGGCGCCACCCGGCAGGAGTCCACCCGGTTCGGCTTGCTTGCCCTCAAGAACGAGAAGCCGAAAGCCGTACTGATCCATGACGGCGTGCGCCCTTTCATCTACAGGGCACTGATCGACCGCGTCGCGGCAGCCGTCGATTCGAGCCACGGCGCCCTGCCCGCCTTGCCTGTTTCGGACACGCTGAAGCGGGAAGCGCAAGACGGCACCATTCTTGAAACCGTACCGCGTGCCGGTCTTCATGCAGCCCAGACCCCACAGGGGTTCCCCTACGAGGCGATCCTGCGTGCGCACCAGCGAGCTTTCGACGAAGGCCGTAATGATTTCACCGACGATGCCGCCATTGCCGAATGGGCGGATATCCCGGTGCGCATCGTGCAGGGCGCGCCTGAAAACATCAAATTGACCTGGGCAAGGGATATCGAAATGGCCGACCAGCGCCTCGCCGCCTCCGCAAATTTCCCCGACGTGCGTACAGGCAACGGCTATGACGTGCACTCCTTCGTTCCTGGCGACCATGTCACGCTCTGCGGTGTGGCGATCCCGCATGAGAAGCGGCTCTCCGGCCATTCCGATGCCGATGTCGGTCTGCATGCGCTGACCGACGCGCTATTCGCCACCTGTGGGGCCGGCGACATCGGCACGCATTTTCCGCCCTCTGACCCGCAATGGAAGGGTGCGGCGTCGCACATCTTCGTGGAACACGCAGCGAGCCTCGTGCGTTCGCATGGCGGCCGGATCGCCAATGCCGACATCACGCTGATCTGCGAGGCGCCGCGTATCGGGCCACATCGTCAGGCGATGACCGAGGCGCTTGCAGCCATGCTGGACATCACACCGCAGCGCATTTCGGTGAAAGCCACGACGAACGAGAAACTCGGCTTTGTTGGCCGCGAAGAAGGCATTGCCGCAATCGCTACGGTGAGTGTGGTCTATCCCGGAGAGGTACCCGAATGAGCAAACTCGGCGAACTGGCAGATGCCTTCCTCAAGGCTTGCGCACACCACCGGATCCTGTCGGCAACGGCCGAATCCTGCACGGGCGGGCTCATCATCGCCACGCTGACCGATATTCCGGGCTCATCTTCCATGGTGGATCGCGGTTTCGTCACTTATTCCAACGAGGCCAAGATGGAGATGCTTGGCGTCTCGGCCGCCACGCTCGATGCACATGGCGCCGTGTCGCGTGAGACTGCGGTGGAGATGGCGGCCGGCGCATTGTCCCGCTCGCATGCCGGCATCGCCCTTGCCGTCACCGGCATTGCCGGACCCGACGGCGGCTCGCCCGAAAAGCCCGTCGGCCTGGTCTGGTTCGGCCTGGCAAAACGCGGCGAAACGCTGATCGCCGAAAAGCATATATTCCCCAATAACGGCCGTGATTTCATCCGTCGCGAGACGGTGCGCACGGCACTGGAGATGGGCCTGAAGGCGCTGGAATAGCTACGCTATCTTTCCCGACCCGTAGATTTCGACTGCCCGCTTCTCGAACGCTTCCACGAACATGCGGAAGGCACGGTCGAACATTGCCCCCATCAGGGCACCCAGTATCCGGCTCTTGAATTCGTAATCGATGAAGAAGTGGATATCGCAGGTGCCGTCCGCGGCCGCATCGAAACGCCATAGATTGCTGAGATAGCGGAACGGCCCATCGAGATATTTGACGTCTATGATCTTTTCGGCCGGCTTGAGATGAACCTGGCTGGTGAAGGTCTCGCGGATTGCCTTGTAGCCGGCGGTCATATCCGCCACGAGCACCGTCTGCCCATCGCGCTCGCGGCGCGAACGCACCGTCAGCGCCTCGCAAAGCGGCAGGAATTGCGGATATGTCTCCACATCCGCAACGAGCGCGAACATCTGGTCCGGCGTGTGGGAAACCCGGCGGATAGTCTCGAATTTGGGCATCAGACCAGTGCGTCGGCGCGCTTCTTCAACTTGTCCTCGCGCGCAGCCCGCAGCCTTGCGAAGTCCTCGCCGGCATGGTGGGAGGAGCGCGTTAGCGGGCTCGATGACACCATCAGGAAGCCCTTGGTATAGGCTATCGTCTCGTAGGACTTGAACTCCTCCGGCGTGACGAATTTCTTGACCGGATGGTGCTTGCGGGTCGGCTGCAGATACTGCCCGATGGTGATGAAATCGACGTCGGCACTGCGCAGATCGTCCATCAGTTGCAGGATCTCGTTACGCTCTTCACCAAGCCCCACCATGATCCCCGACTTGGTGAAGATCGATGGGTCGAGTTCCTTCACCCGCTGCAACAGCCGCACCGAATGGAAATAGCGCGCACCCGGCCGGACCGTCAGATAGTTGGATGGCACCGTTTCGAGATTGTGGTTGAACACGTCGGGCTTGGCGGCGACGACAACCTCCAGCGCTCCTTCCTTGCGCAGAAAGTCCGGCGTCAGGATTTCGATCGTGGTCGCCGGCGTCGTTTCGCGGATGGCGCGGATCACCTCGGCAAAATGCTGGGCGCCGCCATCATCGAGGTCGTCGCGATCCACCGACGTGATGACCACGTGCGACAGCCCCATCTGCAAGACGGCCTTGGCCACGCTTTCCGGCTCGTTGGGGTCAAGCGGCAACGGCCGCCCGGTCGCCACATTGCAGAAGGCGCAGGCGCGCGTGCAAATCTCGCCCATGATCATGAAGGTTGCGTGCTTCTTTTCCCAGCACTCGCCGATATTGGGGCATCCCGCCTCCTCGCACACCGTCACCAGCTTGTGCGAGCGCACGATGTCGCGCGTTTCGGCATAGCCTTTCGAAACCGGCGCCTTCACACGGATCCAGTCGGGCTTGCGCAACACTTCCTGATCCGGGCGATGCGCCTTTTCCGGATGCCGCACCCGGGGTGTCTTGGAGACGAGATCAAGCACTGTGACCATGATGTTTCCTAGCGAGCCGCCTGCGAGCGGCCGAAAATCCACAGGATGAGAAGCGCGCCGGCAATGGCGACGACCAGATTGCCGAGGAAGCCGTAATAATTGATGCCGATCAGGCCGGCCAGCGTGCCGCCGACAAAGGAGCCGGCGATGCCCACCAATATGTTGGTGAAGAAACCATGGTCACGGTTCATCGTCCGTTCGGCAACATAGCCGGCCAGGAAGCCGATCACGAGCATGCCGAAGAAGCCGGTGCCCGGCATGCTCAGTATCCCGTATTGAGGATCCATCGACATTCTCCTCGCAGTTGCCTGCCCTGCATATAGGCCGCTATCGCCCGCTGCAACAGGCGCGGCTGGGCGTTACGCGTTCAAGGCGCGGCCATAGGCATCGAGCACGCTTTCCTTCATCATCTCCGACAGCGTCGGGTGCGGGAAGATCGTGTGCATCAGTTCTTCCTCGGTCGTCTCCAGGTTCATCGCCACGACAAAACCCTGGATCAGTTCCGTCACTTCCGCGCCGATCATATGGGCGCCGAGCAACTGGCCGGTTTTCTTGTCGAAAATGGTCTTGATGAAGCCCTGGTCCTCGCCCAGCGCGATCGCCTTGCCATTGGCGCCGAACTGGAAGCGCCCGACCCGGATGTCGTAGCCGGCCTCCTTGGCCTTAGCTTCCGTCAGGCCGACCGAGGCGACCTGGGGATTGCAATAGGTACAGCCGGGAATCTTCAGCTTGTCCATGGCATGCACGCCCGGCACATTGGCGATCTTTTCCACGCAGATCACGCCCTCATGCTCGGCCTTGTGCGCCAGCATCGGCGGGCCGGCGACGTCGCCGATGGCATAGATGCCTGGTACATTGGTGCGGCCATAGCCGTCCACCACCACGCAGCCCCGCTCGGTCTTCACGCCAAGCTGCTCGAGCCCGAGATTTTCGATATTGCCCTGCACGCCAACGGCGGAGATCATCCGGTCGGCGGTGATCTTCTCGACCTTGCCGTCCTTCAGTTCGATATGCGCGGTCACCGAGTTCGCGCCCTTCTCGACCTTGGCCACCTTGGCGTCGAGCAGGATCTTCATGCCTTGCTTTTCGAACTGCTTCTTGGCGAATGCCGAAACCTCGGCATCTTCCACCGGCATCACCGCCGGCAACAGCTCCACCACCGTCACCTCCGCGCCCATGGTGCGATAGAAGGACGCGAATTCGATGCCGATCGCACCGGAACCCATCACCAGAAGCGATTTCGGCATCTCCTGCGGCACCATCGCCTCGAAATAGGTCCAGATCAGCTTGCCGTCCGGCTCTATGCCGGGCAGCACCCGGGGCCGGGCACCGGTGGCAAGGATGATGTGCTTTGCCGTGTAGGTGCCC
>JBARWP010000299.1:0-10402 GCA_049646905.1 Pseudaminobacter sp. | reverse complement strand
ACATAGAACAGGGCAAAGCCGTCGCCGGACCGCGAGAGCCTTTCCTCCATCTGCAACTGAAAGGTGTGACGGTTGGCGAGCCCGGTCAGGGCGTCGTAGTGCGCCAGGTGGCGGATGCGGTTTTGCGTCCGTCTCGTCTCGGTGATGTCCCGGAAGCCTCCGCCGCCATGCTCGGTCACCACCCATGCAGGGCTCGACACGGGCTTCCACGACGCACCGCTATCAAGAATAAATATACCATAATACATGGCGACTGGTAATATAGAATGCCATATAATATTTCAGCGTATCAAGACCTCGGCAAGATAGTTTCAACGATAGATACATCCAATTCTTCATATTTATGAAGACCGATCAGATCGTAAAGCTCGGCTCGCGTCTGCATCTCGCCGAGCAAGGCCTCGGTCGAGGCATTGCGTTTCAACGCGGCGTAGAGTTTTTCCTGCGCCTTGTTGGCGACGCGCAGCGAGGAGACCGGCCAGATCACCATCTTGTAGCCCATCTCCTCAAACTCCCATGCCGTGAAGAAGGGCGTCCTGCCGAACTCGGTCATGTTGGCAAGCAGCGGCACGCCCGGCATGCGGATGGCGAATTCGCAGAACATCTCCGCAGAGGTGAGCGCCTCGGGGAAGATCGCGTCGGCGCCGGCTTCCATGTAGAGCTTTGCCCGCGCGACCGCACCCTCCAGTCCCTCGCTCGCCGCCGCGTCGGTGCGGGCAATGATGTAGAGATGGCGGCGGGCCTTCGCGGCGGCGGCCACCTTGGCTGCCATGTCGCGAGCATCGGCGAGCTTCTTGTCGTTCAGATGGCCGCATTTCTTCGGCAAAAGCTGATCTTCGAGATGCACGGCGCCTGCGCCGGCATCCTCGAAGGTCCGCACCATATGCATGACGTTCAGCGCCTCCCCGTAGCCGGTGTCGCCGTCTACGAGGAGCGGCAATCCCGAGGCGCGTGCGATCTGGCGGATGAAGAAGGCGACCTCGTCCACGGTGATGATGCCGAGATCGGGGATGCCCATCGAGGCGGTCATCGCCGCGCCTGAGAGGTAGAGGCCCTCGAAGCCGGCGGCCTTGGCCTGCAAAGCCGCCATGCCGTTATGCGCCCCGGGAAGTTGCGCGATGCCGCCGCACTCGATCAGTGCGCGAAAACGCTCCCCGGCCGGCTTTTCCGGTAGATCGGAAGATACAAGATAGGGCATTTGCCTGTCCTTATGCGGCCTTGCTGGCGATGCCGGGCCGGCCACGCTTCTCGATCGGCACGAACTGCAGATTCTCGGGGCCGATGTAGTTGGCGGAGGGACGGATGATCTTGTTGTCCTGCCGCTGCTCGATGATATGCGCGGCCCAGCCGGACGTGCGCGAAATGACGAAGAGCGGCGTGAACATCGCCGTAGGCACGCCCATCATGTGGTAGGAAACCGCGCTGAACCAGTCGAGGTTCGGAAACATCTTCTTTGCCTCGGCCATGGTGGTTTCGATGCGCTCGGCAATGTCGAACATTTTCGTCGCACCTGCCTCGACCGAGAGCTGGCGCGCCACCGTCTTGATGATCTTGTTGCGAGGATCCGCCACCGTATAGACGGGATGCCCAAAGCCGATGACGACTTCCTTCGCCTCGACGCGGCGGCGGATGTCGGCCTCCGCCTCGTCAGGGTCCGCATACTGCTTCTGGATCTCGAACGCGACTTCGTTGGCACCGCCATGCTTCGGACCCCGCAGCGCGCCGATGGCACCGGTGATCGCCGAATAGACGTCCGAGCCAGTGCCGGCGATCGAGCGTGCCGTGAAGGTCGAGGCGTTGAATTCATGCTCTGCATAGAGGATCAACGAGACGTGCATGGCCTTCACATGCGAGGGCTTTGGCGCCTTGCCGTGGAGCAGGTGGAGGAAGTGGCCGCCGATGGAATCGTCGTCGGTCTCGACCTCGATGCGGCGGCCATTGTGGGCGAAATGGTGCCAATAGAGCAGCATCGAGCCGAGCGAAGCGAGCAGCCTGTCGGCGATGTCGCGTGCTCCTGCATGGTTATGGTCGTGAGTTTCCGGCAGGACGTTGCCGAGCACCGAGACGCCCGTGCGCAGCACGTCCATCGGATGGGCGGACGCCGGCAGGAGTTCAAGTGCCTGCTTCACCGCTTGCGGCAGGCCGCGCAGCGACCTCAGCTTGACCTTGTAGGACCCGAGTTCGGCCATAGTCGGCAACGTGCCATGGACGAGCAGATGCGCGATCTCCTCGAACTCGCAGGTTTCGGCCACGTCGAGAATGTCGTAGCCGCGATAATGCAGGTCGTTGCCGGTGCGCCCCACGGTGCAGAGCGCCGTGTTGCCGGCGATGACGCCGGACAGCGCGACGGATTTCTTGGGTCTAGGTGCGGTCATGTCATCCTCCCTCAACCGCGCTTCCAGTCGAAGATACCCCGCGCCGCCTGCGGACCGAGCCTGGCAGGATCGACGGCGAAGGTGAGGCCGGCGAGTTCGACGGGCTTCAGGTCGATCAAGCGCTCGACCACCGAGAGGAACCGGTCTTGTTCGGTCGGCGCGATGATCCCCTCGCTGAGCGCCCGGAATTTCTTGATGTAGTCCGGCCGGGCGAAGGGGCGGGCGCCCAGCGGATGGGCGTCCGCGACAGCCAGTTCGTCCTCGATCACGGTGCCATCCTGCAGCGTGACGACGACGCGGCCGCCGAACGCCTTCTCCTTCGGGTCGCGGCTATGGTAGCGACGCGTCCATTCCGGGTCCTCGACCGTGGAGATCTTGTGCCACAGGGCGACTGTCTCGGGCCGGTTGGCGCGCTCGGGCGCATATGAGCGTTCGTGGTGCCAGCCGCCGTCTTCCAGCGCCACGGCGAAGATGTACATGATCGAATGGTCGAGCGTTTCGCGGCTGGCCTTGGGGTCCATCTTCTGCGGATCGTCGGCGCCGGTGCCGATGACATAATGGGTGTGATGGCTGGTGTGGATGACGATGTCCTTCACCTTGGTCAGGTCGCCGATCTTCGGTCCCATGCGCCGGGCCAGGTCGATCAGCGCCTGGCTCTGGTATTCGGCCGAGTGCTCCTTGGTGTAGGTGTCCATGATGGCGCGCTTGGCTTCGCCCTTCTCGGGCAGCGGCACGGCATATTCGGCCTCGGGGCCCGACAGCAGCCAGGCAATGAATCCGTCCTCGCCTTCCCAGGCCGGGGACGGCGCCCCTTCTGCGCGCATCACACGGTCGACGGCCTCGACCGCCATCTTGCCGGCGAAGGCCGGCGCGTAGGCCTTCCAGCTCGAAATCTCGCCCTTGCGCGACTGTCGCGTCGTGGTCGTTACATGCAGCGCCTGCTGCACGGCCTGATAGATGGTCTCGACCGGCAGGCCGAGCGCGGCGCCGATGCCTGCCGCGGCCGACGGTCCCAGATGGGCGATGTGATCGATCTTGTGCTCGTGCAGGCAGATGCCCTTTACGAGGTTGACCTGCACCTCGTAGCCGGCAGCGATGCCTTTCGCGAGCGCTGTGCCCGAAAGGCCGCAGTGCTGCGCGACCGCAAGGATCGGCGGAATATTGTCGCCCGGATGCGAATAGTCGGCCGCAAGGAAGGTATCGTGGAAGTCCAACTCGCGCACGGCCACGCCGTTGGCCCACGCCGCCCATTTCGGCGAGACACGTGCGGCACCGGGAAGGCCGAACACGGTCGAGCCCGGCAGGAACGGGTGTGCCTGAGCCTGGGCGCGGGCGCTGACGACCGGGCGCCGAGCCAGGGAAGCGGCAGCTACGGCAGCATTGTCGATGATGCGGTTGCCGATCATCTCGACCACGTCGGCGCCGAGCGGAACGTCATCGGCCGCCATAGATGCGATCTTCCAGGCCAGTTGGTCCTCGCGGACGAGCTTCTCGGCGGATTTGTAGGTGCGGACGGTATGCGACTTCACGAACGGATATCCTCTGGACGGTGTGAATCTGAAAGGGGGATCGGCATCGGGGCACCGTCGCCGTCGACGGCGACCATCATGAAACGGCCGGTGATGGAGGGGAGGCCTTCCTCCTCGCCGGGACAGTCAGGCACAATCTCCACGATCACGGTCATCGAGGAGCGACCCTGGAAGGCGACCTGCGCCCGCACGTCGATGATGGAGCCGATGCGGATCGGACGAGCGAATTCTATGCTGTCGGCCTTGGCCATGACGACAGTGCAGCGCGCATGCCGGGTGGCACAGACGAAAGCAGCCTTCCCCATCATGTGCAGCGCACTTGCCCCGTAGAGCGTGCCGTGTCGATCGGCCTGCTCCGGAAGAACGACTTCCAGAGAGATGGCCTGACCTTGCCCTGTCGTGATCGGCTGCATGTTCAAGCGGTAGTGCCCGATTGACTTTTCAAATTCGCACTATCCGCATATGATAAAATTCATAAAGCACTGAAAATGCGTAGCTTTGCAAAGGAAAGTCTGCGGATTTGCAAAGTTTGCGAAGTATCGGATGGAGCTTGCCTTTGAAGAAGGCTTTCATGGGCGTTCGCCTGAAGCGGCTGCGGGAAGAGCGCCGGCTCACCCAGCAGGCACTCGCGGATGCGCTCGGCATCTCGCTCAGCTACCTGAACCAGATCGAGAACAATCAGCGTCCCTTAACGGTGCCCGTGCTCCTTAGGCTCAACGCGGCGTTCGGCACCGACGTCCAGCTATTCTCCAACAATGACGAGGCGCGTCTCATCGGCGAACTACGCGAGGCTTTGGCCGACCCGACGCTCGGCGAACCCGTCACGCTTGCCGACGTCAAGGAGTTGGCGGGTAACATGCCGGCGCTCGCTCGCGCGTTCATCTCGCAAAATCGCAGGCTCAAGCAGGCGACAGAGGAGATCGCGGCTTATGCGGCCCGGCTGGGTGACGACAGGCAGGGCAGATTGACGACGATACCGTCCACCCCCTTCGAGGAGGTGCGCGACTTCTTCTATGCCAACCACAACTACATAGACGAGCTGGATCACGCGGCTGAAACCGTCGCTCAGGAGATGGGCATGCCGCTCGGCCGCATGACCGAGGCCACCGCCCGACGATTGGAAGACAGGCACGGCCTGCGCCTCGTCGATCTACCGGACGAGGATGGCACCGGCGTGCAGCGCAGCTTTGAGGCGCAGACCCGCACCCTGCGCCTTTCGCGGCGGCTGCTCCCCGGCCAGCAGGCATTCCAGATGGCGACCCAGATTGCCTTTCTGGAGCAGCGGGACCTGATCGACAGCGTCGCTGCAAAAGGCTCCTTCTCCAACGACGAGGCAAGGTCACTGGCGAGGGTCGGGCTGGCGAACTACTTCGCCGGCGCTCTGGTATTGCCCTATAGACCGTTTCTCCAGCTCGCCGAGCGCCTGCGCTACGACATCGACCTTCTCAGCCGCGATTTCGGAGTCGGTTTCGAGACCATCTGCCATCGGCTCAGTACGCTGCAAAGGCCGGAGGCGCGAGGAGTGCCCTTCTTCTTCGTCCGAGTCGACAGAGCGGGGAACATCTCGAAACGGCAATCGGCCACGGATTTCCATTTCTCCCGCATAGGCGGGACGTGCCCGCTGTGGAACGTCTACGATGCCTTCTCCAACCCGGGCAAAACGCTGACCCAGGTGGCAGAAATGCCCGATGGCCGCGCCTATCTATGGATCGCACGCATGGTCGAGAGTTCGCGAGGCGGACACGGCGCACCGACCAAGAAGTTCGCCATCGGGCTCGGCTGCGACCTGCTGCACGCCGATAGGCTCGTCTATTCGCAGGGCCTCACCCTGAACGACCCCACGACACGCACGCTGATCGGAGCCGGATGCAAGGTTTGCGAGCGAGCCGGATGCCCTCAGAGAGCTTTTCCGCCCCTAGCCAAAACACTGGTCGTCGACGAGCGGCGTAGCTCCTTTGCTCCGTACTTTTCGCCGGACCACGGTGATTTTCCTGCATGACACTACCGGCTGATAGCGCGGTGGCGTGACGGCCCAAGATCACCGTTTCATCGGCTCTTGAGTTCCATGAACCGGATGCGGTTGTTGAAGGGATCGATGACTTGTACTTCGAGACGTGTCCCCTCATCGTGGAGTCCGGGTTTCATATAGCGATAGTCCTTGGCCAAGAGTTCCTTGTGGAGATCCCGGATGCCCGTCATGTAGACGCACATGTTCCCGCCAGGCGTCGCATCTCCCGCGTGCTCGGACAGATGCAGCCTGAGCCCGGAACGCGAGACCTGCATATAAAGCGGGAAGTTGTCTCCGTAGCGGTGTTCCCAATCGACGGTGAAGCCGAGAAAGTCGAGGTAGAATTCGCTCGCCTTCGAGACGTCGAAAATGCGAACGATCGGAACTGCCTGCTCAAGGGCAATCCCTCCGCCGGCTCGATCCGCGCCATCTTCGTCGATCTTCGCCGACATGACATTCCAGCTCGCAAACCCGAATTGGCGGGCAACAATCTCCAGCGCCTCGCTGTGGGTGACAGTCACGTCGCGGGCAGAAAGTGCATTCCGCATGGCTTTCGCCATGGCCTTTGCGTCACGATAGTCGCGCATATCCGTTTCCTTCGTCATGGCGAAGCTTTCGTCGGCGCCCGCATTGCCAACGCCTTCGCCCGACGGTTGAACGGTCAGGAAGGGTTGCAGGGAGGCGTTCGCCATATCCTGTCAGGGACGCGGGCTGCTGGCCGCCTCCGGCCATAAAGCCACATTAGCGATGGCGGCCGCCGTTGTCAGCCGGGGAAGTCGCGCAACGGATATGGATCAGGTTTGGCCCTGCGCGTGGATTGGAGATGGACATCTCAGGCGTGCACTGCGCTCGTGCGCAATTCTGACGGCGTCTGCCCATGGAACTTCTTGAATGTTCTGGCGAAGTGCGAAGGGTTTTCGAACCCGGCCTCCAAAGCGATCTCCAGCATCGAGGCATCGCTGTTTGTGACAAGTGACTTTGCGTGGATCAGCCGGACGTGCCTGTATGCGTTGGCGGGCGATATGCCCGCCTTTTCCTTGAACAGACGCTCGAGCTGGCGGCGGCTTACACCCACCAGCCGGGCCAATTGTGCTATGGGAACGCGATCGTTGAGATGCTGCTCCATGATCAGCAGAGTGGCCTTTACACGGACATCTTCGGCGTCGCCGCCAAGCGTTCGCCTTGCTTGCAGGTGCAATGGCGAGCGGGCGTGATCGATCTGAAGAACTTCCAGGGCGTTCCGCTCTGCATCTTCGCTAATGTATCGACGTACGAGCAATGCGGCTATGTCCGCCGCACTGCTGCCGCCGGCACAGGAGCCGCGGCTCTCGTCGAGATGAAATATCCGATCCGAACGGACCTGATGGTCGGGAAACCTTTCCTGAAACTCGCGTGCATGCAGCCAGCTCACGCAGCACTCGTGGTCTTTCATGAGACCGGCTTCCGCCAGGATGAACGTTCCCGTGCAGAGACCTATAAGCGGCACCTTCGCCGCGGCAGCCAGACGCAGGTAGCGCATCGTCTCCGCGTCGACAGGCTCCTCCTCCCTGAGCAACCCGCCAACGACGACGATGTAGCCGAAGTTGGTAGGATCGACGAAACCCGAAGTCGGAACGACCTGCACGCCGCAACTGGATCGGACGGCGTTCCTCGAGCTTGCCAGCACTTGCCAGTCCGCGAACACACGCCCGGATCGATCGAGTTCGTCGCTCGCCAAACGAAGCGTGTCGACAAAAAGCGCAAAAGCCGACAGCGTGAACGAGCGCCCAAGGATAAATCCTATGCGCAGCTTCGTCGGATTGCTCACCCTGTCTCCCTCTCGTTCCTACGTGCACGGCTTCGTTTTCGGGCGCATGTCGAGGTCGCCATCGGCGCCTCGATACACAATTTTCCGGTTTCGGGCATCGGGCCAGTTCCTGCTCATGCTGCTCCCAATGATTGGATGCGACTTGCCCCGCTGCCCGGGTCATCGGCAATGCATCAGGGCCGCGAGATTTCCTCCAGATACCAGCCGATGTAGCGCAGTTCGTTGTGCTCCATGGGGGCAATCGGCCCGGGCTCGAAGAAGTGCGAGCGCACGCCGCGCGCCGTATGCTCGATGATCTTCTTGTCCTCTTCGGTAGTGACCGTCCACAGCCATTTCAGCCTGTCGAGATCGTAGTCCCGGCCCTCTTCCGCACCACCGCGCACCAGCCAGATCAGCTCCATCTCGCAGGTATCCACGGTCTTGGGAATGAAGCGATAGATCATGCCGTGGTCGGGATAGCAGACGAAGAAGCTGGTGCCGCCGAAATGGATGGAGGTGACGCCGCCGTCGTAGGCTGTGAAGCGTCCCATCAGCGGCGCCACCGGCTTGCCGTCCTCGCTGCCGGTCGAGACGCCGTCATAAAGCGCATAGCGGAATGTATGGATTGCCTCCTGCCCGTTGGCAGAACCCTGCCAGCGATCGCCGCTGACGACGGTGACGCCGAGCGCGCAGGTGCGGGCCTCCATCGCCTCGTTCAGCTTCTCGATCATTTCGAGCGGCTGCTCCAGCGCATGGGTCTGCGAGTATTCGGGGTGCGCCGGGCCGCAATGATAGCATTCGACATAGTTCTCGACCGCGAGTTTCCAGTTGGCCTGCAATACCCAGGTCTGCCGATGCGCCACCTTTGCCTCGGCCCAGCCGTACTGGCCGCAGCTTGCCCTCAACGATTGCGCGACGGGATCGAAGTCGAGCGGCACCTCGGCAAATGACACGAACACCAATCCTTCAGCCACGCGCGCATTGAGCTTTTTCAGGCCATGTGCCGCGCGGTCGAAATCCTCGGGCATCAGCCGCGCCGCACGCAGGCTGCCGTCGTTGGCATAGGTCCAGGCATGATAGGGGCAGACGAAGAATTTCGCATTGCCCTTCGGCTTGGTGCAGACTTCCGCACCGCGATGGCGGCAGACGTTGAGCAGAGCATGCACCGTGCCGTCGGCCCCGCGGGTGAGGATGATCTGCTCGTCGCCCAACCTGAACTGCTCGAAGTCGCCAGCACGGGGAATGACGCTTTCGTGTGCCAGGCAATGCCAATGGCGGCGAAACAGCCGCTCCATGTCCCGCTCGAAGACGGCGGGATCCGTGTAAAAGGGTCTTGCCAGCCCGTGTCCTGCCCGATGGGCGGCGACAAGGCTGTCGATCGGGTCTTCCCCGATGATGGATTGCTGGAGCGGAACAACGCTCATCGCTGCCTCCCGTCTGGCTTTGTTCGTCGTCAGATCTCGACCTGCCGGCTCTTGTATCTGTCCGGAATTGCTGCATCGGTGCCGAAGAAGGCATGCCTGGACATATCGGGCGAATAGCGGCTGCCCGGCACCGTGCGCCCCAGCGCCTCGGCCACGGCACGGATGTGATGAGGGGCAGCGCCGCAGCACAGACCGATATAGCGAACGCCCATATCATAGGCCTCGCGGGCGTATTCGGCGCATTCGTAGCGGTTGCAGGTGAACGGATCGAGCGCTGTCGGAAACGGCCTGTCGCCCGGAATGCAGGAGCACGCGCGGTCGGTCAGAGACTGGAAGGTCGGTTCGGCTTCCGTGGTGCGATAGGGCACGGGAAGCGAGGCGACATGGCAGGATACGGCCTCGCGCACCTTGCGTACGACAGGCATCAGCGTCTTCGGGCCGCGCTGGCAGTTCAACCCGACGACATCTGCGCCAGCCGCTTCCAGCCGTTTGCAAGCTTCCACGACGTCCACGCCGTCGAACATGTTCTCGTCGCGATGGACCGAGAGCGTGACCACGGTCGGCAGCCCGGTTGCCTTCATCACGTCGAGCGCGATGGCCGCTTCGCCGTACCAGTCGATGGTCTCGGCGATGAGAAAGTCGGCACCTTCCTCCACCGCCCAGCCGATCTGCTCCTCGAACATGGCCCGCACGGCCTTGTGGGTAGCCGGATCATCGGCCTCATAGGCGTTGGTGTTGCAGATATTGCCAGCCATCAGGCAGCCGTTGCGTTCGGCGACATCTCTGGCGATGCGCAGCGCCTGCCGGTTGATCTTTTCGAGGATGTCCTCGCGGCCTATGACCTTCAGCTTCTGGCGGTGGGCGTAGTAGGTGAAGGCCTCGACGACATCGGAACCCGCATGGACGAAATCCTCGTGCAGGCGCGTCACGGCGTCCGGATGTTCGATCACCACTTCCGGAACGAATGGGCCGGCTTGCAGGTAGCCGCGCCGTTCCAATTCGAAGAGATAGCCTTCGGCGCAGATGACCGGACCGGCATCCAGCCGTTCCAGAAGACCGTGCTTTGCCGACTTTGCCTGGGATGCTGCAGCCATCGAAAAATCCTCCTTCAGAGGTTGGAAAGGGGTTTCGGCCAGGCGCCGGGGCCGGCGAGCGCCATCAGCAGGGTCCGCAGTCTCAGCACGTCCGGATGCAGCCGGGCGCGGCGGTCGATCAATTCGACCTGCCGGCGCGCGGCCTCCTCCAGGTCGGCGCCGTGCGGCACCGACATCAGCCAGTCG
>JBARWP010000298.1:0-5863 GCA_049646905.1 Pseudaminobacter sp. | reverse complement strand
GGTGGAGCGCGGTGCCGTCTCGACCGGACCGATCGCGACAGGCAAGGGCCGGCGCGCCAGCGCAGGGCCGAGCGCCACGAAATGGCCACGCGCCAGGTCGCGGAACATCTCAGCCTGGCGCCGCTCCATGCCGAGCAGGTCGGCCGCGCGCGCCATGTCGATGTCGAGGAACGTGCGGCCCATCAGGAAATTGGAGGCCTCGGCCGCGACGTTCTTGGCCAGCTTGGCCAGGCGCTGCGTGGCGATGACGCCGGCAAGGCCGCGCTTGCGCCCGCGGCACATCAGGTTGGTCATGGCGCCAAGGGAGATCTTGCGCGCCTCGTCGGCAACCTCGCCGCCGACCGCTGGCGCAAAAAGCTGCGCCTCGTCGACCACCACCAGGACCGGATACCAGTATTCGCGCTCGGCATCGAACAGGCCGCCGAGAAAGGCTGCCGCAGCACGCATCTGCTGCTCGACATCGAGCCCTTCCAGATTGAGCACGACCGAGACGCGGTGCTGGCGAATGCGCGCGGCAATGCGGGTAAGCTCGGCTTCGGTGCGGGCGGCATCCACCACGACATGGCCGAACTTTTCGGCAAGCGTGACGAAATCGCCCTCGGGGTCGATGACGCATTGCTGCACCCAGGGCGCGCTCTGCTCCAGGAGCCGGCGCAGCAGATGCGATTTGCCGGAGCCGGAATTGCCCTGCACCAAAAGGCGCGTCGCCAGAAGCTCCTCCAGGTCGAGTGTCGCCGCCGTGCCGTTGGTCGCAGCGCCCATGTCGATGCCGACCTTCATCGGGCAAGCCTCGAAGGGTGGCCGGATACATTGATCGGATGGAAAGAGGACCTGGAGAGACGGTTCATTCGTGGTTCAAGCATCAATGGGCGGCGCGCGGCGCTGCGCCAGGTGCGACTCGCCGCCAGCCTGCTGCATGGTCTTAGCGAGTTTCGGACGCAGAGCAAATTCCGGCACCGTGGAAAGCTGGCAGATTCCGGTGGACGGACGCTTTTCATCAGACCGCAGAGTGCAATCATCACACCAATGCGGCTGACCGAGAGAGGCTTTGACGCGCCCCCGTGGTCTGCGCGGCGGGAAAGGCAATGTGGTGAAGTTTTCTTGCCGGACTGCGCAAATAACGCTATATACGCCAGGATTTCCCATTCTGGTGGCTTGAAAAAACCACCGCCCGCGTAAAGGGACGCGGGCGAACGAGAGGACTTTATTCGATGGCCAACACGCTTCTCATGCCCAAGGCGACCGCCGTCTGGCTGGTTGATAACACCGCTCTTTCCTTCGACCAGATCGCGCAGTTCTGCTCGCTGCATCCGCTCGAGGTCAAGGCGATTGCCGATGGCGAATCGGCGCAGGGCATCAAGGGCATGGACCCGATCATCACCGGTCAGCTCAGCCGCGAGGAGATCGCGCGCGGCGAGAGGGACCCCAACCACCGGCTGAAATTGTCGGAGCCGAAGGTGCGCGTGCCCGAATCCAAGCGCAAGGGTCCCCGCTACACGCCTTTGTCGAAGCGCCAGGATCGCCCCAACGCCATTCTGTGGCTGGTGCGCAGCCATCCCGAACTGAAGGATGCACAGATTTCGCGCCTCGTTGGCACCACCAAGGCCACCATCGAGCAGATCCGCAACCGCACCCACTGGAATTCGGCCAATCTGGTGCCGATGGACCCGGTGACGCTCGGCCTGTGCTCGCAGATCGACCTCGACATCGAGGTGCAGCGTGCCTCCTCCGGCAAGCCGGCTGCCGCGCCTACCGGGGATACGCTGCTGCCTGCCTCCATGACCGAGCGCCTGTCGCCCGATGAGAAGCCGGAGCGTGAGGAAGACGAAGAGCTGGATGCCAATGCGGTGTTCGCCAAGCTGTCTTCGCTCAAGGGCAGGAACACCGACGAGGACGAGGAAGAATAAGCCGGCAGGCCGCGCATTGCGCGGCAGCTTGCTCGCCCCCTGACAAAGACAAACCCGCCAGACGAGGTCTGACGGGTTCGGAACCGAAGACGGCATTGCCTGTCTGGCGCGGCTCTGGCTTTACGGCCAACGCGTCATCCACTGTGGCTGGAAGCGCTGGTTTATCCGTTGCTTGGAGCTTGCCCCGAAAAGTCTGCAACTTTTCGGGATCATGCTTTAAAGCGCGCCGCGAGCGACCCTGGCGATGTCGGCGCGGTTGATGCCGAGATCGTTCAGTTCACGATTGCTCAGGCGGTTGAGTTCGCGCACGGTCTCATTGTAGCGGCGCCAGTTGCGGAAAGCTTGGATCGGGTTCATCTCGGTTACTCCCTCATTGGTGTTCGGTGAGCTTCAGATAGGCTCTCTCCGAGAGGGTTTGAACTGACGCTTTTGCATAGCTTCAGTGCAATTGTTGCAATGCACAATTTCTCCCCCGGTAACACCTCGGTAACGCCATGCGTGGATAGTGGCGCGCCGCTCGTGCCGGCTGCCAAATCACCTGATCCGGTCAAGCCGTCATACCGGGAGCGGGCACCGGTTTTTCCGGAAGGATCGCACTCCGACAGCGCGGCAAAACGAGATCACGATTCCAGGAGGAGTCATCTCGGGGGCAGTATAGCGACATGCCGGCAGCCCAATTGTGCGCTGCACAATACTGCGCCGTCAAATGGCCACTCGCCGGTCGTGTCCCTGGCTAGCCGACGTCGAGGACGATCTTGCCGATATGCTCGCCCTCTTCCATGCGTTCATGGGCGCGCCAGGCCTCCTTGAGGGGAAAGATCATGTCCATGACGGGAGCGATACGGCGTGCGGCAAGCAGCGGCCAGACCTTGGCCTCCAGTCCGGCGGCGATATGCGCCTTTACTTCGACCGGCCGCGGCCGCAGCGTCGAGCCGGTGTGGGTCAGCCGCTTGATCATCAGCTTGGAAAAATCCGCGCTTGCCACCGCGCCGCCCTGCGTGGCGATCTGGATGATACGGCCCTCGATGGCCGCCGCCGTATAGTTGCGGCCGACATAGTCGCCGCCGACCATGTCGAGGATGACGTTGGCTCCGCGCCCGTCCGTCGCTTCCCTGACCACGGCGACGAAATCCTCGTTGCGATAGTTGATGGCGCGGTCGGCGCCGAGCTTCAGGCAGGCCGCGCATTTTTCCGGGCTGCCGGCGGTGGTGATCACGTAGGCGCCGAACGCCGAGGCAAGCTGGATCGCAGTCGTGCCGATGCCCGAGGAGCCGCCATGCACCAGAAGCGTTTCGCCGCCCTTCAGGCCGCCACGCTCGAATACGTTGTGCCAGACGGTAAAGAAGGTCTCGGGCAGGGCCGCCGCTTCGCTGAAGGTGAAGCCGGCCGGCAGCGGCAATGCGTTGGTTTCATGCACCCTGGCATATTCGGCATAGCCGCCGCCCGGCGTCAGCGCGCAGACCCGGTCGCCGATCTTCCAGCGTTGCACGCCTTCGCCCAGCACCGCCACTTCGCCGGCCACCTCCAGTCCCGGCAGGTCGGACGCGCCGGGTGGGGGCGGATAGGCTCCCTTGCGCTGCAGTACGTCCGGTCGGTTGACGCCGGCGGCATGGACGCGGATCAGGATCTCGCCCGTCTCGGGCTTCGGCACGTCGCGGCGCTCGGGCTTCAGCACCAGGGGGCCGCCGGGCGTGGAAATCGCCACCGCCGTCATCTTCTCGGGAAGTCGGTCTCCATTCGCCATATTGGTCCCTTTCTGTGCTGGTCACCGGCCGCGCCCGGTATTTGCATCATCGCCGGCATTCTATGTAGTCTGCCCGGCGACGCAAACCGGTAAGCAGGGAGATGCTGCCATGGCGATCTTCGACGACGAACCGATAAGGCCGAAACTGGCCCATGTAATCGGCCAGGATATTTCGCTGCTTTCGCAAGGCGAGATTTCCGAGCGAATCGCGCTATTGCGAGCCGAAATAACCCGGCTGGAAGCGGAACTGAAGGCAAAGGATGCAACCAAATCGGCAGCCGAAGCGATGTTCCGACGCTGACATGTGCGGCGATTCCGACACCCGTATTACAGCCCCGCTGTGCGCAAGGGTCGGTTTCAAATCACGCCAGCGCAATGTCGCCAATCCGCCGTTGAAAAGCCGGAAAGCCGGTATCTTCAAGTCGTTGCACTGAAAGCGGGAGCGATTCTCCTAGCCTAAGAAAACCGGAACGGTTCCTTCGTTCCCGCCAATTGCCGGATGGATATATGCTCGCTGCCTACAGACCGATCCTGTCTCTCCTGCGCGGCACCGCTTTTCTGCTCGCAGCCTCCGGTCTGCACGGCCTTCTCCTGCCGCTGCGCGGCCAGGAGGAGGGCTTCTCCACCGCCGCACTGGGCCTGATGGGCACGGCCTGGGCCGGCGGTTTCGTCGCCGGCTGCTTTTTTGCCCCGCGCCTGGTGCGCAGGGCAGGCCATGTCCGGGCCTTCGGCACTTTCGCCGCCCTTGGGGCCATCATCGCACTGCTGACGGGCCTGATGATCGGCGAATTCATCTGGATCCTGCTGCGCGCCTTCACCGGCTTCATCATGGCGGGCGCCTTCATGGTCATCGAAAGCTGGCTCAACGAAAAGGCCACCAACGAGAATCGCGGCACGGTCTTCGGCCTCTACATGATGGTCACCTATGCCTCGATCATGACCGGGCAGATGATCGTGGCCTTCGGCGACGTCAATTCGGCATCCTTGTTCATGGTCACCGCCATCTTCTTCTGCCTGTCGCTGATCCCCACCGCCGTTTCGACCGCTTCCCACCCGCAGCCGCTGCAGGATGTCTCGCTCGATCTGAAAGGGCTTTATGCCAATTCGCCCGTCGCCTGCGTCGGCTGCCTGCTGATTGGCGTCGCCAACGGCGCCTGGGGTACGCTCGGTGCGGTCTATGGCGCGCGCATCGGCATTTCCACCGCTGAGATCGCGCTGATGATGAGCCTGGTCGTCATTGCCGGCGCGGCGATGCAAATGCCGGCCGGCCGCATCTCCGACAAGACCGACCGCCGCTTCGTGCTGGCCGCGGCTTCCGGCATCTCGGCGCTGGTCGGCGTGATCATCTTCTTTGCCTCGCCGCGCACCGGCGCGCTGGTCATCGCCATGACCGCCTGCTACGGCGCGCTCGCCTATACGCTCTATTCGCTGGCCGTCGCCCACGCCAACGACCACGCCCGTCCGGAGGATTTCGTCAAGGTCTCGGGCGGACTGCTGCTGCTTTACGGCTTCGGTACCATGATCGGCCCGGTTATTAGCGCCGCCCTGATGAGTTCGATGCGTCCCGAAAGCCTGTTCCTGGCGACCGCGCTCGCGCATCTGTCGCTTGCCGGCTACACGCTTTTGCGCATCCGCCGCCGTGCCCCGGTGCCGGTTGAAGAACGCGAAGCCTTCAAGACCCTTCCTTCGGAGCGTGGCGTGACGCCCGAAGCGGTGCGGCTCGATCCGCGCACGCCTGCCGATGACGAGCCGCGCGTGGCAGAACCGCAGGCCGATGAGCCATGAACGTATCCGACGCATTCATGGCCATTGCCGATCCCAACCGGCGCCATCTTCTGGAAGAACTGCGCCGTGGCCCCAGGACCGTGAGCGAACTCGCTGCGGGATTGCCGATCTCGCGCCCGGCAGTCTCCCAGCATTTGAAGGTTCTGCTGGATACCGGCTTGGTCCGCGCCCGCGCCCAGGGCACGAAACGCGTCTATACCATCGACAATGACGGCTTCTTCACGCTCAATCTCTGGCTGGATCAGTTCTGGCAAGGCTAAAGCATGATCCCGAAAAGTTGCAGACTTTTCGGGATCATGCTTCAAAAACATATGCTTAGAGTGGGGCGCCAATTCAATGAGAAGCACGGCGCTCTAGGGTTGAGACTCAATCATATCCACCATGTGATGATAGCGGCTATGTAGCAGGTTGCTGCGAAGTTGGTGGC
>JBARWP010000297.1:0-3590 GCA_049646905.1 Pseudaminobacter sp. | reverse complement strand
GACTGAACCATGGACGAACTTTTCATTATAGTTGTCAGAGGGATCGGCATCGGCGCCGTATACTCGCTGGTGGCCGTGAGCTTCAATGTCGTCTACCAGTCGAGCGGCATACTGAACTTCGCCCAGGGGCACATGCTTATTCTGGGTGGGGTGTTCGGCTCGATGTTTCTCCCACCGGATGCGGGCGTCCTGACGTGGTTGGCCCTTCTGATGGCGGCGGGGCTCTCGGTGGCGTTGCTGATGGCCGTGCAGGGTTATATCACCTTGTTGCCCCTGAAGTCTTCGGTGGAGCAGCATTCGTGGCTGATCACCACGCTTGCCGTATCCGTGATCATCAGCGCCCTCATACTCATCACAAAGGGGCCGTTCGCACTGGTGGTGAGGGATCCTTTCCCGCCCTTCCGTGCCTTCGGCGTCGAGACGCCGGCGGCCTACGCCATCGCGCCGATCTTTGCCGTCGCGGCCTGTCTCGGTTTGCGCTGGTTTCACCGGTACACCCTCACCGGGTTGGCGATGAGCGCGATCTCGCAGGATCTGGAGGCGGCCAAGGCTGCGGGTATCCGCGTCCGGCACCTTCAAATCATGTCGTTTGCGATCAGCGGCCTGGTGGTGGGAGCCGGCGGATTCGGTGCAGGAGCGATCCTGTCCATCTCTCCCAGCTCACCGATCAACTACGTGCTCAACGGTTTCGTTGCGGCGGTGATCGGCGGGATCGGCAGCAATGCAGGCGCGCTGATGGGGGGGCCGATGGTCGGCGTTCTTTCCATGTGGGCGGCCTACAATGTCGGCGGCGAATACCAGAACGCGGTCTCGCTGGCGTTGCTTGTGGTGATACTGATGGCGCGTCCGCAAGGTCTTTTCGGGCGTGTTTCGGCGCGGCAGGTCTAGGAGACGGTTCATGACGGTGGCTAAACAGGCTGGCGCATCGCAACCGTTCGATGATGCGCCTTCGCAAGGCTTTTTCGGCTGGGCGAGCGAGACGCGGCTGGGTGCCTTGCTCATCATTGCAAGCATTGTCGTTCCAGTGCTGCTCGGCAGCGGCTACTGGTTGCATATCCTGCTGCTCGTCAATCTCTACGTCGTGGTGGCGGTCTGCCAGAATCTGCTGTTGGCGGATGCAGGGCAGGTTTCGTTCGGGCAGGGCGCAGTGTTCGGCGTGGCTGCCTATACGGTTGGCATAGTCAGTGGCCTCAACGGTTATCCGCTGTGGCTGGGCCTGCTGGCGGGGATTGCTGCCGGTGTCGCCCTTGGTCTGCTTTTCGCACTGCCAGCTCTCAGGGTGAAGGGTTTCTATCTAGGTTTTGTCACCATCTCGGCGGCAACCGTGATGCCGGAGATGCTCAACGCCTTCAGTGAGATGACGAACGGCATAAATGGCATCAGCCTGCGTGTGCGCTGGTTGCAGCAGCCGTGGCTTCTCGGCTTCAGTCCTCTGGCGCTGGCTATTATGGCGCTGAGCCTCGGCGCGCTTTTCGCCCATAGCTTCCTGCGGCGCACCGCAATGGGCCGGCGTATGCGCGTAGCTGCGACCGCCCCGGAGACGGCGCTGACACTC
Source organism: Pseudaminobacter sp. (assembly GCA_049646905.1). Classification (GTDB taxonomy): domain Bacteria; phylum Pseudomonadota; class Alphaproteobacteria; order Rhizobiales; family Rhizobiaceae; genus Pseudaminobacter. The sequence continues at coordinate 2,035 of JBARWP010000297.1, read as the reverse complement.
GGCTACAGGCCCGGTGTGGTGCGCTCCCTGGCCTTTCTGATCGCAGCCATCGGCACCTCTCTCGCCGGTGTGCTTTACGGACCTCTGCTCGGCTTTCTGAGCCCTGATGCATTCCACTTCGACCTGTCGGTCTTCTTTTTCTTCGCGGTTATTGTCGGCGGTAGCGGGCACCTGATGGGACCGCTGGTGGGCACGGCGATCCTGTACCTCGTGCCAAACGTGCTGCTTGTCGATCTGGTAGAGTACCGGCTGCTGGGCTACGGCGTGACCGCACTGATCATCATGCTGCTGTTTCCTGACGGCGTGGTGGGAACGATCGCCAAGCGGGTCCGCATGCGAAGCGCGTCCGCCAGGCCGGCAACTCTCAGTTCCCGTCCATTGCTGGAGATGCGTGCCGAGCAGGAGGCGATACGGCGGGAAAGAGGGAGTGGGCCGGCGGTAAAGGTGATCGGGGCAACAAGACGATATGGTCAGGTGGTTGCGCTGGACGGTATCGATCTCGAAGTCGCGCGCGGCACGATTCACGGATTGGTCGGCCCGAACGGGTCCGGCAAGACCACGTTTCTGAACGTGCTGTCTGGGCTTAGCCGACTGGATAGTGGCGTAATCAGCGTGTTCGGCGCCAAGGCCGGCACCTTGCATGCAGCCGACATCGCTAGGCTGGGTGTGGCGCGGACGTTCCAGACGCCGCGGATATTCGAGGACTTGACCGTCCGGGAAAATCTGCAACTGGGGCTTGATGCGAACCGCGGGCCGAAGGACCCAGCCTTTATTGCTGCGTTCGAGGCGATCGGAAGGCCGCTTTCCGACAGCAGGACAGATGAATTTCCACATGCTCAGCGGCGAATGCTGGAACTGCTGCGCTGTATCGCGACCGGCCCGCGCCTGTTGTTTCTCGACGAGCCAGCCGCAGGGCTTTCCGGTGAGGAAAGAAAGCGCTTTGCAGAACTTCTGCGGCGCTTGCGGGACGAGTTGGATTTGACGGTGGTGCTGGTCGAGCACGACCTCGCTCTTGTCTGGCGGCTCGCGGATGCGATCACCGTGCTTGATGCCGGACGCGTGGTGGAAAGTGGAGTGCCGGATAGGGTTGTGGAAAATCCGACGGTTCAGAAGCTTTTCTGGGGAGAGAGCGATGCTTGAAGTCCGGAGTCTGTTTTCCGGCTATGGACGCCTGCCGATATTGCGAGATGTGAGCCTCACTGTGGCTCCAGGTGAAATCGTTCTGGTCCTTGGGCCGAACGGCGTCGGAAAAACAACCCTGCTCAAGTCGATAGCCGGCTTCGTCAGACCATCGGCGGGGTCGGTTTGCCTCGATGGCGTCGAAATTTCAGGGCGCGCGCCGGAGGACATCGCACAAGGAGGGCTCCGTTTTGTCTTTGAAGGGCATCGGGTTTTCCCCGAACTGACCGTCGCGGACAATATCCGGCTTGGTGGCATGCTTTCGACAAAGGGCGAATTCGAGGCCAGATCCGGTCGCGTGCTCGACCTCTTTCCCATGCTGAAGCAGAAATATCGCCAGCCGGCCCGAGACCTCAGCGGCGGTCAGCAGCAGATGCTGGCCTTGTCTCAAGCCTTTGTCGCCAAACCGCGGATCCTTCTGTGCGACGAGCCGTCGCTCGGGCTCGCACAGGCAATCCTGCCGCCGATATTCGAGTTGCTGAGCTTATGGGCGGCGGAGGGCACGGGCATATTGATCGTTGAGCAATATGTCGATGTGGCGCTGCCGATCGCAACCCGGGGGCTGGTGATGGAAAGCGGAACGATCAGCCTAGAGGGCAATGCGTCCGAGCTAGCCGACAATCCACGCGTCAGGCAGATATATCTGGGACTTGGGTAGCATTCACCCCGCGCGGTAGAATTGCCGAGGCGCCCGCATCTGCTGAACTCATTTCTCGTTCATTCGGGGACGTGAATTGTTCGCCTGTCGGGATGTTGATGATCGGAAACGTCGTCTCGCGTGACGGCCGCCATCGTCCGGCGAACTTTCCGATGTCATGCCGAGGCCGCTCTTCGGCGCGCTTTGCCGGGATATTGT
>JBARWP010000296.1:0-5847 GCA_049646905.1 Pseudaminobacter sp. | reverse complement strand
GCTGAATTTCTTCCCAGGGGACAGGGCAGCGCCATCGATGGCGCGCGCTTCATCTCAGCGCAGATGGATGCCGCGCTGTCATGGAAAAGCGTCGAGTGGCTGCGTTCGATCTGGCCGCGCAAGCTTGTGGTCAAAGGCATCATGCGCGCCGAAGATGCCGTGGCGGCAGCCGAGCGCGGCGTCGATGCCATCGTGGTGTCGAACCATGGCGGGCGCCAGCTCGACGGAGCGGCAACCTCGCTTCAGGCGCTTCCGGCCATCTGCGAGGCATTGAACGGCCGCAGCGACGTTTTTCTCGACAGCGGCATAAGACGCGGCGGCGACGTCTTCAAGGCGCTGGCGCTGGGGGCCAACGCGGTGCTGTGTGGCCGCGCGATGCTCTACGGTCTGGCAGCCGGCGGTGCGGCGGGTGCCGCCCGCTCGGTCGAGATTCTCCGGACGGAGCTGGAGCGCACCATGGTGCTCGCCGGCTGCAACTCGCTCTCGCAAATCGACAGATCCGCGCTTTGCGCAAGATCACCGATCCTTCGCTGCTGATCGATCTGCCTGCACGAAAAGACACTGGAAGGGAGGTTCCATGCGCCTGATAAAGAGTCCAAACGATATCGTCTTCGGAGCTGCGCTACTGTTGCTGGCGGGGGTGCTCTATTGGCAGATCTCCAGCCTCCGGGTCGGCACGATCCTGCGCATGGGTCCCGGCTACATGCCCACGATATTGTGCGGGCTCGTTGCTCTGGCCGCCGTGGGCATCATTGTGCGCGCCCTGATCGTCGACGGTGAGAAGCTCCATTCCTGGCCCTTGCGCCCGCTGGTCTTCATGTTCGCAAGCCTGCTGGTATTCGGCCTGCTTGTGGAGAGGGCGGGTCTTTTGGTGGCGATGCCTGCGCTGGTGGTGCTGACGTGCCTTGCCGACCGTGACACCAGCCTGGTCGAGATCGTCGCGCTGGCGGTCGCGCTGACCCTATTCGCAGCAGGGGTGTTCGTATTCGGGTTGCGCCTGCCGATCCCTCTGTTGCCTGCAGGATAAGCCGATGCTCGATGCCTTCTCCAACCTGTTTTCCGGACTCTCGGTCGCGCTCCAGATCGAAAATCTGGCCTACTGCTTCGGCGGCGCGCTGATCGGAACGCTGATAGGCGTGTTGCCTGGCCTTGGTCCGGTGGCCACCATCGCGATCCTGCTGCCGATCACCTTCTACCTGCCTCCGGTCGCCGCCCTGGTCATGCTGGCCGGCATCTATTACGGCGCGCAATATGGCGGCTCGACCACGGCCATTCTCGTCAATCTTCCCGGCGAGAGCTCGTCGGTGGTGACCTGCCTCGACGGCTACCAGATGGCCCGCAACGGCCGTGCCGGGCCGGCCTTGTCGATCGCTGCGCTGTCTTCGCTCTTTGCCGGCCTCATCGCCGTGGTGCTGATGGCGGTTTTCGCCACCGGGCTTGCCGAACTGACGATGTTCTTCGGCCCGGCGGAATATTTTTCGCTGATGATCTTCGGCTTGATTGCCGCCGTCATCCTGGCGCAGGGGTCGATCCTCAGCGCGCTGGCGATGGTGTTTGTCGGCCTGCTGCTGTCCCTGGTCGGAACGGACGTCAACAGTGGCGTCCAGCGCATGACCTTCGGCTTCTTCGACCTCAGCGACGGCATTGATTTCGTGCCGCTGGCGATGGGCCTGTTTGCTGTGGCCGAAATCCTCAAGAATCTCGAAGACCCCGAGGAGCGGGTGGTGCTGAAAGGCAAGATCGGACGCCTGATGCCAAGCCGCGAGGAGTTCAAGAAGGTCATCCCGGCGGCGCTTCGCGGCACCTTCATCGGCTCGTTCCTGGGTCTGTTGCCCGGCGGCGGCCCGACGCTCGGTTCCTTCGCCGCCTACACGGTCGAGAAACGGATCTCGAAATATCCGCACCGCTTCGGCACCGGCGTGGTCGAGGGCGTGGCCGGACCGGAAGCCGCCAACAATTCCAGCGCCCAGACCGCATTCGTGCCGCTGCTGACGCTTGGCATCCCTTCGAACCCGACGATCGCCATGATGGCCGGCGCCATGCTCATCCACGGCATCCAGCCCGGCCCGGAGGTCATGACCAAGAACCCCGACGTGTTCTGGGGGCTGATCGCCAGCATGCTGATCGGCAATCTGATGCTGGTCATCATCAATCTTCCGCTGATCGGGGTCTGGGTGTCGCTGCTGAAGATTCCATACCGGCTGTTCTACCCGGCCATCCTCGTCTTCTGCTGCATCGGCGCCTACAGCGTGAACAACAACGTGTTCGACATCTATGTGATGATCTTCTTCGGCGTGCTCGGATACGTGTTCATGAAATGGAAGGCGGAGCCCGCGCCGTTGATCCTGGCCTTCGTGCTAGGGCCGCTTATCGAGGAACATTTCAGGCGCGCGATGCTGCTTTCTCTGGGCGATCCGACGACATTCGTCAGCCGGCCGATCAGCCTCGCGCTGCTCGTCGCGGCCGTCGGCCTGATCATGATCACCATTGCGCCGCGCCTGCGCAGCCAGCGGCAGGACGCCTGAGCCATGCACTCACCCGATGGAAAGGAGCAGCGATCGGCGATGAAGCAACCAGCGTTCTGCTGATGGCCCGAGCATAGGCCGCCCCCCTTTCGGGGCGGTCACCGTGCAACAGAATGGGTTTCCTCTTCCATTTCTTTGTCTTGGAAAGCCAAAGCTGAATGGGGGAGTCAGTGCTTTTGTTCAAGTATATTTCAGTTATATATAATACATAAACAAGTATATTGTATACATAATATTGACGAATGTTTTTAGTTATGCAATATAAATTGTGAGGCACCTTTTATGGGAGGGAAACGGAATGGAACGCCGTTCTTTTATTAAATCAATCGGGCTTGCGGGCGCGACAGTAGCCGGGGCGGCGCTTGCGGCGCCGGCGATTGCTCAGGACGTACGCCATTGGCGTCTTTTGCACGCCTATCCCAAGGGCTATCCGGTTTACGGAACAGCCCCGGTCGTCTTTGCCGACTTCGTCAAGAAGGCGTCGGGTGGCCGGCTTGAGGTTCAGGTCTTTGGCGCAGGCGAAGTCACGCCGGCATTCGAAACCATGGATGCGGTGAGCAGTGGTGCCGCACATGTCGGTTTCGGCACATCCTATTTCTGGAAAGGCAAGGAAGCTGCGATGCAGTTCATCACCGGCCTGCCTTTCGGAATGACCGCACAGGAGCAGAATGCCTGGTTCCTGGCTGGCGGCAATGAACTGACGCAGAAGGTCTACGATCGCCTCGGCTGCAAGTTCTTCGTCGCCGGCAACAGCGGCACCCAGATGGGTGGCTGGTTCAATCGCGAGATAGAGTCGCCGGCGGCCTTCTCCGGCCTGAAGATGCGCATGCCCGGCCTGGGCGGCGAGGTGCTGAGCGCGCTCGGCGCGACCATCGTCAACCTGCCCGGCGGCGAGTTGCTGCCTTCGATGCAGTCCGGCGCCATCGACGCCTGCGAATGGATCGGTCCTTATCTCGACCAGGCCTTCGGCTTCCACAAGGTCGCCAAATACTACTACTATCCCGGCTGGCAGGAGCCGTCGGGCATCAACGACCTGTTCGTCAACATGGCGGAGTGGGAAAAGCTGCCTGAGGACCTGCAGGCAATCGTCGCAGCCGGGGCCGAGCTTGCCAACGCCCACGTCCTCAACGAGTTGACCGCGCGCAATCCGGATGCCCACAAGCGGCTTGTGAGCGAGGGTGTGGATTTCCGCCCCTTCAACAGCGAGACGCTGACGGCGCTGGCCCAGAAGTCGGGTGAGGTCATCGACGACCTGGCTTCGAAAGACCCGCTCAGCCGCGAGGTGGTCGACCACATCCTGAAGTTCCGCGCCTCCGTCCTTGGCACGACGGCGATAAGCGAACAGGCGGTGCTGACGGCCAGGGCGCTCGAATACAACTACGCGCAGCCAACCGCAGGCTGAATCTGAGCGGGGGCGGGCAGCTCTTCGCGCATGTCTGTCCCCGCCGATCCATTGTCGTGACCGGCTTGGAGCATACTCCAAACGAAGGGCTCGGAGCGAGACGAACGATCCAAGGAGAAGTCATCCCGCTCTGGCAAGCCATCAGTGGCCCTCGCAACGCCGGCTGATTATGGGCCGGCTGAAGCCGTGTGCACGAAAGCGAAACTCAATCTTCTGCCGGCGCGCGGTCACGATTTTCCAAGTGTGAGGCGCGCCGCGCAGACTCCATAACGCAAGGCGTACTTATATGTCCTTCCTGATCTCCCTGGCCGATCGCATAGATTGGCTGAATGAGCGGATCGGCCGGGCCTTGTCCTGGCTGGTCCTTTTTACCGTCGTGACGGCAGCGGCCGTGTCGATCCTGCGTTACGTGTTCTCCATCGGATGGGTGTGGATGCAGGATGCCTATGTCTGGGCCAATGCAACCCTCATCATGATGGGCTGCGCGTATACGTTGCTGCATGACAAGCATGTGCGCGTGGATTTCATCTATGCCAGCCGCAGCTCGCGCTTTCGCGCCGGCGTCAATTTCTTCGGCACGCTGTTTCTGCTGATACCGACGACGATCACCATCTTCTGGTACAGCTACCCTTATGTGGGCAAATCCTGGGCCCGTCTCGAGTCCACGCCGGACGTCGGCGGCTTACCCTTCGTCTATCTTCTCAAGACAGTGATCGTCCTGTTCTGCATTCCCCTGCTGGCGCAGGGGATTTCGCTGCTGATCCGCAGCTACCTGCAGCTTGTCGGGTTGACCGAAGAAGACGCCCAGCACGGAGGCCCCGCCAATGTTTGATCCGGCAATCATCGGAATTCTGATGTTCCCGGTGATCGTGGCGGTCCTGATGATGGGCTTCCCGGTCGCCTTCACGCTTGCGGGCGTGTCCCTGATATTCGCAGGCTTCGGCGCGATTGCGGGGCTGGTCCATACCGAGATGCTGTCGGTCATCCCAGGCCGTATCTATGGCATCATGACCAACCAGGTCTATGTGGCCATTCCGTTGTTCATCTTCATGGGCGTGGTGCTGGAGCGCTCGCGCATTGCCGAAGACCTGCTCGAAACCATGGGCCTGCTGTTTGGTCACATGCGTGGTGGCCTGGGTCTCTCGGTCATCTTCGTCGGCATGCTGCTTGCCGCCTCGACCGGGGTTGTGGGTGCGACGGTGGTGACGATGGGCCTGCTCAGCCTGCCTGCCATGCTGCGTGCCGGCTATGATCCCAAGCTTGCGACAGGCGTTATCTGCGCCTCCGGCACGCTCGGCCAGATCATCCCGCCGTCCACGGTGCTCATCCTGCTCGCGGACGTGCTTCAGGGCGCCTATGCCGAGGCGCAGACGGCAAAGGGAAATTTCGCGCCCGAACCGGTCTCGGTGGTGGATATCTTCGCCGGCGCATTCTTCCCAAGCTTGGTGCTTGTCGGTCTCTATGCGTCCTGGGTGATCTTTAATGCCATCACCAGGAAGGATGCGTGTCCGGCGCTGGTCAAACAGGGCGAGGTGATCGAGGGGCTCGGCCTGAAAGTCGTCAAGGTCCTGCTGCCGCCGCTGGCACTGATCATCGCGGTGCTGGGCTCGATCATCGCGGGCCTCGCCACGCCGACCGAATCGGCGGCCATAGGCTCGATCTGTGCCCTGGCCCTGGCTGGCTGGCGCGGCGCACTTACCCTGGATGTCCTGCGCTCGGCCATGCGCTCGACCCTGCAGATATCGACGATGATCTACCTCATCCTCGTCGGCGCGACGCTGTTTTCCCTGGTCTTCCGCCTTTACGACGGCGACAGGCTGGTCGAGGACTTCCTGCTCAACATGCCCGGCGGCGCCTTCGCCTCGGTGCTGTTCGTGATGGTGGTGATCTTCCTGCTCGGCTTCGTGCTCGACTTCATCG
>JBARWP010000295.1:0-4505 GCA_049646905.1 Pseudaminobacter sp. | reverse complement strand
ACCACGGCGCGAGCGTGCGGCAGGAAACGCCAGCCGATGGCGGCGCACGGTTCGTCGTCACTTTTCCATCAACGCGCGCGTCAATGCCTCATCACTCGTGACATGGCTGGAGCCCTGGCTGTTAAGCGGGTCTGATGCCGCCCAGGCCCAATGGGTGACCGGTCTGATCTACCCTGTTCCCGCCAGCAGCCAGATAGGCTTCCTCGACGATCCGCGCGCAGACAGCGAGTTCCTCTTCGTTACGAGGGCCGTAGAGCATTATGACCACAGGTGGAATGACCCCCGGTTTTACCAGGCAGTGGTATTCCCCCCAGGCCGCCGAGGCTCTGATCACTGAAACCGGCGGCCTGCATTTCACCATGGACCTGGTCGCCGCCAGGGCTGGCATCAGCAAGGGTGGGCTGACCTACAGCTATCCCACCAAGGATGCACTGATCGAGGACATGTTGCGCCGGGAGCTTCAACGCTTCGTTTCCCTTCGGGAATCCGAAACCAAGGGAAATGCGCCGCACGACAGATTGGAGGCGCATATCAGGGTTTCTGCCGAGCAGAAGGCTGTCTACCTGACGCGCGCGGCTCACCTGATGGCGGCATTATCCAGCCATCCCGTTCATCGTAAGCAAGTACAGGCATTCTATCGCGAAGCCTTCGAGCTTGCCGATCCTGCCACCGAAGAAGGTCGACGAGCCCGCAAGGCCTTCCTTTCGATTGAAGGGCTGTTTCTCTTGAGGGGGCTCGGCCTGATGCAGGTCAGCGATCAGGAATGGGACGATGTTTTTGCTGATGCGCTGGCGGGTTTGAAGCAGGCGACAACGCATCTAGCGCGTTGATTTTAGGATGACATCGGTCCATGCGGGGAAGTCATTTGAGGAACGGGACCTAAGGGCTTCGAGCCTACAAAATGACCGCTTCTGAATTCTGTTCGGCCGGTCCAGGATGACCGCAATGCGGCCGACAACTGCCATTGCACCTACCGAACCGCGCCGGGAAACACGATGTCCTGGTCGACAAGCACGTTGAAGCGGTATCCGGGCCGGATTTCGAGCGTCGGCTGGACATTGAGGTTCCGCGACAGGGTCTGCTGCGACATCTGGCCGAAGGTTTCGGCAAATGAGCGCCTGGCGGCATCCTCGGCGCTGTTGGAGTTTCCGAACGCGTTGCGATCCTGCGGGATCATCATTTCCGTACCGGCACCGATCAAGGCAACTAGAACGGCGGATCCGAAGGTACGAAGATAGTGGTTGTCGACGCGATCCCTGAACCCGCCAAAGCCAGCGGCATCGGTTCCAGCCATACCGCCGAGCTGCAGCGTTGACCCGTTCGGGAAAATAATATCGGTCCAGATGACCAGCACTCGGTTCTGCCCAAAGGAGACATTGGAATCATATCGTCCGAACAGCTTTGTGCCCTGCGGGATGAGGAGATGTCGGCCGGTGGCGCTGTCATAGACGTTCTGACTGACCTGGGCTGTGATGCGACCGGGAAGATCGGAATTGATGCCGGTTATGAGCGTTGCCGGAATGACCGAGCCGCGCTTGAGCTCATAGGGCGACATCTGTGGCACGACCGGGTTTGGCAGATAGCCGAGTTCCGCGATGTCCTGATTGAAGAATCGCTCCTTTCCGGCCTGCCCGTTCGGGTCGCCGTTGGGACTGGTGAGGCCACCTTGCATCGCGGCCGCATAAAGGTCGAGTGCGCTTGCGGGCCGTCCGGGCTGGCCTGCCACAGAAGCTCCTCCAGCTGCTTCCGTTGTCGGTTCCCGATTGAGGTCATTGATGCTGACAGCAATCGGAGAATCGTAGGCAGCGTCATTCGCATGTAGCCGCGCCATGCGCTGTCGGTGCTGTTCGCGCAGATATTGCTCGTGCTGTTCCCGCTCAAGCCGCGCGCGCCAGACCTCTTCGGGTTCGATCTTTGACGTGGCAGGTTGGGGGTCCGTTTGAGGTAGGTTCTCTGCTGCCGGGAAGGGATTGGCTGGGGTCTCCGCTGTTGCGGGCGGAAACGGCTGGAATTGCGGCTGGGCAGGCTCGCCGATGATGCCGTCGGGAACGCCACGGGTCAGCTGGTCGGCATAGGTCGATGCCGATTGCGATCCCGCGGCACCAGCACCGCCATCGTCGCGAAACCGCAGTCCTCGCGACGTCAGCCCATAGAAGATGACAGCAAGAAAAATCACCACCAGCGCGATTGCACCGATAATCGGCAGCCGGTTCAGCCGCCGGATCTTTGGGGCGGATGCGGTGTCAGTACCGCCAAGCTTCAACGACGGTGTCATGCTGTGCCTGCCGAGCCATGTTGCCGAATCGATAGTGGGCTGACCGGGGTGGCTCCTTCGGCACCGGGCTTGTACATTCGGGTAAGATCGAAGCGCAGCGTCGATAGCCTGACCAGAACGGCTCCCTCGAACTCGTCAACCGTATAGGCGAGGGCGAGGATATTGGTGTCGTCGGTCTTCTGGTCAGTGATGACGGCATACCCCCAGTCTTGCAACGACGCCTGCAGCGCCTGGCCGAATACGGAACCATCGGGTGTGAACCGGATCGTCGTGCCGCCGGGACCTGCCTGTTCGGCAAGCCTGCCCACCATGTCGCCGGCGATGCTGCTGGCGGCTTCCGGCGACAATTGCGCCGTCACCGTGCTTTGGATCAGCCCGGCTTGCCCCAGCGTCTGACAGGCGGAGAGTAGCCCGGCTAAAATGATCGCAGCGATGAGGCGGCCGGGCACGGAAAATCTGTGCATCCCCTACCCTCCCCGCCGGATGGTTATCTTTTGCTGCTGGCGGCCGACACCGGAAACGAGAATGGCGTGATCGATATGATAGTCGACCACCATCATAGAGCCGCTCATTCGATAGTTGACGATGCGGTTTTCACCACCGGACACGACGAATAACACCGGAGCATCCTGGCCGGAAAGCGACGATGGAAACTGGATATAGGTCTTTTGGCCGTCGCTATAGATCCGCGTTGGCCGCCAGCGCGCCGAGCCGCTCGTCCGAAACCCAAAGTTCAGCTGGTCGGCAGGCACGCCGGCGCCCGGAACGATGCTGGCTTCCATGCGTGCGCTGATCTCGGCAAAGCGGGCATTGACGTCTTCCGCGTATTCAAAGCCGACCCGGGCCATATACTGGCTTTGATGCGATTTGAGCTGGATGTGATAGGTCCGCCGCGAGGTCGTCACCACCATGGACGTGACGAGCCCGGCCTCCGACGGCTTGACGATCAGATGCACGGCCTGGCCGCCGGGCGCGCCAGAAGTTGCCGGTTCGACCTTCCAGCGCACGGTGTCACCAAGCAGAACGTCGCGGACGATCTCGCCGGCTTGCAATTCGATATCGCAGACCTGCAGCGGAGAGCAGACGACCGAAGGCTGGACCTCGCCATAGAGGAAGATGACCTTGCCGTCATTGCCACGGGTTACAATCCCCTGCCCCGATTGCCACTGCCCGGAAAGGCCCGTTGCCCGCGCCTCGTTGGCGTTCAGCGCTTGTGCCTGTGCAGATGTCGGCATTGCCGACAGGAGGAGAGCCGCGCAGAAAACGACGCCTCTTGTCCTCGAAACGTTCATGATACTCTCCTGCGGTGCGCTCACAGTTGCGCCGTCCACTCGAAATCTCTCAAATAAAGCCCGATCGGGTTGAAACGGATGACAGCTTCGTCCTGCGGTGGGGTCAGTGTCACGGTGGCGATGCCACGGTAACGACGCGTGCCAAGTTCCTTGCCCTGCCGGTCGCGCTGGAATTCCGTCCAGTCGACCTGGTAGCTCTGGTTTGAGAGGGGCACGATGTTGGTCACCTCGATGGCGACAGTCATGGTGACGGCGCGATCAAATGGCGAATTGCCCCGGAACCAGGCATTGATCTTCTCGGTGGCGGGGTCTGATGTGCGCAGCAGCGCATAGGTGCGGTCGATATATTGTTTCTGGACGACGGCATCGGGTGTCACCGAGCGGAAGTTGCTCACGAAACTGCCGAGCGTGGCGCGTACGACCCTTGCATCGGCATATTCGATCTGCTGCGGGAACCCGGCGCTGGCGGCTGTTCCGAAACGATCGACCTCGACGATATAGGGGACGAGCTTGACCTGCGTACTTTGATAAAGCGCGTAGGAGAAGCCTATCACCGCCATCAGCATGCCGGTGACGCCGACAATACGCCAGGCGCGCGCCGCCATCACATAAGAGCCATAGCGCTCGTTCCATTCCTGGCGTGCGGCAAGGTAGGGATTTTCGGGTGGATTGCGTCCAGCCATGTCTTGTCACTCACGCTCTGTCGTCGCTGGAAGGTTTGCGCGTCGGCCGGCCCTGAGCCTGGTCGAGCTTGGAATTGGCAAGACCAAGCGTTGACGCGCCCCATGTTCCCGGAACGCCGATTGCTTTGTCACGCGCAGCGCCCGCCAGCGCGCCGCCGGCAGCACCGGCGCCCGAGGCCATGCCTTTGAGCGCGGCAGCTCCAAAGGAGACGCCGGCGGTACGGGTGTCAGAAAAGGCCGCCGCCCCTGCCCTTG
>JBARWP010000294.1:0-2991 GCA_049646905.1 Pseudaminobacter sp. | reverse complement strand
CCTTGAGACGCCATCCCTCCAGGGAGAAAAGGCGAAGTCGCGGATCAGTTCTTGGCTTTGTCGACCAGCTTGTTCTTGGCGATCCACGGCATCATGCCGCGCAGCTTTTCGCCGACTTCCTCGATCTGGTGGCTGTCGTTCATGCGGCGGATACCCTTGAAGCGGGCTGCACCCGAACGGTATTCCTGCATCCACTCCGAAGTGAACTTGCCGGTCTGGATGTCCTTCAGCACCCGCTTCATCTCCGCCTTGGTTTCCGCGGTGATGATGCGCGGACCGGAGACATATTCGCCCCACTCGGCCGTGTTCGAGATCGAGTAGTTCATGTTGGCGATGCCGCCCTCATAGATCAGGTCGACGATCAGCTTCACTTCGTGCAGGCACTCGAAATAGGCCATTTCCGGCGCATAGCCGGCTTCCACCAGCGTCTCGAAGCCGGCACGGATCAGTTCGACCAGGCCGCCGCAAAGGACGACCTGCTCGCCGAACAGGTCGGTCTCGCACTCTTCCTTGAAATTGGTCTCGATGATGCCCGAACGGCCGCCGCCGACGCCACAGGCATAGGAGAGGCCGAGGTCATGCGCATTGCCGGACGCGTCCTGATGGACGGCGATCAGGCACGGCACGCCGCCGCCCTTCTGGTACTCGCCGCGCACCGTGTGGCCAGGGCCTTTCGGAGCGACCATCAGCACGTCGACCGTCTTCTTCGGCTCGATCAGGCCGAAATGCACGTTGAGGCCGTGGGCGAAGGCAATCGCGGCACCGTCACGGATATTCGGCGCGATGTCGTCGCGGTAGATGTCGGCCTGCAACTCATCGGGCGTGGCCATCATCATCAGGTCGGCCCACTTGGCGACCTCGGCCACGGTCATCACCTTCAGCCCATCGGCTTCAACCTTCTTGGCGGTTGCCGAGCCGGCCTTCAGGCCGATGGCGATGTCCTTGACGCCAGAATCCTTGAGGTTGAGCGCATGCGCCCTGCCCTGGCTGCCATAGCCAATGATGGCAACCTTCTTGCCCTTGATGAGATTGAGATCGGCATCGCGATCGTAATAAACGCGCATTTCCTGGTCCTTCCCTTGCGTGGTTTCAGGGGCGGCGTCACATCGCCCCGGTTTGTGCTCCATAAAGAGCGAGAAACTGTCGCGTCGCCTGGGCCGCATCCCGGCCAATCGTCGCGTCAGTCATTTCAAGCCGGTCGCCGAGCAGCAACCGAATTTGCACATCGCGGGCAACAAGCCCGAAGAACGTCCTGAATGCGTCCTCCGCGTCCTCGAACGCAAGCAGATCCCGGTCCCGGCCAGCCAGCAGAACCGGCTTGAGGCGCCGGCCCATGGCCAGACGGCCATTTTCCAGCACGATTGCGCCCAAATCCCGCTTGTCGGAACCGGCATGCGCAACCGCAACACGATTGAGCGCGATCGACGTCTCGCTGGAGATCACGCTAAGCCAGTCACACGCAAAGCGTTCCAGGCTCGCGGTCAGCGAAGCCATGTCCAGCCTTGCGCGATCGACCGAGGCAACCCGCACCTTCGAGGCCTGCCACTGCACGGTGGCCGTCAGCAGGCCGTCACGGTCACCGAACCATTTGTAGAGTGTCTCCTTCGAGCAACTCGCCCGCCGGGCAACGGCCGTCATGGTCAGCCTGTCGCCCTCCTCGACCAGAAGCCGCAGCACCGCATTGAGCACGTCCTTCTGACGCTCCGTCAGATCGACGCCGCCCTCCTCGCCTTGCGCAGGCTGCGCTCTTTCCAGATCCTTGGTCAGATGGTCGGGCAAATTTTCTCCAATACCGTACCGTACGTTACGGTTCTCAATACCAATGCCGAAACAGCCGCTATTTTGCAACCCTGATTTCGCCAGCCAAGCGATTTCGGCTAAATCGCCACCTGCGTGCCAATCTCGATCACGCGACCGGTCGGAATTTGGAAATACTCCGTCGCATCGGCGGCGGTGCGCGCAAGCCCGATGAACAGCCGATCCTGCCACACCGGCATTCCGGAATTGGACGAGGCCTTCAGCGACCGCCGCGACAGGAAGAAGGAGGTCGTCATGATGTCGAACTTCCAGCCCTGCTTGCGGCAGATGGCAAGCGCCTTGGGAATATCGGGATGCTCCATGTAACCGAAGGTCAGCGTCACCCGCATGAACAGGTCGTTCAGCGTCTCCATCTTCACCCGCTCCCCGACGGGCACCTTGGGCTGGCGCGCGGTGACGACCGACAGGATCACATTGTTTTCATGCAGCACCTTGTAGTGCTTGAGGCTGTGCATCAGCGATGTTGGTGCGCTTTGCGGATCACTGGTCAGGAATACCACCGTACCGGGGACCAGATAGGGCGGCTTCTCGGCCAGGTTTGCAGCCAGGAAATCGAGCGGCACCTCGGTCTTACGCGTCTTTTCGAACAGTAGTCGGCTGCCGCGCACCCAAGTCGCCATCGCCAGCATGACGGCGCCCGCGACCAGCAATGAGGCCCAGCCTCCATCGAGAACCTTGACGATATTGGAAATAAAGAAACCGACATCGATAATGCCGAACAAGGCAATCAGAACCACCACGCGCGCAAGCGACCATTTCCAGATCCGCAGCATCACCACCGCAAGCAGCACCGTGGTCATCAACATGTTGCCTGTCACCGAAATCCCGTAGGCGGATGCCAGGGCGCTTGATTCCTGGAAACCGACGACGAGCAGCATGACGCCGATGGCCAGAAGCATATTTACCCGCGGCATGTAGATCCGGCCGGACTGGGTCTCGGACGTATGCTGGATCACCAGCCGCGGCAGCAGATTGAGCTGCACCGCCTGCCGCGGCAGCAGATTGAGCTGCACCGCCTGCCGCGTCAGCGAATAGGCTCCCGAAATCACCGCCTGGCTGGCGATAACCGTCGCCGCCGTTGCCAGCACCACCATCGGCGCCAGCGTCCAACCGCCGTTCATCTCGAAGAACGGATGCCCGATCCGCCCCTCATTGGCCAGCACGTAGGCACCC
>JBARWP010000293.1:0-61979 GCA_049646905.1 Pseudaminobacter sp. | reverse complement strand
CACAAATACCGACTCACTATCGAGGCCAGTCTCAATAACCCCGACTCAGTCTCACAATTACGGCGCGGGCAAGGCATTGATATTATTCGAACGACAGTCTCATGAACCCAAGCAATCCGACAATCAGGGCGATCGACCTTCCGGACCGTCCCACAGAACGGACCCTGGAGACGATGTTGCCGACGCGCGGGTGTCGGCGGCCGACTCTGAAGGGGAACGCGCCGCCGACGGTCTCGACAGCGACTTGCCCGATATCATCGACGTCGTAATGGAGATGGGCCGAATTCCAATGGAAGACTCCCCTTCCCTCCCGGCGCACCTGGAAACCCTCGCTGATCGCGCTCGCGACTACGTCGAGGCAGCAAGTTCGGCCAACACCCGCCGCGCCTACGCCGCCGACTGGAAGCATTTTAGCGCCTGGACACGCCGCCAGGGTCTGGAGGTCTTCCCACCTAACCCACAAACCGTTGGCCTCTACATCACCGCTTGCGCCTCGGGGAAGGTAACAGGGGACAAGCAACCAAACTCCGTATCGACCATCGAGCGACGGCTTTCGGCGCTAGGCTGGAATTATACCCAGCGCGGCCAACCCTTGGACCGCAAAGACCGCCACATCGCCACGGTGCTCGCCGGCATCCGCAACAGCCACGCAAAACCGCCGGTGCAGAAGGAAGCCATCCTCCCCGAGGATATGATCGCCATGTTGGAGACGCTTGACCGCGGCACGCTGCGCGGTCTTCGCGACCGGGCGATGCTGCTTCTGGGCTTTGCAGGCGGTCTGCGCCGCTCCGAAATCGTCGGCCTCGATGTTGGCCGCGACCAAACTGAGGATTCTTCGGGCTGGATCGAGATTTTGGACAAAGGGGCGCTGGTAACGCTGCGGGGAAAGACCGGCTGGCGCGAGGTCGAGATCGGTCGCGGGTCCGCTGACAGCACGTGCCCGGTCGTTACCCTGCAGACCTGGCTGAGGCTGGCGAGGATCGGTCATGGTCCGCTATTCCGACGGGTCACAGGGCAAGGCAAGGCGGTTGGCGCCGAGCGGCTGAACGCCCAGGAAGTCGCCCGTCTGGTCAAGCGCGCGGCACTCGCTGCCGGCGTGCGTGGCGATCTGTCCGAAGGCGAACGGGAGCAAAAGTTCGCGGGCCATTCGCTGCGCGCCGGCCTCGCCTCCTCAGCCGAAGTCGACGAGCGCTACGTGCAAAAACAGCTCGGCCATGCCTCCGCCGAGATGACTCGCAGATATCAGCGCCGGCGCGACCGTTTCCGGGTCAATCTCACCAAGGCGTCGGGGCTGTAAAAAGCCCCCTCCCCTGCCCTGTTGCAGCCGCATAGGCAATCCCATATAGTCAGGATAGTCAAAGTAGTCACGGAGGCCCGCAATGCTATCTGCACCCAAAGAAGTTACTAACTGGACCGTCGCCGGAGCCAAAGCTCGGCTGTCGGAGGTTATCGAGCGCGCGCAGTCTGCACCTCAAACGATCACCCGGAACGGTAAGCCCAGCGTCGTTGTCGTCTCGGCCGAGGAATGGCAGCGCAAGACGGTGCGCAAGGGCACGCTTGCGGAGTTCCTTATGGATTCGCCGCTGCGCGGCGCCGATCTCGACCTCGAGCGTCAGCGCGACGAACCGCGTGATCTGCGGCTGTGAGGCTGTTGCTCGATACGAATGTCCTGTCTGAGGTGACGAAGCCAACCCCGGACCCAACGGTTCTGGAATGGCTAGACCAGCTCGATGAGGACCGTTCTTTTATCAGCGTTGTGTCGATTGCCGAGATTCGGCGTGGCGTCGCCCTCATGGACGAAGGCCGGAAACGCGAGACTCTGGCCAAATGGCTGGCGCAGGATCTGCCGCAGCGTTTCGAGCAAAGGGTTCTCCATGTTGACGAGCCGATCGCTCTGGCCTGGGGTGATCTGATGGCCCTGGCCAAGCGTCGCGGTCGCGGTCTGTCATCCATGGATGGCTTGATCGCCGCGACAGCGACCGCGAAACAGCTCACCTTGGCCACCCGCAACACGAAGGATTTCGAAGGATTCGGAATCGATCTCTTCGACCCGTGGTCCGTGTGAGCTGCAAGGCGGACAAAGCATCCGAAGCAGACTGCAAAGAGGAGGGGTGGCATTGCTGTCGTATCGCCTGCTGAAGAACCATGCCGGCATCTTACTGATCGGAGACTACACCTCGCTTCGCTGGCTCCATGAGGTCGTGCACGACGTGAGTGAGCGATCGCCTCTCGTCCGTGACAGGGAAGGCATGTTTCTTGGCCTCGCATACGATGTCCGCAAGGCATACGAGCGGCAGCGCGAGATTATTCCACCCCTTCCGCATTACGAGGAGATGGGCATCCGTTATGGCGTGAGGATCCTGTGGCCGGTGCTACTCCTTCAACAAAGAATGCTGCGCCTTTCGCTCGCCTATCTTGATCATTCTGCCAAGACCCAGGCCATCGGCTACGCGCTCGAGGCTATTATCGAGGAAGCTCTTCGGGAAGATTTTGGAACGCAAGCAAAGGACGCGGTTTCGCTTTGGCAACGTATAGACCCTGCACAACCGGGCGTCTTCGACCTGCTTCAGAGCAGGGGAGCAATCTTCTGTTCGTGGACGAAAGCTGAGCGAAAGCGACGTTTTCTCCACCTTCTGACCAGTTTTGATCCGATGTATGACAGCTACTATGTGCTCCGTCTCCAACGGGGTGAGAAGAACCTTTTGTCTCCCGGAGAGCTGACGCTATGGGCAAACGCCGAATGGCCTGACCCACGCTGGTAGCCACACCACAGTTCACAGGCACCGCCAAGTCCAGAGACGTTTTCAATAGATCGTTTGTTGATATCTTCGGTGTTTGTACAACACCCCTTCCCGATGCTGAGAGACGCCGCAAATGGCCCGTGAAGCGCAAGATCGACGCTCCGGTCGACCACAGGGCCGGCAAATCGGCTACGCGCGCGTGTCGACGGACGAACAAGCAACGGAAGCGCAGGATATTGAGCTGCGGTCGGCCGGTTGCGACGTCGTCGTTCAGGAACATGGATCCGGTGCGTCGAGAGCCCGCCCTGCCCTATTGCGGTTGATCAGCGAGATCGGCGCCGGCGATGTCCTGGTCGTCGTGCGTCTCGATCGCCTTGCGCGCTCGGTCAGCCATCTTCTTCAGGTGATCGAGGATCTGAGTGAGAAGGGCGCGCATTTCCGATCTCTGCGAGATCCAATCGACACGTCGACGCCACAGGGCATGTTTTCGCTACAGGTACTCGGCGCCGTTGCCCAGCTCGAGCGTGCCCTGATTTCGGAGCGGACCAAGGCCGGCATCATCGCTGCACGATCGAAGGGGCGGCTGCCAGGCAATCCTGGTATCCGGGAGCGCAAGCCCGAAGCCCTGGCGAAGATGACTGCGGTGCAAAAGGCAGCCTATGGCCGACGGCTACAATCAACGATGAACCAGTGGCTTCCGACGGTCCGCCGGATGCGACCAGATCACAGCTGGGACGATATCGCTCGGGTCCTGAAGCAGCGCGGCCTCGACTGGACGCCAGAACGACTGCGGCGGGCAGTGAGGTGGCTCGTCACCGAGCACCTGGCGGAATCCACCCTGCTAAAGAGGGCGTCTCCTCAGCCTCCCGAAGATCGCCTGATGACCCTTGTGGCAGGGATTTCGCAGTCCAACCCAGACCTATCGCTACGCGACATCGCTGGCCAGCTCGAGCGTCTGCATGAGCGAACCCCACGAGGAAGCGCAAAATGGTCTGCCTCCTCCGTCAAGAACCTGCTCGATCGAGCCCGCCGGCTTGGACTCGTCGCCGAACTACCCGCGAGCTGACCGTCATCCTTTTGCAGAACAGTCCGTCAGTTTACGGTCCGTGGCTGACGCTCAACATTCCCGAGCCGCTTGTACGCCGCCCAGGCATCGGCTGGAACAGCGCTGCCGGCGCGCGCCAGCCAATCCGCACGATCGGCCTCAGAAAGTGAATTCCACCACACCATCCCGGCGGTTTCATCGGGCGTCGGTTCCCGGTCGTGTTCATTTTTCATGTCCTCGATGCTCTCATAAGACGCTCGTCCCGACAAGCGCTGCAGCGACCGCCCAAGCCCATAGAGCGGATCAAAACCCGCCCGCCTCATCATCATCTGCGCCCCGGCTTGTCGAGGCTGCGGCGCAACGCATCGCTGATTTCCAGCCGGGATTCGGTGCGCACAATCTTGCCCGCCGTCTCCAGATCGGCGGCAGCGGCTTCAGCTCCGTTTCCGGTCGTCTTCGACGCGTCAAGCTTGGCCCGCAACAAGGCCATCACCATCGGCCAGACTGAGAACTTTCCGGCCTTTGCTCGGTCCGTCAGGCTGCGCAAATAGCCGCCGGCGCTGTTGATCTGGTCCTGTCGCTGGTAGATCGCGGCAATGGCAATCGCCGCCTGCTGCTCACCCATTGCCGTTCGCGCTTCCTCCCAGGCGCTCGGGCTGATGCCCATGGTCGGCCGGGCAACCTCGGCCGCGGCCAGAAATTCACGCCAGTTGCGAATTCCGCCGCCGCCCTTCACCAACCAGAGCATGTTCGGGCAGGCATCCAGCACGATTCCCAGCGGCAGCTCGCGCTTCGGCAAGCTCCGCACGTTGTCGGTTTCCGCAACGTTGGCGCTCGCTTCATTCTTATTTCCTAAGCCACTTTCAGATTCAAATTTAGAGTCTGGTTTTGAATTCTGTATGTGGCGCTCGATTTGAGACTCATTGGCGTTCAGATTCGGTGTTTTTACAAATGATTCCAATGCATCGCGTATCTCAGACCATAGTTCCTCCAGCTCGTCGGCGATCTCTTCGAGAACCTGGCGCGGCGCAGTCCTCGGAATCCGGCTGACGATCACCTGGTAGGTCTGCTGCACCCTGCCCCAGTTCGCCGGAACACCCTCCTCGAGGCCGGCATCAATCATCTTGACGATGTCGCGACGGCAGATGGTTAACCGCTCCTTAACGACACGAAACGCCTTCTTCTCGGCTCTGACCGTTTCAGCCAGATCCTTAAACTCGGCCGCCCGTGCGACGATCGGCGAGATATCAAAGCCGTAGGCCTGCTCGACCTCGCCGCCCTGCCCTTTCCGGGCGAAGCGTTTGCCATTGGGGCTGTCGCGACGGATGACCAGGCCGCAATCGACAAGGTTTGCCAGATGGCGCCGCAGTGTCGCTGGCGACATGCCATTGGCGCGGCCAATCAACTGCTCATTCGACGGCCAGACGATCAACCCGCTATCGCCGTAGAGAGCCGTGTCCGGATGGAACGACAGGAGTGCGTTGAGAATAGCCAGGCCGCGATCCGTCGTGCCCAAGGCGAGCCTGGCGTCTTTGATATCTTGAAAGACATGCCATTTGTGGACGGTCGCGTCCTTCGGCACCGCCCTTGCGGTGACTTGGCTTGAGATCATGCCAAGCGTCATCGGCCGCCGCCCAAAGGGCGTCGTCGCTAGTGGTTGAGTCATGGTTCTGCCCTTCAGCTTTTAGGCAAAGCGAAAGCGCTCACCAAAATGGCGTCCAATCTCCGCAAGGAGACCCTTGACTGTGATTCGCGGAAGTGAGATTCTCGTTGTCGCCAAACGAACGAGAGGGGCTTCCGAGACGCTGTTTCGGGGGCCTTTCTTTTTACCGCTTGCTACCTCTGTGTTTGTTGCACCAAGTCCGTCTGGCTTTGGCCGAAGCCTCCACCCATTCCAGCGCTTCGCCCATCCTTGTCAGATGACAAGGTCTTGAGCCCGACACTGAATTCACGCCCGCTCCTCCTGCGAAAAGAACCTATCCATCAGCGCGGGCAGCTCTGCTTCGATGAAGGCATTGAATGCGGCGGCGTGCTCGCCGCCTACTGAAAGCTTAACGTCCGCACCTGAGAAGATTGCCCTCCCAACGGCTTTGCCGTTCGGGCTCCTGAGCTCAATTTCACTTTGCGAGCGCTGCGTTGGCGCCTTGACCGCATGCAGCGCATGTCTGAATCGCTCATCCGAGGGCAGCCCCAGAACCTTGTCAGCTGACAAGGTTCTTCGCAGCCGACCAAGCGCAGAACTGTCAGCGCTGACAGCGGTCGCCAGCGCGAGCCAGCGAGGTCGACCAACTTTGGGAGCACGCCCAATTGCCTCGATCACGTCGAGCGGAAGCGCTCTGGACACCGTGCGAAGGCGCGCCAACTCTGGGTCGTCGATGGACAACGCGGCGCGAATATCTCGTGGCTTGATGCCCGCCTCATCCATCCGCCAGGCAAAAAGCGCGCGCTCTATCCAGCTCAAGTCCTGGCGCGCCGCATTCTCGATACCCTGTGCAACAACGAGCTCACTGTCTGACAATGCAACGACCGTCGCCTTGACGCTGATGCCGAGGTCGATCGCGGCACGCCAACGGCGATGTCCATAGATGACCTGATATCGACCTTCCGTGGTCGGATGCCGGCGCACCTGAATGGGAACCTTCTGGCCTTCCTCCGATATCAGCTTCTTCAGTGCCTCGAAGTCGACATCACTGTCATCGGGCAATCGATCAGGGAACGGAGACGGATCGATTAACTTTGGATCAAGCTCAGCTCCGCCACCGGCGTCAACCAGCGCCTGAAGTCGGTCACGCTCTTCCCTGAGTTCGGAAAGAGATCGCTGAGTCGCCCCGATCACGCCTGCACCAACGCGAGGGAGGGGTTGCGCTTGCACCGGAGACTTCGCCCCCTCTGAGGACGGCGGCTCACCAGCGTCCGCGTCCGGTTCAGAAAAGGAGCTAAAGTTCGCTAGAATCGACTTCCCAGACGGGCGCTTGCTCATCACGTTCGTCCCCAGCTCTGGCTAATCAAGCCGAGTATTTGATCGTTGACTGCGTCGATCGACTCTCTCGCACGCTTAGCGGTCGCGGCAGAGATATTCCCGGATTCAAGCTCGTACAGGGTCCGTTTAGCGAGACCCGCGGTCTCGATGGCAGCACTTTCTACCGCAGTCGACGTAAGGACGTCCTCGGTAAAGAGATGCCGGAGCATCGTTACGACGTGAACTTGAGAATGATCCATCGGATCATGCCGTGTCACGACATAGCGAAGAAAGTCCTGTTTCATCGTCGCTCCTGCATCGCGGATAACCGATATCAAATCGCCCATCATCAACAGGAACTGGCTCATCGACATCACGTCGAGCATCGCCGGATGGACCGTCACTAGGAGACCGGTCGCTGCGTAGATTGCACCAAGGGTCAAAAAGCCGAGGGAAGGGGGGGTGTCCAGGATGACGACGTCATAACCATCTTCGACCTCTCCCAGCGCGAGCCGAAGCCGTTCGAAGAAGATGCTGTCGGAGCTGACTTGTCGCTTCGATAGGAACCGGGGAGTTTCATGCTCGTACTCCATGACCTCGATGTTTCCCGGGATCAGGTCGATCCCGGTAAAGTAGGTCTTTCGGATTATCTCCCGGATCGGGCGCCGTTCGTCATCGTAGCGCAGTGCGGCATAGATGGTTTCATTGTGCTGTACATCCATCTCCGGCTGCGCGCCAAACATGGCCGACAGCGACGCCTGGGGATCCAGGTCAATCGCAAGGACCCTATAACCGTGAAGTGCGAGATAGTGTGCGAGATGCGCACTCGTCGTTGTCTTGGCACTGCCGCCTTTAAAATTGGCGATGGCCAAAATCTGAAGATGCTCGCCGCCACGCCGGTGTGGCAAGAAGCGCAAGGCTTCGGTCGGGCGTTGCGCCGCGAACAATTCGCGAAGCTCATTGATCTGCGCGAGCGTATAGGCGCGATGATTGTTCTCGAGTCGAGCCGGCACCGGGCCTTTGCCCTCATTCGACATCAATTTGAGGGTAGATTCAGGTATTGAAGTAAGTCTGGAAACCTCATGAGTCATGAAGTACCTGAGGCTCTTCTGGGCGTCAGGCGGATACATCTGCTGACGTCTGGCCTGTAGATGACTAGAGAGCATCCCGGCATGCCGGACAATCTTGTCCGCCGGATCTTCCTGCTGTGCAGCGGTCGCAGCCTGTGCAGCCATTGTCGAAGCAAACCCTCTTTGTCGGCCTTTGGGCGGTTTATCGCCCTTTGCCCGACAAAGTTAGGCCACGATTCTTCACGTTCGTCCAGCGCTTTAAGGTTAACAGATACTTAACGACTGTTCCTCTGACGCCGTGCACGTTTCGGCAAAACACACAATTTCCCTTTCAAACCAATCCGTTGGTACACATCTGTCCGGGTTAATCGACCAAGGCCTATAGTACTTTTGTTAGTCCGTTCGGAACGCGCTTCTTGGTTTCCGACCGGATCCAGAACACCCAACCCGAATCACGCCTCCGGGAGAGAATCGCACTCATACCTTCACTAGTTGCGGCCAGCTCCGAGATCGTGCCTTTTTGCCTCCGACTCCACGACGAACCCGGAGAGCAACGGATGCAGGCAATCGCAATTCCAGCTGTGGCGCACGCCACCTATGCACATCTTGTCTATTCGATGCATCGTCTACGCGTACGCGTCTTTTGCTTGCCGTTTGGAATGGGACGTGAAGGTCAGGCAGGGTAGGGAGGTCGACTAGTTCGATCGTTTCGGCCCAACATACATCCTCGCTGTCACTCCGATTTCCCAGGTTGTGGGCTGCGCACGGCTGCTCCCGGACGGGCCCATGATGCTATCGAAGCTGATTCCTGACCTTGAGCCGAGTGGCCAGCTCAGGCCACACGTTGCGATGATCGAAGGCTCACGCTTCTGCGTCGACACATCGCTCGAGCAGGGCAGGGGAGGCAGGTTCCTCCACCACTTTTGTCGGATGGTCTGCCAGGGCGCCACTCGGCCGAAGGGGAGGGGCACGAACCCAGCCGCGATAGCGGTGCCTTTGCCGGATTGCGCCGCCGCGACGACTAGGCCGCTGCAGACGTTGCCGGAGGGCGAAGCGAAAGCGTGCAGAACCGTCGGACGGTTCCGTCAATCGCTCGTATTGGCATTGGTGGCCTGAAAGGCGTTGAAGGTCGTCGCGACGAGATCGGTCGTGTAGACCGTCTCGCCGTCCTTTTCGTAGGATGAGTTGTTTATGCGGCCTTCGGCAATGACCGGCTGGCCTTTGGAAACGTTGTCTTTGATCCAGGCGGCCTGATCATCGAACACGGTGACGGTGACCCAGTCCGTCCTGGTTTCCTTTTTACCGGCGTCGTTGGTCCAATGGCGGTCGGCAGCGATGCTGACCTTGACCGCCTTATTGAAGCTGGTGACGCTGCCTACGTTCCCGGCAACGGTGAAACGGTTGATGCTGCGCATATTGGGATACCTTCTGTAATTAGGTGGCTCGATTTCCGTTCGCACGTCAATTAGAGTGTCATCATAGAATCGGCGGAAGCAGCAATCAGATGTTGAGATTGAACCAGGCCCGCTGCCTCAAGCCCTTGGCGTCGGTGTACTCGACGTACCAAGGCTTTGACCGCACCGGCCGCGGCATGCTGATGGTCTTCTGGCAACTGTCGCCGTCACGCCGGTTGGTGACTGGCTTGAAGATTGGCCTGCCGTTGCCGTGGTTGAAGCACAGATTCTCGCGCTTCTCGCACATGTTTGGTTTTGACCGGTTGCCGTCGTGCCCGACATCGCTGTAGCCGACGGTCCAACCTTCCGGGCAGTCGTCATACACGTCATTCCGCGCCGCGGAGGAACTCGCGGCGGGGCAGGTGGGCCAGGAGAAACCAGGACGCTTCATGGCGGCGAGGAGCCGGTACATTGGTGGGTGGCAGCTTGGGGTGGCTTGCCAGTTCCCGGAAACGCACAGCAGAACCTGACAGCCCCATTCGGATGCCGGCGCACTGCTGGCGTAGAGGGAGCCGGCCGCAAGAGCGGCGGCATAGAGCAGAGATTTGATCAACGGGAGCTCCTTTCACGGACGTCGCAGGTTATACTTTAATTGATTTCTTGCGGCCGCGAAAGGAGGTTTGTATGGGGTTGGACGGCGGTGGAAAAATACGATCCGAGAAACGTCTTGGACAACTCAGAGCGCGATGCGATGCAGGCGCAGATAGCGGCAAAACTCGAAGAAGAACGACAGCGGCGGAATTTGTCGAATCGAGATTTCGTGGCGCTGATCAAGAGCTTTGCCAGCGAAAAGGAATTCTCCTACCGCACCTACTATTTGACGATGCGGCAGGAGCAGAATCTAACTCTCGGGACCGTCGCGCTATTCGCGCGGGCCCTTGAAATCAGCGTCGCTGAACTGCTGCTGCCGCCGGCAGTCCTGGAACCATCGATGAAGCGGCTCGACGTCCAGCAGATCAAGGACAACATCGCGCGCGCGATAAATGGCTTCCGCAGCCGCAATGACATGATGAAGAAGGATGTTGCCGACCTGATCGGCATCTCGGTCGTCACCTATTACAAGATCGAGCAAGGGCAGCAGAACCTGACACTGGCGATAATCGGCATGATCGCCAAAGGGCTTGGCGTGCCGATGGCCGCTCTGCTCCTGGGCCGCGTGCCAAAGCGCTGATTTTTGCCTTGCGGGCGCAAGCGGCTCCGGCAGGCTTGTTCAAAAGCCCCTTCGCAACGGTTCGATTGGGTGCGGACTGGCTGGGTTATGCGTCCCAGCCGTCAGCCGGACGGTGGTTTGCGTCCAGCAAACCGCGGAAAGCGGCCCGAAGGGCCACCGGTCCGGCTGTAAGAACGCTGTCCGCCTTTCTGTTTATTGCCGAAGGTTCCTGAGGACGCCGCTTTTTTGAACCCAGTCGGACAAAATTTAACGCCGAGGTTCGGCCGAAATTTTTTGAGCCATGCGAGCCAGCGCCGGCACTGGATTTTTACCAGGTTTGGCAGATGCCTGGCGCGCCATTGCGGGCGGTCTGTGATGTCGAGCAGGCCAAGATGGCGGGCCTGGCGCAGCGCGTTGCGGACGGTGGTGGCGCCGACGCCGGCGCGGTCGCCAATCTCCTTGACGCTCGATCCGCAAGAGCCGTGCTGGCGGCAATCCGAGGCGACAATATAAAGCACGGCCCGTTCACCCTCCGTGAAGCGATCCCGCACATTTGGGGGCAGGGCGGCCATATCGCCCAAGCGTCGTTTTCTCGCCCATCGGACGGGGCAGCGCGACCCGCTCGCCGCTTGGTGGCGCGACTGCTTGGATTTCGGGCGCTGCGGAAAGTAGGTGCGCGCCGGCGGCATACGCGCTTCGCGCGCCTCTCGTAAAAAGGAGCGCCGCGAACAGGCGGCCTCGCTTAGTTCTTGCGCCTCCTGGTCCCTCAAGGCGCCCTCGGCCAGCCCTCGCCAGACCAGTGCAAGATAGTGGTCGATCTGCTTGACCGTCGTGATGTCGGCAAGCCACTGGGCCATTTCGGTGTGTATGGTCACCACGTCTTTCCCTTGCTTGCGGCAAAGAAAATCCGTGGCGCGAAAGCGCATTTTCCTGTTGCGACTGTCAGAGGAAGCAGCTAGATTTTGCCATCTTCTTTTGGTGGCAATCGACGGAATTGGCGTTCCGTTCTAGCTACAACCTCTTGGAAATCCGGCCTTCGCGCCGGGTTTTCTTTTTGCCTGTATCCGTTCTCCACGATTCGATGATTTGCCACCGTAAGCGGCTGGGTGCATAAGTTAAAGTAAAAACCTGATCGCCGACAACCCTCGGCTTACCGTGCGCCGCCTGGTCCAATTCGGCCTTGCGCCGTCAGCGCGCTCGTTCTCGGCCCGGATCGGGTTCGCTACAAAAGGGCAGGGCGGCTTACGCCGCCCCTGTTGCTGGCTATTCTTCGTTGTCGTCGTGTCTTCCTTCGCTTCGCAGCGGGGATGGACGCGGGTGAAGATGGCCGCAATCACATCTGTCGTGTAGACCGTCTTGCGGTCTTTTTCGTTGGACGAGTTTGCCAACCCGGCCTTCCGCGTAAACGCTGTCGCCAACGTTTACGTTGTTCTTGATCCAGTCGGCGCGCGTGGCGCTCAGGATCGTGACGGCAGGGCGAAAACCGGTAGGGGACCACTTACCCGAAGGGCCGGCGCAAGATTCTCGCACGCGGATCCGCAGCCGGTCCTGCACGGAGCCGGCGAAGCAGCGGAGGAAGAATGGGGGATGCCGGTTTTCGCCTTGTTGGGGAGAGGGGGCAGAGCCCTCCTTTCCCCTCTAGCGACAAAGGAGTTGATACTTTAACATCGCTGCATGAGCGACGCCCAACAGATCGCGGACATGTATTTTGAGGAACTGCGCGAACGCGCAGAGCGCGAGGGGATTGACGCTGCATTGCATGTGGCAGCGATGACGCTGGCGTTCTATCAGAACAGCGCCAGCACTGGATTTCATCGGCGACAAGGGCCGTTGCTGGTCACGCCGAAGACTGAGGTAAACGGGCCGGAAGAACCATGAACAATGACAGCGTGTCACTCTTTCGAATGCGTGCGATCGCCCCCGCAGCGATCATCACTCTGCTGGTGCCCGGATTCGCGTTTGCGCAGGCAGGCAATCCGATGTGGCAGTCAGGGTATAACTGGACGTGCGAAGCGACGGCCCGCACGATCTGTGAGCGAGACGGGACTTGCAAAATCGGCGATGCAGGAGGTGTGAAGTTCGAGATCGAATATGAAAACAGCCGTGCGCTGTTTGCCGACGGGACGGTGAAGATCAAGCGACACTACCGGCAGACGGTCAATGACAGTCCCCTGCAGGCGGAGGTGAAAGTCGAGTTGGCGGACAACCGGGTCCTGTGGTTGACGGCGGTCGATGCGAGCCGCACTTACTCGCAAGCCTGGACGGGAGCCATTGTCGAACCGAAAGGAGGGGTCGTGCTTTCGATCACGCAAGGCGTTTTTTGCCTTCCTGAATCTGCGGGAATGCCAAAGGGATGACACCGGACAGTTTGAACCCAAGGCAGCGTCGAGAACTCCGATGGTGGGCCGCTGAACTTGGCAAGGATCAGCAAGGCAGCGTGCCTTGCGTATCGTGTCACGGCGTCGGGCTGCAGGCGCTCGAAAACGATCGCGACGCCGCCGTGATCAAGAACGGTGTGGGATACGCAGCTGAGCCTTGCCGCCGTTGCGCCGGCATGAGATTTTTTCGCCGCTAGGGGGACTGTTCCCGTCCAATCGATACCAGCCAATCGCCGCGTCCGGACAGGCAAAAAAAACAGCCAAATTGTTCACCTCTGCGACGTTGTCGCTCCCCACAGCATCCCCGGATTCACATGAGGGAAGGCGAGCAAGACTGCGCCGGTCCTCGTCGGCAAGGCATTGCGGAGCTAGGCGGGGAATTGCAAAACGTAGCGCGTCATGTGATGCCGGGAAGACACAGTTCCCCGCGGCTGCCCCAGCCATCGTTCAAAAAAGCAGCAGCGAAAAGCTTGACACAAACCTCAATTAAAGTACGACAATCAACGGTAGCAGGGGGCGACATCATCTCCGAATCCGCGGTCGCAAATGGCGGCTTCGGAATCGGCAGCGAGGTGTCGAATGCAGATTTTTCAAGTGCTGGTGATCGAGGACCAGCCCCTTTATGGCGACATGCTTCAACGCCGCCTCAAGAGATTTTTCAGCAAGCAGACCCTGGTACTGGTCGCCGGGACGCTCGAGCGTGCAAAGCATTTGCTGCGAGACAATGAGTTCGATCTCATCGTCACGGATGTCGGGTTACCCGGTTTTGACCCCACGTCAGAGGCCGATCGACTGACCGTGATCCGGGAAGTTGCAGCTGCGGCCAGCGAATCGACCCACATTGTCATGACCGGGTCACCAACTGTCGATGAATCTGAAGAATGCCGCCGTCTCGGATGCGCCGCCTATATCGGCAAAAGCGGACTTGGTTCGGATCTGCTGCAAAACATCCTTGGGCGCGCCGCCGAGGGCGAATTCGTTGCTCAGCTGCCGGAGGCTGAAGAGTCGGAGGCGGATTTCCGTCTGCACTATTCCGATCTGACGCAACGCGAAGAGGAGATCTTCAATCGTGTGCTGCAGCGCTCGCCAGGAACAACGCGCGCTGAAGTGTTCGAGCAGGCGCGAGAGTCATGGGGATTGGAATCGGATGAAACGGTCAGGAAGTACTACAAAACCGCCCGCGCCAAACTGGCCCGAAACGGGCTCCTGCCGAAAAGTATGATCTGACGACCATGTTGAAAAACAAGCTCCTGGGCCTTCATCTTGCTGCGCCGACCGTCGCGATTGCGTTCGCCGGTGCGGTCGCCACCGTCAGTTTCGCCCAGGTTACATCTGCGGTGACCGATCCCGAGAAACTGGTCATCGAGACGGACGCGGGAACCCAATTGGCCTCCTACGGCATCGACATGATGAAAAAACAGTTCCCGGTGCGCGAGCGCGCGACTCGCACGCCATGGACGAAGACGGGAGAGATCGTGCGGTTTCGAGGCGTTTTTCTCAAGGATTTGTTGGCCAAGCATGACCTCGATGAACACGCGGCAGTAGAGGTCCGCGCGGACGATGGCTTTATGGCACGAGTGCCGAAGGCGGACATCGACAGCTATGCTCCCATGATCGCGTATGAAAAGGAATGCACGGACTCAGATCGGCAGACCGGGAAGTGCGACGCCGACGACACCTACCGCCCGCTCGACATCGACGAGTCCGGGCCGTTTTTCGTCGTCTGGCCGTACGACAACCTGCCGGCGTCGTACATTCCCGCCCGCAATAATTTGTGGGTGTGGTGGGTTATCGCTGTGCGACCGGTCAAATGATGAGACGGATCAGTTTCGTCGACGTCCTCTACCTAGTGTTGATGGGCGCTGTAGCAGTCAGCGTGTGGGCGTTTTTTCAAGCGGACCGGCAGCACCAGCAGACAAGTCAGGTGCTGCAAGAGACATATGAAATCCAATGGCGAGCGGCCCAGATTCGGGAACGCCTGACGGGTGTCATGACAGAGCTTCAGATTGCGCTCGCCACTGGAAAAAAGTTGCCCCGGATAAACCGGGACGTTCGTCACTTGGCGCACAATGTCCGGCAAACATTGTCACTGGAATATATCGGCCGCTATCTCGGCGAACGGGATATCGGACGGCTGACGAACGCGCTGGAAGTGATTGAAACCGCGGTCGTTCCTGCGACACAGGAGGCAAGTAAAAACTATAGCAAAGCGCTGGCGCAGCTGACCGAGTTGAGGTCGGACATGTTCCGTGTTTCCAACGCTGCTCTTGAGCACATGACCGCATATAGCGATGCCGCGCGCACGGAAGAGCGGAATAGACGCCTGGGCTTTGTGCTGGTCATGGGCTTAGCCACGATCGTGCTGATCGCGGTCGGTTCCGCCTGGCAGTCGCGTTTCGTCCAGTGGAAGGAGCAGCATCTGCGCTCATTCTCCAGCCTGTTTGCGCACACGACGACGTCCCATATCAGCGCGCTCAGGCTTTTTCTCGACGAGGTGAAAGAGGGTGAGGCTCCCGACAAGGGCATGATCGATCAAGCGCAAGCGGCCGCCAGGGATCTCGAAAGAATGAATACCCGCTTGCGGGATATCATTATGGCCTACGAGCAACCGAAGGGGACCCTAGGAAGTCAACTGAAATCCCTTTCAGCGCTGCTCTCAGGCATTGCTGGAAATGTCGAACGACATGAAATCCTGAAACTGGACGTCAGCGACGAAGCGCTTGGTGCCCGTGTACCGGCGTCCCAGTTTCACGTGATCCTGAGTGAGTTGGTGCGAAACGCGGAGGCCGCGATGGAAGGTCGGGAATACCCGCAAATAACAATACGTGGTCGACTCCACAAACCTCTGATCGGCGCGAGGCGTCTGATCATGAGCGTCGAAGACAACGGCAACGGGATGACTGAAAACGTCAGGAAAAATGCCACGATGCCATTCTTCTCGACGCGTGGTGGCAATCACACTGGCATGGGCTTGGCCAGTATAGTGGATCTGGTGCGCTGCATGAAGGGGAAGCTGCGGCTCGACTCCGCCGCCGGGCGCGGCACATCCGTCCAGTTCGATTTTCCGCTGAGCCGTGTGTAGGCGCGGCACGACTTGGCATGCAGTTTCGTCGGGGTGGCTTAGCAGAAGTGAGAGGTGTGATGGGGATGAGGGTATTGGTTCTGCATGCTCATCCGGACGATTCAAGTTACGGGGCGGCGCTGCATCGGGAGACGGTCGCCGGCCTTGAAACGGCGGGGCACACCGTCGACAATTGCAACCTCTATGCGGAAGGCTTCGATCCTGTGATGAGCTATCAGGATCGCATCGGCTACTACGAGATTCCCGACAACCGGCGGGCCGTGGCGAGCTACGTGCGGCGGTTGGAAGAGGCGAACGCGCTTGTCATCGTTTCGCCGGTTTGGACACTTGGGTTTCCCGCGATCCTCAAAGGCTATTTTGATCGCGTTTGGCTTCCTGGCGTGGCGTTCGCTCTGGTTAACGGCCGAGTTAGGCCAAAGCTCACCAACATCACGAAGCTCGCGGCGGTCATGACCTATGGGGCGCCGAGGGCTCACACCCTCCTCGCGGGCGATCCTCCGCGCAAAGTGGTGAAACGGTTGCTACGATCCCAGATCAGGCCGATGGCACCAGTGCAATATCTCGCCCACTACGACATGGATCGCTCAACCGACAGGAGCCGAGCCCGCTTCCTGAACAAGGTCAAAGACAGATTCGCGCAATTTTAGGATTGCCGTGTCTGGACTGGTTGCGATGATTATTCCGGCGGGGGCTGATAGCTGATCGAAAGCCCGCCTGGTGTGCCTCATTTTGAGTCAAGGTGCATGCCATTTTAGCACCAGAAAAAGGGGGCGACGTCGCCCCCTTTTTTCTGACCGATATCGGGCTATCACTCGAATCGCGGGGAGCATTTCTGACGAGGCATTCAGGTGCCGATTGAGGATGCGCGATATGACTCTGGCTGTCGTAACGTTTAATGGTGAACGCTTTGAGGATCCTATCGCTGAAAGGCCGCTCATAACGATACTTCGACGGCATCGTCAGTTGAGAGAGCAGGTGGAGCGTCTGTGTCGGCGGCTCGTCGAGTGCGAAACGGAAAATCGGTTTTCAGCGCGGCTCGAAATGCGACTGAACGAGCTCCTTGCCCAAGAAGAGCATGCACGGGACGAGATGCTTCGATTTGCGGTCGAAAGCATCGAGGATTGCGCTGCCAAAGCCACGCACCTCCGCTGGTTGCTCAACGAGGGCGACAGCGGATTGGAAGACGCCGATTGGAATCTGCTCTTGCAGTCGTTTGTCGACCCTACCCCGGTGGGCGCGGGCGCTTTCTCTTAAGCAGGCATGCGCGGGCAAAGTGCCTTTCGGAACACTGCGCTGCGAGCGACTGCCGAGCCTCTATTGCGTGAGGCCCTGGCTGCCTTATGCAGCCCGTCCAGGGTGCAACTCTTGGGTTCCGTCTGAACCGTGACTGCGCGAGCTGGACCAGCGATCCGGTAGCGAACCCACCCAACGTCCGCGTATCCTCCCGGGACTACTTGGCTGCCTCCTTCGCGGCGAGAACGGGACCGGCGGCGAAAAGGTTCAACGCCCGGTCAGCCGTCCACAATGTCCCAGGCTGCCGCGCCGACCAGCCACAGCAGGGCGGCGGGCCACGCGCCAGCGCGACCGTGACTATGCGCGGGGAATTGTGGGCTAGCTTGCCTTCTTGAGGTTGCCGACGATCTACAAGGAGGCCGTCAGGAAGGCGGTGCCGAAGACGACGTAGAGGCGGCGAAGGTCAGCATGCGAGTGCCTTCATGATGTGCTATGTCGAGTCTCGATTACCGGCGTGACAGCGACAACGGGGAGGGCAGGCATGCTGGATATCGAGAAGGACACGGCGAAGCGGATCATCGACGCGCTCGCGGTCGCAATAGACGGCAAGCCGTCCTCGGCGAAAAGCTTCAACCAATACCCGTACGAGAACCTCGCCGACTACGGAAACTGGGGACAGGACAACAATGACGCGAAGAACGACACGCCGCGCACCCGGGCGCTGTTCATGGCGTACCTGGTCTTTTCCGGCGGCCGCATCCATCTGCGCGGCATCGAGATGCACGGTACCTTCTTCCGGCCCGACGTTTGGGTCGCGGGCGCCCTCGTGAAGAAGGGCTACCTGACGGTCGACGAGATCGCCGGAGAGTTCGTCGTGACGCGGGAAGGTTGGGAGTTCGTCGCGCAGACGCTCGAAGGACTCGGTAAGTAAGGTGCTAGCAGGAAAATAGCGGCGAGGGGGATGCCCTGCCGCTATTTGGATCCCCGATACGGCATCGGGGGAACTACCCCTCGACGATGATCTTGATGCTAGCGGGGGAGACCCCGAAAGTCAGCGCGAGGCGGCGCTTGGCCTCGGCGATCGTCAGCGGCGCGTCTTCGGTGTCCGCCTCGTCAGTATCCTCGGCTTCGGCAGCCGTCTCAGGCTCGACCGCGTCGATGCTGTCCAATGGGATCTTGGCGAGGACCGGGTTGTCGAGGCCCGCGCCGGCCCCGACGAGCGTCACCGGGTCCTTGGCTTCCTTCTGGTAAAGCGACAGCCAGATGCCGCGGCCGAGAGGCATCGTGTAGTTGGCCTCGTGGCGGGCGGCATAAGCCCGGTCGAAGCGGCCGCGCATTTCGTCGCCGTCGATCATGTGGACCTGCGCGAAGCGGGGGCTGTCGTGCTCGTCGACCGAGACGGCGACGACCGCGTCGACGTCGGCGAGTGTCCCCCAGGCGGTGTCGTCCTTGTTCCGCGGGAAGGCGATCCAGGTGTTCTGGGTCGTCCGGATCGTCACGACCTTGCTCTCCGGGCCTCTCGTGATCCGACGGACGCTGGACTTCCCGACCCCGCGGATGCGCTCGACTTTCCATCCGGCCTTCTCCAACGTCGCCACGCCAGCCTTGAAAAGCCGCGAGCGGGTCTGCACCTTCTCGGGTGTCTTGAATACGTTTGTCATTTGGTAATTCCTCTCTGGTTGCGGTTATCATTTCTCTCTAGCGGCTCGCCGGCACAAAGTCAACACGCTTCGCACAAGCCTCCGAAGAGAAGTCAGAGAGAAGTCAGAGAGAAACGGATTTGTGAGGAGGCTGCCTACCGAACGTCGTTTTGACACCGTCCGCCAGTTGCTTCGGCAGCTCCTGTTCGGCGATCGCCGAAGCCTTGAACGGCTGGTAGCGGATCGCCCGGGCTTTCTTAAGTTAGCTGAGGGGAACGATGGTTCCAGCCATCTTTCCCCAACAAGGCAAAAATCGGTCTTCCCCATGCTTCCGGCCTGCGGCCGTTGCAGCACCATCCCTCCGGGCTGCTCGCAGCCCTCAGGATGTCCCTGCGGGTGGGTGATCCCCCTTCCGATTTTGGCCTTTCCCCCTTTCTGCCGGGTCTGACTTGCGACGCTGCGAGGGCAGGGCGGACAGCCCTGCCTTGCGGCAGACCAGGACCGCTACGCGGAAAGGGAAGATCATGGATATCAAGCTGGTTGTTTCAGACGGCAAGCGCATTGAGCGTGTCGGCCGGATATTGTTGGTGCTGATCGCGAGGCATCGAAGAGCCTGCCGGGCGTTGGAGGAAGTGGTGAAGGAGAGAAGTGGTGACCGTTCGCGTTCCTCCGACACAACAGTGGTTGGAGTGGAGCGGAAAGCGCGACACGCTTTGTTGGCTTTCAGAGCTACGTCAATGATCGATGTAGCCGCCAAGGCGGCCTATGTGCGGACGCTCCTGCGCGACGGTGCGAGCGGTTTGGACGAGAAGGACTGGGAGACGCTTTTGCAGTCGTTTTCAGATCATGACGGCTATTGATAGAGCGAGGCCATCCAGCCGCTCGGGGTTTGAGAAAAGCCGACGATGGATTGTCTCTTCCTTTGGCCGCCGAGACCGTCATAAGTGACGTCAACGGCGCATCGTACACCGGGTCCCAGGGTGTCTTTGTCGCATAGCCCCAACGACAATTGCAGATTCGGCCAATCATTGGGCTTCGCGGCTTGAAGCGACGCGCGAGCTTCTTCCTCAGTGGGAATTTCCAACTGAAACTTTCCAGACGTAGACGATGTCAGT
The DNA here is from genome assembly GCA_049646905.1 of Pseudaminobacter sp. Classification (GTDB taxonomy): domain Bacteria; phylum Pseudomonadota; class Alphaproteobacteria; order Rhizobiales; family Rhizobiaceae; genus Pseudaminobacter. Next base: position 42,112 of record JBARWP010000293.1, on the reverse strand, counting down.
GCATAGGTCCCGCCGATTCCTATGGCGATTCCGATCACGAGAGCGATGGCAGAGGACGTGATGCTGTTCATGAATACCAAAGACTAAGGAGCAAATCGCCTAGAGCGGGAAATTGATTGCAAAGCCACGTGAGCGCCAGAAGGAAAATGATGGCAGCTACAGCCCAACCGTTACCGCTGTGGAGATCGGCGAGATCCCGTTCAGCTTGCCTTTGCGCTTCTAGCCCTTCCGAGTGCACGATTGTCATAGGGCGATTGTAGTGAGAATCAGGCATTGTCACTGGCCAGCTCCTTTCGTAGCCGCGGGCTGCGAGGTCTGCAAAAGCGCCTGGACGGGATGTGGGAATTTATAGGCCCACAAGCCCTCACCGGCGTCTTTTGCCATCAGTTCCGCAACAACATAGCTCATGTTGACGGCGTTGCCATCCGGATAGGTTGCCGCAAAGGCGAAGCCCGAAGAAATCATGGCTGTGCCAACATCGATTGTCGAACCCTCGATCTCGGCGGCGCAAACCGCGAAAATCGCGTCGTCCCGCGCTCGCCCGATCGGTTGGCAAGTCACTGCCGCCGTCTGAAACAAGCCTCCGAGCTGGGCCAGCGAAAGACTTCCGCAGTCGTGTTTGTTACCGGCAGTGTCGGTAGCTATGATGCCGCGTATACAGGACTGGACGCCATACAGGCGGTAGACCTGACCATCGGACTCCCAGGTGTCGCCGGTCTGCAACGTGATATTCTTGGGGACGGCGAAGCTCGGCGCCACCTTTTGCCCGTGGGCAGGAAGAAGGGTCGCGGCGATTGCAGTCACCGTCAAAGGAATATTACTGGCTCGTATCGCCAAGGCCCATTTCCTTTCCTATGACGGCCGACTCGAGGAGGTCGGGGCGAAGCGGCTTGCCCTTCTTGTCAACGGCGATCTGAGCAAAGCCCTGGAAGACCATGGAGTCGTCGTCGTTGGCGACGACGTACGGATCGTTGGCCGACCCTTCGCCAACACGGGCGAAGCAGGACACAGGATCGGGCGTTCCGGGCGTCGATTGCAGGACCAGCGTCTTGCAAAGGATTACGCTGGCGCGCTTGTTGTAGATCGTGCCGGCGTCATCTTTCGCGGCGTCCTTGCAATCCCACGTCTGCACCCGATTGTAGATGACCTTCTTGGACGGGCAGGACGTCAGGCCGCGCAAGACATATTCGACGCCGTTGATCTTGCGATGCGTCGCGTCAATGATTTCGACGGGAGACGAGATTTCGTCGACCTCGCGAGCTACGAGCTTGCCGGATGCATCGTAGCGTTCAAGAACGAAGACCTTCTTGTGAGGTTCGGCGAACTGGCTGAGATATTCAACACGCGGTTCGGCGAACGGTGACGGCTCGTCCTGGGCGGATGCCGCGCTCATCGAGGCAGCGGCGGCAATCAAAGCGGGAACGATCAATTTCATGACGGTATTCTCCGTTTTGGCTGCATTTGTGCGCGGCTGACCGAAAGCGTCAAGCGGCTGGCGCGGGCAGCGCCGAAGGCGCAACACGGGCGGCTTGGACGCGCTGAGGTCGCCCGCGCTATGGTCAGCAGCAAAAGGGGCGAATTACCGACGAGAAAGAAAGCCATGGTTGTAGTCGCTTGTTGACGAGCGGGATCGCCGCGGTTATGACGTAAGTTAAAGTAATAACCGGAGCGACGCAATGGCCAGAGTTTCGTTCGTCGGAATTGTTTCGGCGGGGGTTGCGCTAGCAACACAGGGCCATGCGCAGGATGCCGTCCCTCGGCACCCTCTGCAACCGGTAAATGTAGCAGCCCGCATGGCAGCGGCGTTTCGGAACGAGAAACCTGCCGGGTACACCGTGACGTTGAATCATCAGTCGCCTGAGACGCGGTCGCCAGCGGCAACCGAGTGTCCGGCAGTCGACAGCAAGGCAGTAAGCGACCTCGTGCGCGCGGTGGCCGCAGAGGAAGGTGTCGATGCTGACTTGGCCGATGCGGTGGCTTGGGTCGAAAGCAGGCATGGCGCGGCGCGCAAGCAATCGTCGGCAGGCGCCGTGGGGATCATGCAGCTGATGCCGGCAACGGCGGGCGATCTTGGCGTCCGTGACAGGTGTGATGTCGAGGCGAACGTTCGCGGCGGCATCAAATATCTGAAGCAGCTCTACGGTGAGTTCGGCGACCCACTGTTGATGCTCGCCGCATACAATGCTGGGCCTGCAAACGTTCGTCAGAGCCAGGGCATTCCGGAGTTTCCGGAGACAGCCGGCTACATCATCAAGGTTCTCAACCGCTGGAAGCTGTCAGCCATGGTCGGCTCGTCGCAGCCGGCGAACGTGTCTGAGGTCAACGGAGAAGGGAAACTCGAAAATGCGTGGAAGGACGGACATGTTATTGAAGTGGAGTAAGTTGACGCTGCAGTTCGCTGCTGCCGTCGCAATCGGCACGCTTTTGCAGCCGGTCGCGGCCTACGCCCAAGACGCCGCGCCAATCGAAGGTGTCTTCGATTGGCTGGTCGGCGTCCTGCAGGGCAACATCGCGCGCTCTATTGCGATCATCGCGGTCTGTTTCCTCGGGTTTATGGCAATGACAGGCCGCCTGGCCTGGCCGCTGGCGTTCTCGATCGTCGTCGGCATCGCTTTCGTGTTTGGCGCCTCAACACTGGTCGACGCAATCCGTGAGACCGCCTCGAGCTAAGACATGAACGACAACGAAGACGACCTGCCGACGGCCGAGCCTGTGAGCCTCGCCTTAACGCGCCCCTTGATGGTGTTGGGGGTGCGTTACGAGATTTTTTGGCTGAACGGTTTGATCGGCGTCGTGTTTTTCATCGCCACCAGCAACATTCTGCTTCCGCCCCTCGTGGCCGTGATCGGCCACGGAGTATCGGCCTATCTGTGTCAACGCGACATTCACATTTTTCATATTTTCGAGCGCCTTTTTCTGACCAAGCGGGCGATGGGAAACACCTCGTTTTGGGGAGCCAGGAGTTATTCTCCGTGAGCATCAACGCTGATCTGAAATACGGCAAGCAGCGCAAAAAGGAGCAGGGCGTGAGTGAACACGTCCCTTTTCTGCGTCATGTGGATGATAATGCGTTAGTGACCAAAGCGGGGTTTCTGGCCTGCATCATCCGCATGGGCGGTCTGCCGTTCCAGACGATGGACCAGTCAGAGCTCAACGCCCGTGTCCTGAACCGCAACACCACATTCCGCAATCTCTCGTCGTCGCGCTTTGCCGTCTATGCGACGATCATCCGTCGCCACATCACGCCGGAGATCGAAGGTAGCTTCGACAACCCGTTCGTCGCGGAGCTGGACGCGCGTTACATGGAGGCGCTGTCCTCCAAAAACCTGTTCGTCAACGAAGTTTATATGACGGTCATACGCCGGCCGATGGTCGGAAAGATCGGCTGGGTGGACAAGGTTTTTGATCAGTTTCGTTTGCAATCGGCCGGCGAAGAAACCCGCGCCGAAGCACTCAAGGAACTGCACGATGTGACCGACAGCATCGTGCAGGATTTCGGCGCCTATGGGGCGCGCAAACTCGGCGTGGTCGAGCGCAACGGCAGCGTATTTTCGGAGCCTGGGGAATTTCTAGCGAAGATCTTGGCGGGCGCCGATGAGGTGGAAGTCCCGCTCCCCCGAATGAGTTTGGCTGAGGCAATTCCGACGCGGCAACTGCTGTTCGGGCGCGAGGCGATCGAGATCAAGGGGGCAGAGCCCTCTAGTTCGAAATTGGCCGCGATGATCTCCATGAAGGAGTATCCCCCCTACACAACGCCGGGCGGCCTCGACGGGCTTCTTCGCCTGCCTCATGAGATCATCATTACACAGTCCTTCGCCCTGGAGGACCGCGTTGCCGCAATGGGCCAAATCCGCAAGATCGGTCGACAGGTTGTCGGCTCTGATGAAGGGGGCACCTCAGTCGAGCAATCCGTTCACGACGGCATGGACAAGCTGGCGCAAGGCGAAGTCGTGTTCGGCGACCATCATCTGACCGTTTGCGTCGTCGCTCGGTCAGTTCCGGAGCTCAACAAGGCAATTTCCGACGTGCAGTCGGAAATGTCGCGTCTGGCGATCATTCCGGTACGAGAGCGTCTGAACATGGAGCCGGCGTTTTGGGCGCAACTGCCGGGGAATTTTAGCTACATCGCACGCAAGGCATTGATCTCGTCGATGAATTTCGCGGGACTGTTTTCGGGGCATAATTTCCCGTCCGGCCAGAAAGACCGGCTGCATTGGAAACGTCCCATCGCCCTGCTCGAGACGACAAGCCAAACAGCCTACTATTTCAATTTCCATGTCGACGACGTGGGAAATTTCACGGTTTTTGGCCCGACCGGCTGGGGCAAGACCGTGGCGATGTCCTTCCTGCTGGCTCAAAGCATGAGGGTCGAGCCTCGGCCGCGCTGCGTCTATTTTGACAAGGATCGCGGCGCGGAAATCTTCGTGCGAGCGCTCGGCGGCCGCTATGAAGTTCTGCAACCCGGTGTTCAAACCGGGTTCGCGCCCCTGCAGCTGGATGACACGCCGGAAAACCGGTCATTCGTCGATACGTTGCTGCAATATCTGCTGAAGCCTGACAACGGCACGTTGGAGCCCGCCGAGATCCGCGTGATCGGCGATGCGGTCGACCAGATTTTCAGGATTCCGAAAGAGCGGCGCGTCTTTTCGATGCTGCCGGAGGTCCTGCGCGGTCGTTTGCAACCGGGGATGAACGACCTGACACAACGGCTCGAGCCGTGGCTCGACACGAAGAGCAGAGGTTGGCTCTTCAACAATGCGACCGACCAACTCGACTTCTCGACGGCGGTGATCGGCTTCGACATGACCAAAATCCTGAACGAGCCGAAAATCCGCACGGCGGCACTGCTCTATATGTTCTTCCGCATCGACCAGGAGATAAACGGCGATCCGTTCCTGGTATTCCTCGATGAAGGCTGGAAGCTCCTGGATGACGACGTTTTCGTCGAGTTCATCAAGGACCTGTTGAAGACGATCCGCAAGCGCAACGGCGTGGTCGGCTTCGGCACCCAATCCGCGGACGATGTAGCAAGGTCGGCAATCTCGAACACGCTGATTGAGCAAACCTCCACCAACATTTTCTTTCCAAACCCGAAGGCCGATCAGGAATCCTACCGCAGACGGTTCACCTTAACGTCCAAGGAGTTTCGGTTTGTCAGGGAGACGGCAAAGGAAAGCCGCGCGTTTCTTGTGAAGCATGCGTCGGATTCGATCGTCGCCAAACTCGACCTTTCGACGATGCCGGACCTGGTGAGGGTCCTGTCGGGCAACGAAAAAACCGTTCGTGAGTGTGAGGAGCTGCGCAAGCGCTATGGCGAAGAGCCGACGGCGTGGCTCCCCTATTTTTGTGGATGGGAGACGGAAGCGGATGAGCAGGCAGCCTAAAGCCGGCCGGTCGGCCACATTGTTCGCAACGGTCGTGACGGCGCCGATGCTCATCGGCCCGAGCATTGGTCTGGCACAAATCGCTGTTGAAGACGATCCGAACCTCGTCGAGCGGAAAAAAGATGAGTTCCAGAACGACAGTTCCAATGAGGACAAGAAGTCTGAAACTGGACAGCGCAAGGCCGTCGTCTGCACCTATTCGAACAAATACCGGAACGAAATGTTCCGGCGCTCGCCACAACAGGCGCTCGCGCGTGATGCGGGCAATGTGTCGCTCATCCGGCACTACGCAAAGAAGTATGGCATTTCGGAAGGATTGGCGCTGTCTGTGTCCTACCAGGAAGCGCGCTTCGACACCTGCGCCGGCAGCCATACTGGCGTGAAAGGCGCGATGCAGCTCACCAAGAGGACGGGCCGCGGCCTCGGCTTCGATCGCGATATCAACGAACAGAATGTCGAGGGCGGGGTGAAGCTGCTGAGCCAGGCGGTCAAGAAATGCGGCGGCACGAATTACGCATGCCTCGCCTCTTACTACAACGGTTCGACGGCGGCCGAACAGGCCAATTGGTCGGCTGGCGTCGGGCGCTGGCATGGATACTTCAATGAGTATGCGGGGTCCGGTAAAGCGCCGGCTGCCGCCCCGCCGCCCTTTAGCATCCAGGTTAGCGGCACCGCCGCTGCCGGTGCCGCACAGACTGGCGGTGTCAATGCCGTCAACAAGACGGCTGCGGGGCTCGAAGCAAGCGGTGCGCAGCGATCGCAGTATTCCAGCCTCATCGACACGTTGGCGGCGGGTGTCGGGACGAAGGAAGAATACATGGATGCCTGGGACGAAAACTCCACGGCGCGCAGTTTGAATGCTGACCTGCTCAACCAGCTAATCCAGGGTTCTGCAGCGGTGAACGAGCTGCTGAATGGTCGTCTTCTGCAGCGCAACACCAAGCTCTCTCAGGTGTCAAAATTCGGTACCAGTGAGGGCACGGAAAACCCGTTCTCATGCGATCCCGTCATCCTGGGCAGGCTGGAGGTGCCGGAGCATTTGTGGCCCGGCTGCGCCAAACGAGTCACAGGATCGGGCGGCGCGGAAGAGAGCACACTGGTTCCCAATGCCAACGCGGCGGCGGGTGCTTTGGAAATCATGCAACGCAACGCGCAATAGAGTGAAAGGAGCCCCGTTATGAAACGGACTGTTGCAGCATCGCTATTCCTGGCCGCGTCTACTGCGCTCGGCAATGCGCAAATCGCGGTTATCGACGGCGCCAATCTGGATGTCGCGCGAGAAAACGCCGAAAACACCAGCTCAATCATGAAGAGCAACGAGGACATCCTCGAGAAGTCGCAGGAGATCCTGCAGGCACTTTCCGGGACGCGAAACGGATCACTCGGCATCGGTCAACAGGGGCTCGGCGGGGGAATGTCGATCGCCTCCGCGCCATCATTTGGATCGGTTCTCAACGGCGGGACACTCTCCTTTGGCGGGCTTGGTGGTCAGGCGCAACAGATCGCCGGCGCGGTGATCAACGGCCTGCAGCTGGTCAAACAGCTGAAAGCCGTCATCCAGGGTGAGGACCCAGGCGCCGTGAACAGCCTTTACAGCGGCAGCGTCAACGCCTCGGCGCTGCTGGCCGCACTGACGCAGCAAGCTTCGCAAGGCGTGACGACCCGGGAACAGTCATTGCAGTCGGCGACCGGCCAAATCGGTCAGGCGGAGAACGTCAAGGGTTCGGTGGACGAAAACACACGCATGCAGCTGGAAACCGCGCGCTCGATCAACGAGCTGATCGGCGTCCAGAACGGCGCGGTATCGGCCCTCAACGAAGACCTGAAGTTCCGGCTGACGCAACAATCTCAGGTACAAAAGCTGCTGCAATTCAAAGACGTTAACCCGTTCAAGGATGCCGGCGGTTCACAGTAAATCGTTTGCTACGGGGGCGGAGATCGCCGGCATCGATCCGGGGAACGATGCCGGCGATCGTGACTCTGACGGCGGAGAAAAGTTCATGAATTCTCGGGTGTTTTTGGCGCTGATGATCGTCGCGCTGGCAACTGCCTGCGCGAGACCGGGCCGTGAGCTCAAGGCGCCTTGCGGCCCGATTTCCTCGTACGCGGCCAATGACGCGTGCGGCGAGTTGAAGCCGGCAAACTCGGCATTCGACAAGGTGGTGTCGGAATAAGGCATGAACCCCGTTTCGACCATCATCAGCGACCTTCTGAGCGGTGTCGATCAGGCCGGGGCTCGCTTTGTAGAGGTCCTGTACAAGCGCATCGGCCTTTATAGCGAAAACCTGTTCTTCGCGATGCTGGTCCTCTATGTGATCATTTGGGGTTACATGCAGATTTTCGGCCGCTCGACGGCCTCGCCGCTGGAGGCCGCGTGGCGTCTCGGCCGCGCGATGTTCATCTACTGGATGGTCACGAACTGGGCTCCGTTCTCCGAGACGATCTATACGCTCGTCCAGTCGATCCCGGAAGTTCTGGCCAACCGCATCGTCCAAACGATTTCGTCGACGACCGGCACTCAGGTCTCGTCGGTCGATGCTGTGCCGGCAATGTTCGACGCCCTCTACGAAGCGACGTTGCGGGTGGTGCCCGAACTCTACACGTCAGTGTTGACCGATTTCTTCGGCGCCCTTCTGGCGATCATCATCATCATTTTTACGCTGCTATTCATCGGCGTCGCCGTAGCGGCGATTATCGCTGCAAAAGTCCTTCTTTTCATCATCCTGGCTCTTGGGCCGGTGTGGATCATCATGGCCCTCTTCAATTATTCATTCAAATTTACCGAGGGCTTTTTCACCGTCACCGCGAATTTGGTGGTGCAGCAATTGCTGATCTACGGCTTCCTCGGCTTCTACTACTACATGGTCCAGCTCTCGGTTTCCGCCATGGAGGGCGGCGCGGGGACTGACATAACGGGCAAGCTTTCTCACGTCATGCCACTCATGCTGGTGACGCTTGTCGGATTCTACGTGCTTCTCCAAATCCCGATCATCGCCGGCATTTTGACCGGGAGCGGGCCGATCGGAACCGCGGGCGCGATCAGTGGAATGTTGCGTTCCGCCAAGGGGACGATGAACAACACGGTGACGCGCACGACGGCGCGTGTGGGGGGCTCGTTCGTGCGGCGATCGGCCGAAGGCCGAGCGAGATTTGCTGAGGATGTGAGGGCGCTCAACATTCAACGCGAGACGGCCAGGAACGCCTCCTCGCTATAGGGTCCATGGGTAGACGGCAGCAAAGTGCCGAACTTGTCATCGATCCAAAGGATCTGATGGCGGCGCGAGGAAGCTTGAGAATAGGGCTAAATTAAAGTGTCAAACGAACCGACGGAAACAAGCCTGATCCACCAACGGTACTACCAGCAAGGCAAGTCGTGGGAAGACGATACCCATCGCAGCTTACGGCGATCACGAACGTTCGCTTGGCTGCTGACCGGCGTCTTCGGATTCATCGCGCTTCTCTCTCTGGTGGCGCTCGTGCTGCTTTTTCCGCTCAAGCAATACGAACCCTATATGGTCGCTGTCGACAAAACGACCGGCTACCTCGAAATTGCGCGAGCCCTGAAACCGGGTGACCTGTCCCAGGATGAAGCGGTCACGGCGGCGAACATCGTGCGCTATATCCGGGCGCGCGAGACCTATGACCCGCGCATGATCAAATCGAATTTCGATCTGGCGCAGCTTTATTCGACCGGAGCAGCCGCCGAAGATCTCGTGCGGGAATTTACGCCCTCAAATCCGAACTCCAAAGACAAGCGGTATGGGACCGACACGACCATCAGCGCAACGGTGAAGTCGGTGTCGTTCCTGAATCGCACGACAGCCACGGTCCGCCTTTCGACCGAAGAGAAACGGCAGAACACGACGCGGCGTGAGCACTGGGTGGCGGTCGTCAAATTCCGCTACACGAGCACGCCGCTCAAGAACGAGTATCGGTTCGACAATCCATTGGGCTTCCAGGTCACGGAATACCGGCGTGACCAGGAATCGCTGCCTGACGCCGCGCCGGCCGACAGGACGGTACAATGAGGCGGCGGCTTAGAACCGCCGCGTTGTCGGCCGCATTTTGCCTGGCGTTGGCAGGCCCGGTTTTGTCGCGCGACAGCCGGATTCGCTACGTCACCTTCAACAACGACAATGTCGTGACGGTCCAAGCGGCGATCGGCGTCTCGACGATGATCCAGCTCAGCCCGACGGAAGTAATCGAAACGATTTCGGCCGGCGACACGATCGGGTGGTCGATTGTGCCAAAGAAGGGCTCGGGCATCCTTTTCGTCAAGCCGCTGGTCGAAAAGGCCGAGACCAACGTAAACATCGTCACCAACAAGCGGGTCTATTCTCTGCTCCTGGTGGGCTCGCGCGAACCGTCGCTCAGGGCATCGTTTCACGTTCGCTTCAAATACCCTGACGAGGACGTGAACGCGCGGCTCCTCGCCCAGGCCGAAGAAAGCGCCCGCAATCCATCGCTGAAAGACATCGACCCGTCGATGCTGAACTATGACTACGCCTATCGTGGTGATGACTCGCTCAAGCCGCGGGTCGTGTTCGATGACGGGACTAAAATGTTCCTGCAATTCACGGGCGACGTGCCGGCAATCTTTGTTGTCGAGGCTAAAGGCCGTGAGTCTTTGGTGAACCTGCGCACCGAAGGCGAGTACATGATCGTCGACAAGGTTGCGCGGCAATTCACCCTGCGGGCCGGCGACAAGACGTTGTGCCTCTACAACCGTCAATCTCCATCCCAACGCCTGCCGGATCCGATTGAAGACATTTATGGCCCGTCGAAACTCGACAGGAAGAGCAAGCGTGGGCAGTTCGAGCAGAGGAGCCGCTGATGTCGAACATAGACTATCATGAGCTCGACGGTGGTAGCCCGGTCGCCCGGCGAAATGCAGGTTTGGGCACGAAACTTGGCATAGCGGGGATCGGACTGATCCTGGCCGGAGGCCTGTTGTATATCAACTGGCCGAGCGGGCCGTCCGACCGGAACACGACACCAAACGAGGACGAGGCTTTCGAGACCTCGACTTTTCAGCCGCGCGAGCCGGCGACGCCGGCGACGGCATTGCCCCCGCAAGACCAGATTGTCATTCCGCCTCCTCCGACTCCGCCGCCGCAACAGTCGACCGATGTCGACCAGACGGTCGCGCCTGGCGTCGATCTCGAGGAGCAGCGCCGCTTGCTCGAACAGCAAATGCGCGAGGCCGAGGCACGCCGACGTGCCGAGGAAGAGGCCCGTCGGCGGGAGGAGGAAGCGCGATTGGCGGAGGAAGAACGCAAGCGCAAGGAGCAGGAAGAAAAGGAGCTGTGGGAGCGGCTGCGCTCGAACCAGATCGTCACCGACGGGGAACAGGACGCCCCGACAGGCGACGCGGCCGCGGCCATCGCCGGCGACGGACAGCTCAGTCCTGTCCCTGGGGCAGACCTGGACCCCAACAAGGCATTCCTCGCCCAGGCCGAAAGTAGTCGGAACGCTCAGGCGACGGCGACGAAGAACTACCGCACGGATGCCCTGATTGCAGAGGGCACCATGATCCGCGGTTTTCTTGAAACGGCGATCAACACTGACCTGCCCGGCATGGTCCGGGCCGTCGTGCGCGAGGATGTCTACTCACTTGACGGTCGGCGTGTGCTGATCCCGAAAGGGTCGCGGCTGACCGGCGAGTACAAGTCCGGCATTGCCCGCGGCCAAACGCGCGTCTTTGTCGTCTGGAACCGGATGATCCGGTCGGACGGCGTGTCGGTCAACATCGGCTCGCCAGGTGCTGACAGCCTTGGCCGCGGCGGCATGGCCGGTCGTGTCGATCGCCACTGGCTGGAGCGCTTCGGCTCGGCGATTGTGCTGTCGATCGTTGGCGGTGCGGCGGAATACCTTTCGGCGCTTGCCGACCCGAGCGGTGGCCGGCGCCAGGAGACCATTACCCGCGTCGATCCTGTCACTGGCGAGGTGACGACGATCACGATCGATCCGGAGAGGACGGAAGAGGAAGCCCGTCAGATCGCGATCGAACGCTCCGCAAGCACGATGACCGAATTGGCCAAGGAGGCTTTCGAGGATTCGCGCAACATCCCGCCGACGATCTATGTCGATCAAGGGTCGTCCGTGATTGTTTTTGTGCGCCGCGATCTCGATTTTTCGGAACTCTACGCCGATCCGGTCCAGCAAGAGCTGGCGAGGCTGAAGCGCGGCGGCAGACCGCGTGTCGCGCTCGACCCGGTTCCCCTCTACATGACGCCAAAGGACAACTGGTTTCCGGCAGCACCCCCGGTGACCAAATGAATATGATCAAACACCCGGCCACTGCTTCGCCGGCTACCTCGCCGAGTCCGTATGCCAAGTTCCCGATTCTGGAAATGGAACTGGAACCGCTTCACGAATTACTACGGCAGGACGATGTATCCGAGCTTTCCGTCAACAGGCCGGGCGAAATCTTTGTCGAGCGGCTTGGCGCCAAGGAAATGGAGCGGATTGCTGACGTCAGGCTGACCGAAAAATGGATTCGCAACCTCGCAACACTCGTCGCCAGCTCGACCAATCAACAGGTGAATGAGGAAAAGCCGATCCTGTCGGCGGCGCTCCCCAGCGGCGAGCGCATTCAATTCGTGCTGCCGCCGGCGGCACCCGACGGCGGCGCGATTTCGATCCGCAAGCAGGTCATCATGAACATGACCGTCGACGACTACGCGAAGCGCGGCGCCTTCGAAGAAACGCGCATGGGCAATGAGCTCGGCTTGTCGGAAGAGGAAACGGAACTGGTCGAGCTGATCGGCGGCTCTGCCCCGATGAAATTCCTCGAGCATGCGGTCAAGAACCGCGTGTCGATCGTTGTTTCGGGCGGCACGTCGACCGGCAAGACGACCTTCTTGAACGCCCTGCTAAAGCTCATTCCTTCGAGCGAACGGATCATCACGATCGAGGATACGCGCGAGCTGAAGCCCGTCACGCCGAATACGGTCGCGCTGCTCTCCTCCAAAGGCGACCAAGGCCTGGCGAAGGTCGACGCACAAAGCCTCCTCGAGGCATCGTTACGAATGCGACCGGACCGGCTGCTGCTCGGCGAATTGCGCGGCGCGGAAGCTTTTTCCTTTTTGCAGGCGATCAACACGGGACACCCCGGATCGTTGACCACGGTGCATGCCAATTCGGCGCGCGCCGCCTATGAGCGCCTGGCGCTGATGGTCATGCAGGGCGGCGTGAAACTCTCGCGCGATGAGATCATGGATTACCTGAAAGAGGTGATCCCGATCGTGGTCCAGCTCTCGCGCCGGGATGCCGGCCGGCGCGTCGTGAGCGAGATCAAATTCACAAAGGCCGAACGCCTCGGCTGAATCTGAGCAGGCGACGAATGAGGGCGTGATGGCACAGATCATCAAGGGATTGTTCGTGACGCTCATGGTCGTGGCCGTGGGCGTTGTCTTTTTCGCCATCGCCTATGCCGGCGTCCATTGGTACGAAACAGGCTCCTTCGCCTTGATCCAGCATCTCGACCGGGATCCTTTTGCCACCCTGCGCCGCGCCTACGCCGACGTCGCCATTCTCGGCCGCTATCAGCAAACGCTTTATGCGGCCGGCCTGGCACTGATCGGCGTGATGGTGCTGTCGGTCATGACCGTGCTGATGACGCGCAAGGCATCGAACGATGCCAAATTTCTTAGCTTGGCGGAAGTCAACCGGGCCGGCTTGACCAAACGCGGCGGCGTCTTCATCGGCCGCGCCGGCGGCAGCCTTCTGAACGTCATCGGCGCGTTCACCCAGCGCGGTTCCAACAAGAGGCGCCTCACCAAACCAAAGCTCGTCGGTGGAAAAAAACTATGGGTGGATGGCGACGATGTCGGCGGTTTCGTGGTCGGGCCGCCGCGATCGGGCAAAGGTGCCGCGCTGATCATCCCGAATGCCCTGCTCTGGCCGGATTCGCTTGTCGTGCTGGACATGCGGGGCGAGACATATCAGGCGACAGCGGGCTATCGCTCGACCTTTTCCAAGGTCATTCGGTTCTCACCGGCCGACGAAAAAGGTGAGACGGAATGTTATAATCCGCTCGATTTCATCAGCCTCGACAGCGACCAGCGCGACATCGACATCCGCAATATCGCGGCCGCGCTCTTTCCGCGCCCGACGACAGGCGAAACCTATTGGGTCGACGACGGTCGCATGCTTTTTGCCGGCGTGATCTCCTACGTCATGGAGACGCCCCGCCTCGAGGATGGCCAGCGGACGCTGCGCCAGGCGCTTCGCATCATGAATGGCGCCGACCGGCCGTTCCTCGAATGGATTCATGCACTCCGCGACGAGGAAGCTCTGGAACTTTCCGACTACACGCTGCAGATGCTCGCCAGCTATGCCGACATGTCCGATAAGCAGTTTTCCGGGCTTTTCGGCAGCGTGAGAACCGGCCTAAACCCGTTCATGAACGAGCGGCTTTTGCGCGCCACCGACAAGAGCACGTTCGACATCCGCAATCTCAAGCGCGACAAGATCTCGCTCTATCTCGACTTCCGCATCGAGCAAATCCGATCCATCGGACCGCTGTTCAATGTCCTGATTACGCAGCTGATGAACTATATGGCCAAAGAGCTGTCGGGGCGGGGTGAACACCGCGTCCTGATCTTACTCGACGAGTTCCAGAACCTCGGGAAACTCGAAAATGTCATGGAAGCGGCTACCATCCTCGGCGGCTATGGCGTGCCGACCTGGTTCTTTGTCCAGTCGCTCAAGTCGGTAGACACCATCTATCGCGAGGAAGGCCGTAAGACGCTGGTCAACTCCGCACGTGTCCAGGTGTTTTTCGGCGCGCAGGACGCCGAAGACCTGAAATACATTTCTGACACCCTGGGCGAGCGCACCGAAGTCCAGAAGGATATCAGCAAGACCCAAGCGACGATGTTCGACATGCATCATGCGCGCACAGTGCATGTAAAGGAGGTCCGTCGGCCCCTAATGCGCCCCGACGAGATCCGCACGATGAGCCGGAACAAATGCATCATCCTTCCTCGCGGATCGCATGCGATTTTTGGCACACGAAATTTTTATTTTGCCGACGCTGAGCTGTCGAAACGTGCCTGGATGCCGATTCCAGCCTTCAAGGCGGCGGCCGCCAAGGTGGACACAGAACCGGATGCCGGCCGGAAAGCAGCACCAAAACCGAGTGCTGGTTTTGGCGACATGTTGGTTCCGCCGCGATTTGCGCGCGCGAGTGAAGCGGCGCCAGCGTCAACGCGGCCCCGCGGTGCCGTTTTCGCGGCCAAGGCTGGCAGGCGCCCTCCCCCGCCGGCGCATCCGGTCACCGTCACGACCTCCATTGCAGCTACCCCTAAACCATCAACCAGTCGGCCACCCCTGCCTCGGAACAAGCCTGACTTGGCTGCGATTACGCGCGCCGCCGGGCGCAACCAGGAAGTATCGACAGAGGCACAGGCAAAGATTGCTGAGGCAATCAGCCGGGTTGCGAAGGTCGCCGCGAAGGCAGCCAATAAATCGGAAGCAGACGCTGGCTTGCGCGATCTCGAGACGGCCTTGCAGGGCGTTGATTAGTCAAGACCCTGCAAAGTCAGTGCGGCGCGCCGCCTTGAAGAAGATATCGATATCCGGTCGTCGTCATCCAGCGCGCCCGCGCCAGGTGGGTTTCCCAAGCTCTGTGTGCTCGGTCCGGTTCGCGGTCAGGATCCATATGCAGTACGACACGCGCCACTTCGCGCCAATCGGCATCCTCCGCCGCTGCATCGAGCAAACGCAGATAGGTCACAAAGTGTTCTTCGTCATAGCCCGTGAGAATCGGGGTTTTGGGTGCCTCGTCCGCGACATTGGGATCAAGCGGCGGTTTTATCGGCATAGCGACTGCTCCTTATCGTCGCGACCGCCCGCTAGCCGCGGTCACGTCCTATGGCGGTGAAGAGCTCCACCGGGTCGAACTTCTCGGGATTTCGCTTCTTTCTCTTCTCGCAACCTTACCTGCCAGTTCCGGCGGCGAACATAGATTCTCGACCTACGTTTGTCGCCTGCATCGCCCTCCGGAACTTCCTCGAAGCCGGGAGAGGATCATGGCGATGATAGCCCAGCAATCGTCGATCCAAGTCGTCAGGTCGCACCGGCTTTTTACATGAACAGCTAAGGCCAATATTGCCCTGACATATTTCGCTATAGGCGCTAATCTGGTGATGGCCTGTCCGGCAAACCGGAAAGAGTGTTGGGGAGTCAGGCCGTGAGGGGGCGACGACACCGATGGACCTGGAGACCTTGACGAGCCTGAGTAGCGGCGCGCGGTTCTTCCGCGCGGACCTGCATGTGCATTCCTACGGCGGCTCCCATGACGTGCGCGACGCGACGGCGACACCCGAGAACATCGTCCGGGAGGCGGCGAGCGAAGGGTTGTCGATCATCGCTATCGCCGACCACAATGAAATCAGCAACGTCCGGGCCGCCATCGCTGCCGGCGCGGCTGCGGGCATCCTGGTCATTCCTGCTGTCGAGCTGTCGGCTCCCGAGGGCCATCTGCTGTGCTATCTGCCTTCTCCTGAAATGATGGACCGCTTCTATAATCGGCTGTCGATCGCCGGTCGCGGCACGGTCGATTGCCGCTGTCAGACCGGAACCACCGATTGCCTGAACCTGCTGCGCGAGCATGGTGGGTTCGCCATCCTGGCGCACGTCGATGGCCCCGGTTCCTTTGAAGAGAATGTGCCGCGCTTCACACCCGCGAAGCTTGACATCCTTTGCCACGAAGCCCTGCTGGGGTTCGAGGTCATTCGCGCCGACGGCGACATCCTGTACACCGCTAACGACTCCAACATCGACCGGCGGAACGCCGCCGGCACGCGCATCGAGCGTCTGAAGCTAGGGTCGCGGCAGTTCCTGGCCCGTGTTCTGAACAGCGATGCCCACGCGCTGAATGCCGTTGGCCGCAATGCCAGGAACCAGAACCGGATCACCCGGTACAAGATGGAGCGTCCATCCTTCGATGGCCTGCGCCTCGCGCTCGATGAGGCGGACACCCGCGTCCGGATCGAGGACGAGGTTCCCCGCAGCGTGCCCATCGTGGAGGGCGTATCCTTTGAAGGCGGCTTTCTGGATGGTCAGACCATTCACTTCAACGCCAACCTGACCTGCATTGTCGGCGGTCGCGGCAGCGGCAAGTCCACAGCCTTCGAGGCTGTGCGCTTGTTGGGCGACTACGGCCCGCCGGAGGTGGGTTCGGTCATCGACAGTGACGTATGGCCGGATCTGGTGGCGCTGTTCTATCGGGACGAGACGCACCAGACGCACATACTGAGCCGCGCCAAGGACGGCGCGCTCGAGAATGTTGATGATCCCATTCTGGGCTCGGTCAGCTTCCCGATGGAGTCTTATCGCCAGGGCGAAACGAACACGATCAGCAAGAAGGCGCAGGATGACCCGCTGGCCCTGCTGACCTTCCTTGACCGCCTTGTCTCGATCGATGCGGCGATCGAGACCGAGGACGCAGTGCGCACCGAGTTGAACGAACTCAACCCGGAGCTGATGAAGGCGCGCAAGAACGTGGCGGAGATACCCGGCTGCGAGCGCGACCTGACGCTGAAGCGCGGGCAAGTGGAGCGGTTGAAGAAGGATCGCGGCGAAGAGATCATTAAGCTACAGCAGCGCCTCGAGACGGAACGTCGTACGAGGAATTCCATCGTGGCGGCTTTGACCGAGCTAAAGGGCGCGACTAGCCAGGAAGCGATCACCGCCATCACCACCGGTATCCGGGAAGTCGCCCACGGCAGCTTTGAGATCGGTGCGCCTGAAGTTGCCGCCATCATTGCCGACACGACCGCCTACGAAGGGAAGGTGGCGACTATGCAGGCGGGACTCGTCGCCTCGACTAACTCCTACAGCACCGCGGTTCAGGCGCAGATCGCGTCCTGGAAGAGCAAGGAAATGAAGACCGCAGAAGACATCGACAGAAAGAAAAAAGAGCTTCTGGCCGCCGGCATCCGGCTGGACATGCCGTTCATTCAGAAGCTAATCGCGGACGAAGCGAACCTCACCGAGCGCCTGCGCAAGCTCAACACGTGGAAGCCTCATCTTGCCACCCTTGAGAAGAAGCGCTCCGACCTGCTGAAACAACGGTGGGTCGGGCGATCAAAAGTCGCCGGCATCCGCTCCGCATTCGCCACCAAAGCTTCCGAAGCCCTCAAGGGCACGCTGTCTGACATCTTTGTCACGCTGAAGTTTGACGAAAGCTCTCTCTGCCCCGAGGGTGAGCGGCTGATCATTGAGACGATGGGGTGGCGGACGCTGCAACAGCTTAAGGCCGCCGCGCTGATCAACGACCTGACCCTACCCAAGCTATTGGACTGCGTAAGGCGCCGCGACTCCAAGCCGATCACCGCACTACGCACGCCGCAGGGCGGCGCCGTCTTTCAGCAAGGTGAAATCGACGTCCTGCTGGAGCGGCTTTCTGATTTCGACCTGCTCGCGCAGCTCGAAACCGCGGCGGTGCATGACGCGCCCCGGCTTAGCGTGACGAAACGCGTGACCGACCAGGACGGCTCGGTCAAGTTTATCCCGCGCGAGTTCAAACGGCTCTCTCTTGGGCAGCAGCAATCCGTGCTGCTTGCCCTGATGCTGTCCAGCGAGAGCAGGGCGCCGCTCATCGTGGACCAGCCGGAAGATAACCTGGACAGCGAGTTCATATACAAGACGCTCGTTCCGGTTCTGCGACGCGTCAAGGAGCGGCGCCAAGTTATCGTCGTTACCCACAACGCCAACATTGCCGTGCTAGGCGATGCCGAGCAGATCGTCGTCCTAAAGGCGACCAACGACCAGGCTACGATTACGTCGCGCGGCTCGATTGACGAGCCGGCTACGCGGGAGGCCGCCTGCGCCATCCTTGAGGGGTCGCGGGAGGCGTTTGAGCGGCGTGCCCGCATCTATGGGAAGCGGATGGACGCGTAGCTTTTCCGCTGTTTGGTCGCCGTTAGCATCTGAACAAGCGTCGTCGGCTTCCGGAGGAAGGCAAACGCCGATAGATGACCGAGATGGTGAAGGGTTTCGGACAGACACAATGGGGTCGAATGCAGAATGACTCTTTCCGGCCACCGCGGTGATATCAGAAGTTGAGGTACGTCCCGGGCGGGCAGCCTGCCTTCTTTTCACTCTCACCAGCCGAACTGCCACCGCCTTGCCGCCGTTAGGGAGTCTGCGGACGAACAGGCGGCCACAAACTGAGCTGGCGTTGACGGGTGACCGCGAACTTGGCGAAGTCGCCCCGTGCCAGCATCACCTCGACGCCCATCCCCTTCACCATCTCCCGCATCTGCTCGTAGGAACGCTCGCGGAACTTCGGACCTGCAATGATTTCCTTCAACCGCAGGTTAGGCCCGAATGGCTGGAAGTAGTGCGTCTGGCCTTGGATGACCTCGGGGTTCACCAGTGGCAGTAGCCAGCGCCACTCGTCTTCATACGCCCAACCGTCAGACTTTATCCGCGCCAACTCTTTAAGGTGCTCAGGCCCGATTTCGGCGTACGACGACAGTCCGAGGTCGGCCAGGCGCGGCCTCGTTTTGCGGTAACGGACCTTGAAGAAGTCCGCTTCCGAAACGTCAAACCCAAGCACCATCCCGCGAAAGCTTTCGCCATAGTGCCCCCACATCTGCGGCTTCGACC
Organism: Pseudaminobacter sp.; assembly: GCA_049646905.1. Classification (GTDB taxonomy): domain Bacteria; phylum Pseudomonadota; class Alphaproteobacteria; order Rhizobiales; family Rhizobiaceae; genus Pseudaminobacter. The sequence continues at coordinate 23,105 of JBARWP010000293.1, read as the reverse complement.
ACGTTTCGCTCATGCAGATGATGCCCTGCTCCAGGTCTAGCCGGCGGCGGTACGAGGACAGGTGGATGCGGTCGCGCTTGTCGTCGAGCGCGATGCCGATGAATTCGAAGGCGTCATTGAGGTCTTCGATGCGGGAGACGCGTAGGCACCGCTTCTTGATGGCAGCGACCGCGTACTGGGCCTTCAGGAAGTGGTAGAGCCGCCGCATGTCAGTGGGTCCTAAAGTCGTTGTAAGGCGTGTCCAGCCCGGTTGCGACGTAGATTTCAAGCAGCGCCTGCCGCGTCTGGTCCGTTTCCTCAACATAGCGGTAGTTCATGTTGCGGATGCGCGTCTTGGCTGCTGCAAACTCCCGGATGAAGTCTTCCATGAGGGCGATCTCCTTGCGACCGCCCTTCTTCGTATAGCGGGCGGGGGGAGGTCCAGCAGCTGGACTGCAATCCGGAAGGCGAAACTCGCCTGGTTGTGGCGCGACCCGTTTCGGGTGTGGAGGAAGTAGCGCTCGCGCAGACGGTTTGAACGGCCTACATACAGGGGCTCGTCACCCTCGCTAAACAGGTAGACGCCGCCGACGGGAATATTTGTCGGTGGCGGCGTACCGGCGTGCGGCGTCATCGCAATTAGTTTCTCGTAAGACGCGTGAAGGCCCTCAACCTTCTCCAGAAATCGTGGATGCATCGACTGCCCCTCTGTCGATCCCGAGCTTACTTCGGGTGTCTGTAAGATGCTGTCTTGGATGCCATATCGCGCCTCGAATGTCAGCGTCCCGTCATGGACGCATCCCCCGAAATCGCCGCCGGTGTGGCTCGTTCACAGAGTGGCATGGTCCCCGGCCACTGGGCTTACCCGCTCTAGGGTCAGATGTTGTCCCTCGGAAAGGCGGCTTCACAGAGTATTTGCTCAAAACCCGCCAGTCCTTTAGCCCCAATGTGACGAGAAACCGGCTCCAGATGAAGGGCAACTTTTTGGGAACTCGTGATACCGGCCTGAACGACCGCATTCGGGGCGCTAAGCGGCCGTCTGCCGTGCGGAGATCGATAGTCGCGCTTGGGTCACGACGTTGCCTTGACCTCCCATCAGGGATGGTCCGCAAGGGGGCCACTCCCGTCGTTTGGAAACCCGCTACTCAACGCTCCCGGTCATCGTCCAAAGAGCGCTGCGTGTCGCGGTTTTGCCGTTCGACACGCTCCGCCTGCTGTTCGGCCTTTTTTCCCGCCGCGGAGCGCGGTGCGGCCTGTTTGTCGGACTGCCGTGGGTTTTGCTCGTTCGCGCGGTCCTGCGTCTTGGCTTGCTGCTCTTTTTCGCGAAGAGAGCGGCCTTCGTCTCGCACCGTGTCAGGGGCCCCGGTACCGCCAGTAACCGCCTGCACTCGCATGTCATTCAGCCGTTCGTTCAAGAGGCCGTTCATTTCCCGTCGTATGCTCGCGAGCTCCTGCTTGCCCTCCGTCTTCGACAAGGAGCCGTCGATCCGATCAAAGGCTTTGTTCACATCCGCGATCTTCCGGCGGAGTTCCAGCGGCGACAATTCCATGCTCATGATCTCCTGTATACGGTTTGAAAGGTACATTAGAGTATCAGTCTTTTCGGTCGACGGCGATAGCGGGGTCCCCTCCCCACCTGACGCCGGCGCCGCGCGAACTTCTGACCTGCGAACTGCCGCGAACTCGGCGATCGCAGCCGAAAATGCTGCTGCGCTTGCGTCCGCTTGCGACCCGGGCATCGCCTCGCGCGTCATTGCGGCGGTCAGCTGCCAGCCACGCGAGATTGCTGGGCCATATGCGGCGATCGTCTTTGCCTCGAAAACGGCCTGCTGCTTCGCTTCGACACGGCTCGCGATCGTCGGCGACACAGAGTAACGTGTATCCAGTTTCGATCTCTCGTACGCACCGGCCTGGCGCATGTTGAAAGGCCGCGCGGCGGCGAAGTCCATGCGGCTGGTCGCCACCATGGCAATCCCCTCCTCGCGGGCTTTTTCGGCGTAGGCTGCGCGCCAGTCGTAAAGATCGGCCTTGCTGAAATGCAGCTGCTGGCCGGTTTCCGAACGGGCCAGGATCATTGCATGCACATGGACGTGCCCGGTCTCCGGATGATGTGCGATCGCCCACTTGTGGTCTGGAATCCTTTCGGCAAGCACGTTCTCGGCCGCGTGCAGCAACGCACGCGCGTCCGTGCCGGCCCTGGCCGAAAAGACGACGTGATAAACGTTGCGTGGCTCCACCGTCTTGAAATCCGCCTTCCACGACGCATAGAGGGCCGCCGCGGCCTTGTCCGCACGCTGGCCGGCCGGCACCGCGTCGCCGTCGGACTTGATCACGCCGGCATTGGCGCGAATGAATTTCTGCAAAAAATATTGGCCGCCTCTTTCGGTCGAAACGGCCGCTTTGATCTCGGCCTTGCCGGCCACGCCGGCGTCCTTCAGCCGGGCCGTGATCCCGTCATCCGCCCGTTGCAGGACCCCGCCCCTGCCGTTTTCGTGGTCGAGCTTTTGCAACGCCTTTGCAAGTGCTGCCGCTTTCATGTCGGTGTAAGCATAGACCTTCACGGTGCTGCCGGCGCGCGCATAGACGAATGGCTTGCTGCCGAACGCGGCATTCAACGCGTCGTGCAGATCATCCCGGCCGGGATCGCCGGAGAGCTCGACGTCGACCTCGATGAAATTGGTGTTCTGGAACGGCTCGCGAAAGTCTTCCTGCCACTCCTCCAGCAGCGCCCGCCGCTGCTCGCGTGTCTCGACACTGAGCCCTGAGCTCGTGAAAACCTCGATATCGTGTTTCTTGCCGTCCTCACCGGGCCTGGTGCCGAGATATTCGAGCAAGGCGCCGGCAGCACCCTTCGTCCCGGCGGTCGAAATGACCTTGAACACCGCCGGCTGCGCGCCGGCGGCGATTGCGGCGCGCGCCGCTATTCGATGCGCATGGCTTGGCCCGCGCGTGGTCTTTGCAACAGCGGTTGGAACCGGGCTGCCACCACCACCCCCTCCCCGTCGCCGTTTTTCATCCTCGTCATTGGCGACCGCCAGCGCGGCGACCTTGGTGAATACGGCGATCGGATCATTTCGCCCGGTAAACGGCCGTAGCGCGGCGCTAATGGTTACAGAGTCCTTCAGGCCGGCAACTGCTGCCGGCGCCGTGAGTGGCGCTGCAGGTGCGTTTGGCGTCGAAATTCCCGTGGCAGCGAATTTCACGGCCGCCTGCGCGGCGACTTTCGCTTTCGACGGGACGGCCGCCGCTGCGGCTGGCCGCTGCGTCGACGAAATTTTTGCGCTACCCTTCCCCATTCCTGCAGCACGCCCAGCCGATCGCCTCGACGCAGTGTTGTAGGCACCTGGCTCCGCCGGCGGCGAGCCCCACGCTGCCACCGTAGCGGCATAGGCCCGCCGCCGGATCTCCTCTGCCTCCGACAGCTCGTTCGCTATCCCCGCCTCGACGGCCGGCGCCTCGTCGCCAAGCATCGCGTCAACGCTAAGCGCCAGCTCGGAAAAATACCCGCTCATTGATCCGGGCTCCGTCGTGCCCGGGCTGGTCGCGCCATTTCGGCGAGCCGCTTGTTCATCGGCTGCATCATTCCGAGCAGCGCCGCGAGGCTCTTGGCGAGCGCTGGTTCGTAGCCGACGCGGCCGGCATTCATGGCACGGACGGCCTGATTGAGGTTGCCGCCGATCTTGCGCAATTGCTCCTGAAGTCTCTCGATCGCCGGTCGATCGACATCGGCGACCGGCAGAAACAGCCCCGTCTCCGCGCGCAAAAGACGGCGGATGACCTCGGATTCCGGCACTCCTTCGCGCTCGCTGACAGCGGCGAGAGCCGCCTTTTCGTCGGCGCTGACCCGGAACCTGACGACCTCTCCGTAGCTGACGCCCTGGCGTGGCACGGTCCTGTGTTTCCCCCATGTTTCCAAACTAAGCCCGCAAAGCGGGCGCGCAAAAGGGATTTGTTCCACAAATCTCGCTATCCTGCCAAAGAAGAAATAACTTAAACATGGGGGAAAAACAAGATAAAGACATTTGCCACCGTCAGGGCAATTCATGCCTTAACCATTGCGCCGCTGCACAAGCATTCTTTATAATTGATGGATGCTTTAGCGCTATAGCGGTATTACTCTATGCCGTCACAACGGTACAGCGACACACCGTCACAATGGCGCAGCGTCATGACGGCACAACGCTGCAATTCATGGCGGCATAACATCATGATGGCATGGCCGTGCAGCGTCATAAATTAAAGTATCAAATTGCTTGAAAGTTGCAGCGCCGCAACGTTATAAATCAGAACGCTATAGCGCTTTCAGCGAAGGACGGACCCTGATGATCATCACTGTTGCCGTGGCAAAAGGCGGCGTTGGAAAATCCACGCTCGTGCGTGCCCTGGCGAGTGTCGCTACGCACCAAGGCCACAACGTCTTTGTCATTGACGCCGACGAGCGCAAGAACATCGATCGCTGGTCCATGCTGCTCGATCGCTTCGGCAACAAGCCCCCAAATCTGGAGATCGTGGCAGTCACGACGCCCACCGACATCCTCGCGCTCGCCCAGGAACAGGACAGGCAAGGCAAGCTGGTCATCATCGACACCGAAGGCAAGACCAATGACGAACTGACCGCAGCACTTTTTGCTGCCGACGTCGCCGTCGTGCCGGTGCATCTTGCCATGGACGACATTACCGCCGCTCATCAGCTTGTGAACGGCCACATTCCCCTGGTCGCCGAGAACCGCGGCTTTGCCCTGCCGGTGATGTATGTCTTCACGAACAACACCGTCATCGACAAGCGGGCAAGGGCGCTTGCTGACTTGCGGGAGATCATCCAGCAAGACGGTACACGAATTGCCGGTGAGGAAATGCCCTACCGCATTGCTTACAAGGACATGCAGACCGGCGCGACGCTCTACGCGGGCGGCCGGGTGGACCCAAAGGCGATAGTCGAATCCGAGGCGATATTTGCCGAGATTGTCCAGTATGTGACTGAGGCAAACCGGTCGGCCGCAGCGGAGTGACGAGATGGACGACAACGGCAAAAAGGATGCCCTGCTGAGCGTGATGCAGCCAGCCCGGGCTGTGCTTCCCAAGATCAATCGCCCGAAACTGGAGCTGAGCGGCACGGAGATCCGCAAGGTGAAGGAAGAGGGCGAAAAGCGCGATCCTGTCGCCGGAAAATCGCTCCGTGATGACAAGAAGGAGCCGACGACCATCTACGTCGCCGCCAAAGACAAGCGGCGCCTGCGCTTGCTCGCTGCTTCGGAAGGCAGGCGGGTCAACGATTACTATGTTGAAGCGGTCAACGATTTTCTCGAGAAGCACGTCGAGCGCCTGCCGAAACTGTGACCGCGTTTCGCGCTGTCAAGGCAACCGCTTCGCGGCGCGCTGATCTGCGGCGCAGATCCTCGCGACCTTGACAGCGCTCAAGCCACGGTCACGGGGGCTTGGGGAACATCGACGGGGCATTCTGCCCGCCGATGCGGACGGAACCTACAACGCGGTTGATAAACCGGCTTCGCGCTTGACGCGCCGTTTGCGACGATTTCGTCAACTCCAGGAGTTCGTCGGCTACATCGTCGAGACCTTAACTGGTCGACCAACGGCGTGTGCTTCGATCATCGTGACGCGGGCTAACGACCCCTATGGGGCTACGGGGAATATGACGAACTGGACGGCTGAAGCTCAGGCGCTGACGTGGCGCAAGCGCGCGGTGAGAAGAGATGCCGCCTGGAGATTTCGGAAGCTGCTGGTGTGCATCCGCCTCTTGTCAGAGCATGGAAGATCCTGGAATTGGTATCCGCGGCTATTTCCAGTGGATTGCCGACGAAACCCCCGCGCTCCGTGAGTTCCAGTGGCATGTTGTGATTGCCATAGGTAGGCGAGGATGATGCAAGAGAGGATATGCAGATCATGACGACGACAACCGAATCGCCGACAAGATTGCCGCGGAGCAGAGCCTGAGCAAGGCGCAGGCCAAGGCAATCGTGGCAAGCGTGTTTAAGGAGATCTCGGACGCCGCCCGATCGGGGGCGGAAACCAGCATACCGGGTTTCGGCAAGTTCAAGGTCAAGGACACGCCGGCGCGTGAGGGGCGCAACCCGTCGACCGGCGCCACGATCAAAATCGCCGCATCGAGAAAGCTCGCCTTCGCGCCGGCGAAGGCGGTGAAGGATGCGTTGAACGGCTGACCGCTCTGGCGGCTCGTTTCCGGTGGGCCGAGTTCGTCGAGAAATTGAAGGCTCCGGTTCGCGAACCATCAATTGGCAGGAAGCCGATGTTGTCAAACTCGGCTCCTCAGGCGTGTGCCGGTCCAACGACCCATCACGAGAATGAATCGATCCGGGTTCAGCGATTCAAAGCTGTCATTGGACGGCGGACTCCGCCTGCGCGATCTTGTTGGCATGGTTGCGCAACGCTATCGCCTCTATATCGAACGCATGGACGCGAGTCGGAACATGGCCCGGTTTTATGCGCTGTCGATCGAAGCGACGTTGTTCGGGCAGACCTGCCTCGTGCGCCGATGGGGTCGGATCGGAACGACCGGCCGCATGGTCCAGCACTCCTTCGATGACGAGGGCGAGGCCGTGGGCCTTTTCCTGGAACTGTTGCGCGCCAAGCGGCGCCGCGGCTATCGACCCAAATTTGGCGCTCGGCATGCAGAAACGGCCCCGTCGGCGTAACGGGGCCGAAGAGGTCAGGCCTGGTTCGCGAGCTCTATCAGCACGTCGCCGTGGCACCCCTGCGGCGCGCACCAGCAGACCAGATCGCGGCCGCGGAGTTCGTCGAGCGCGTCGAGCAACTCGGGTTGGGACGCGAGCCACGCGCGATATTTCTCGATGACCTCCTCGCGTGAACCATCGCGGCCGATGACGAAGGGATTTCCCCATTTGCTCGGCCGCCCGATATAGACGCGCCCGGGAGCGGGCGCTTTCCCGACGGTGCGGGCATTGAGAACTTTGCACATCCTCGGTGCTCCTTTCTGCATGAGGGGTGGCCCCGCCTCGCGGCGGGGCCATCCGATCCGGGCTCAGAACGGGATCTCGTCGTCGATCTCGGTCTGGTTGCCGGCGCCGTCGCGCTTGGGCCAGGCAAGGAAGTCGATGGCGTCGGCGACGATCTCGGAGCTGAAGCGCTCGATGTCGTCATTGTCCGTCCACCTTGTGTAGTGGATGCGCCCGCGTACCGCGACCTTCATGCCCTTGACGCAGTGCTTCTGCACCGTTTCGGCGAGGCCGTTGAAGCACTTGATGCGGTGCCATTCGGTGTCCTGCTCGGCGTAGCCGTTCTCACCCTTGACCACCTTGCCGTCGGCCCGCCTCGGGCGGGAGGTCGCCAGCCGGAAGTCGGTGATCTTGGTGCCGCCGCGGGTGTTCACCATTTCGGGGTCGTTGCCGATGTTGCCGGCGAGAAAAACGATGTTGGTCATTTCCTGTCTCCATCTTGCTCGTCCGGGGGACCGTCCCTCCGAACGAGACCCGGCCAAGGACGGCGGGAGACGCCTGCAACCGGAGCGGACGCGACGGCTCGCCCCCAAGGCAAGGAGTGGTGCGGGCAGGCGCGAAGCGCCAACTCGGTCCGCCGCCGCGCGGGGTTGCGTGCGGAAACCGAATGGACTTAGGGGCTCATTTCGTTTCGGAGGGATAGATCCACCGGCAGCTCAGATGGGGCGGGACTGACACAGCCGTTTCCACTGCCGGCATTCGCGCCGTTCCGGGAATCCTGACCCGCGAGACGCGGCCGATCGCTGAAACCCGGTGACCCTGCCCCGGCGGGCTGACATCAAGATGAGGTCCTTGGGTGCCGGCGCCGCCGAGCAGCGTCACATGCTCCGCGACATAGGGCTCGGCAACGTCCCCGCGGGGATGTGGCCCTGCCTTCATGGGCTGATGAGTGCACCGTGCGCGAAGTCACGGACATCATGGCGGTGGACGGCGCCGAGGTCGGAACTGGCCACCAGCCCGATCGCACGACGCCGCCGTCGCTCGCTGGCCTCGTCGCGCCAGCCCCAGACCACCTTACGGCGACCTTTCCTCCCCGGATCGATGCCCCTGCGATGTGGCGGGCTGCACCCAGCCGTCGAAGCGATAGAGGTTGCCGGCATGGATCGCAGCATCCTGATAGCTGACCGCCCAGACGAAAACCGCATTCCTGACACAGCGCCGGGAAGACGAAGGCGCGCCACATGCGCAACGTCACGCGGGACAGATCAGGCCGCGCCGCGCAGAGCCGCGACAGCTCGATGGCTTCGTGGCGGCTGCACTCCGAGCGAGAGGGCGCGCAAGCGGATCGGGGAAGGTGCGTCACCTTCCCCGACGATGATGGATTCGTGGAACATCAGGCGGCCTCGCGTTCTTCGGAGGCCGCCGCCGGCTGAAGGCCGTGCAGGAAGGCGACGGCGCGCTGCGCGTGAGCAGCGGCCGAGAAGATCGCCCGCTTGTCGTCGGCGAGCACCTTCAACCAGGAATCGAGATAGCTCGCATGATCCGGACGCGGCTCGAGCTCCGGCACGATACCGAGATCGGCACAGAGAAAGCAGCTCCCGAGCTCGGCGATCAGTTCTTCGCGTGCCCGCTCGCTGCGATCCTTGGCGTAGCGGCTGAGGTCGCGGTTCACCCGATGCGGCGCCGAAGTCCAATGCGTGGCTTCATGACTCAGGGTCGCCACATATGCCGCGGCGTCACGGAACGTCTGGAACGGCGGCATCTGGATGTGGTCGGTTGCCGGCGAGAAGTAGGCGCGATCGCCGCCATGCCGGATCATCGCGCCGGTATTGGCGAAGAAGCGATCGGCATATTCGATGCGCACAATCGGATCGCGAACAGGTTCCGCCTTGCGCCCGTAATAATGGTCCGGCAGGCCGTCGATCTGCGCGACGTTGAAGACCGAGTAGGCTTTGAGGAATGGGATCTCCCGATTGAATTCCTCACCAGCGGAATCCGTTTCGGTCTTGGTGAAGCGGCTGGCGAAAACGACCATCGAGCCGGTCTCGCCCTTGCGGACGGCGCCGCCGAGCTCGAGCGCCTGCTTGAACGTCATCCACATCGGACTGGCAAAGCCGCGCGCGATCGCCTCGGACCACAGCAGCAGCACGTTCATACCGCTATAGGGCAGACCGTTATGCCGTAACGGCCGCGTAACGCGGCCGATGGCATTGGCAGAATGCCATGGCTGCATCCAGGGCCGGACACCCTTCGCGAGCTCCGCGACGATGCGGTCGGTGATCCGCGCGTAGATGTCGATGCGCGGTCCTTTTCCTTCTTTTCTGCTCATTTTATGAACCTACGGTTCTGGAGGCCGCGCCGATCGCGGCCCCGTCACGGGGTCCGCCGCGGCGGAGCAGGAAGGCGGGCCGCGCACCCGAAGGGCCGCAGCGGGAGCGGAGGACGGCAACGCCGTTGCGCTGACTGCCTGGCTCCGCCAGGACCACGGGCACGACGGGGGCGGGAGCAGGCGAGAAAAGAAGAGAGGCGGCGCCGAGCGCCGCCTCGATGCGGACGGGGGAGAGGTCGGTTCAGTGAACCGACCGGCCGCCGCTATAGGGATCGTATTCGAAGAGGATTTCGACGTCGGCGTCGTCGAGCTCGTCGGCGGGCAGGACGCCGAATTCGTCGTCGACCTGGAAGAGAACCACGGGGGCCATGAGGGTGCGGGCGAGGTGCCAGGCGGCTTTCTGGGCGAGGGTGAGATCGTGGGACATCTGAGGGCTCCATCTTGGAGCGGGCCAAATCCCGCTCGATGGCTCCGTCAGTGTGCGGCGGCGGGCGCGATCACCGCGAAGGCGAAGCCGAGCGGCCGCAGCTTGCTAGCGGACCCCCTGCGGGTTGATCGTGGAAGATCCGCCGCCGCACCAGGAAAGCCATCACGAGAGAGCGGGATTGGACTGCCCACAAAGAGTGGCGTCCGATGACCCGGGCCTATTCGCACAGAAGCGGGGCGGCCGCGCGGACAAGGCGCACTGGATCAGGGTCGGGCGCGCCTGCCAGCGCTTCGCGCTCACCGCCACCAGCCTCGAGCTCAAACATGCTTACGTCAACCAGCCAGTCGAGGTGGCACGGCTGCGGCCCGAGTTGGCCGCGCTCGTCGGCGCACAGGACAAGCGGCCCGATATGGTGATGCGGTTCGGCTACGGGCCGACGATGCCCTACGCGCCGCGACGCCCTGTCGACTCGGTGATAGCCTAAACAGCGGTGATGCACCCACGCGAATAACCGGAGCGAAGGTCCGGAGAGTTGGGACAGCAATCATCTCGGGCGGAGCTATCGCCCCGCCCGAGATGATGCTCATCCGAGAGCCGCCATCTGCAGGTCGGCTGCCTTGCGATCGACGCTCTGCCCGGGGTTCTCCACCGGCCGTTCAAAGGGCTTCCAGACCTCGCCGACGACCTGTTCGTAAGCATTGACGGCGCCCTCGGCGGCCATGCCCAGCGCGTGGGCCTGGAGCGCCATGTCCGCGGCGAACTCCCGCTTGCGCTGGGCGGCGCTGTCGAAGCCGACCGGGCCACCGACATCCTCGTCGCGATCATCGCAGGCGGCCTTGGCCGTCGCATCGCGCGCCTCGGTCACGGAGCGGCTGTAGAATTGGCCGGCGCCATGAGCGGAGCCGACATACGCTCCGACGATGCGCTGCAGGTGGATCTGCATGGCGCGTTCGCCAAGTCCCTCGTCGAGTGCTGCGGCCGTGTCGACGATAAGCTTCTCGTGCAGCTCGCGGATGCCGTCGCTGTCGAGGACCGGCAGGCCGAAGCTCTCGGAGATGAGGGAGCATTGTGCGGCATCGGGGCAGGCGAGCCGGACCATCTGGATCGTGGTGCCCTTGCGGAGCGGGACGACGCGGGCGCTGGAGCGGGAACTGGCGTTTTTCTTGGTCATGGCATGTTCCTTCTTCGGTTTCCCGAAGCTCGGACCGGCCCGTGCCGGCCCTCCCTCGGGCGCGGACCGACAGAACCGGCGGTATGACGGGCGCTTCAGGGTCCGGGCGAACCGAGGCGAGCATGGTAGGTTTGCGGCCAAGCAGGGCGCCCTTCAGCCCTCGCGCAGGACGCGGGCCTGCCATGTCGAGACCGGTTTGATCCGGCCGCCCCGCGGCGCGGAACGCGGCCTTGAAGCGAACGGCCGCCGGTTCAGGACCGCCTAAAGCCCGAGGGAGGACCGGCACGGGACCTCGATTTCGACATGGGAACCGAAGAACAGGCGGTCATGACCATCTGCCAATCGCTGGTGTCGATCCTGCCGTATCGCTGCCGCTGCCACCATCACGACAATGTCGCTCGTGTGCTTGCCGCATGCGGCATCATCGGCAACGCCACCTGTCGCTTGAACAGCGGCGTCGCTAGACCTGCTCGCTCATGTCAGCGGCTTCGCCCTGCCGATCGAGGAATCTGGCGATCGCCTGCTCCTGCCGCGTGAGCCTGCGCGACAATGCGTCGATCTCCGGCTGGCGCTCTGCGGTCAGGGCTGAGAGCTGAGATCGGTAGCGCTCGAGGAACGCGCCAGGATCGGGTGCCTTGCCGCGTCGATAGTGCGTCCGCCGTGGCAGCAGGCCGGGGATCAGCGCGGTCATCCGGCGCGTGATCTGCCGGTCGACCATGTCCAACTGGCGCTGTGTTTGCCTGCGCGCCTCCTCCATGCGGGAGAGCTGACGGCGCAGCTTCGGCGCGAGGGTCATGGCGACCCCCTCCCCCGCCAGCCAATAAAGCTCGACGGACCGGCATAGACGGCATGACGGGCAGGGTCGATGACGAAGCCGAACCGGCCGCTGTCGTATTCGCCGGCGGGGACGAGGAAGCGACGTTCCTCGGTGCCGGGGCCGCGTTTGCCACCGGGCGTGGCGACGCACTCGACGAACCCTTTCTGCTGGTCCGACGTGATCGCTGAAACGACGATCCAATCGGCGGCATGTTCCAGCTCGAAGGCACGTTGGTCCTTCGCGCGGGACTCGCCCGCGGCAAGGGTGGTGCCGAAGATCGTCTCCCACGCGTCCGGCCAGGAGTCCTTGATGGTCCGCTCGGCGCAGCGGCGCTCGAAGGCGGTGAACAGATGCGGAAAGGAGATGGCGACTATCGCCCAGCATTCGTCCTCTTCGTACCAGCCGTCAGTGGCGCGGAGCAGAGGGTGGACTTCCCGGTTTCGGTCCGGGGAGACATGGAAACCGCCGTGGCCGGCAGTCGAATAGAAGGTGACACCGTCCGCGTAGATGGTTGCTCCCTGTGACGGTCCCCATGGAGTATGCGCCAGGGACCGGTCCTCGCGCCGGTCGAGCGCCAGCTTCTCGCGCTGATGTTGGGCCTGTTCCAGCACCTTCGCTCGAAAGGCTGGTTCGTCGGCAATCTCGCCGGAATGGCCGTAGAAATCTACCCGGATCCATTCCGCCATGGGCCGGCGAATCCGCCAACCGCTGGCGAGATAGTGCCGGCCGTCGCGAGCGGGAACCATCGCGAAAGCATGCTCACCGACGAGAGCGACGAGCATGTTGTCGGCGCTGCGCCCGAAAAAGGCCCCGGACGAATCCGGGGCTTCGGTCGAAGGGGATGAGGTTTCGAGGATCCGGGTCATGCCGCGGTCCTCCCGTCGACGACATCTGCCGCCGCCTCGTCGGCCGTGACATCCTCGAGCACGGCTTTGGGATAGCCGTGCTGCGACAGCCAATGTTGGGCGGCGGCGCGATGGGGAGCGAGGTGGACCAGCTCGGCATGGTCACCAGCACGGTCGAACACGCGCACGGAGCCAACCGGAGGGCGCTCGACGATGGTGAAGCGCAGGCTGGACCCACGCGAGAAGGTCCGGTGGACGCGGATAGCGATGACGCCGCCGGCGCCGTAATCAGCCTCGTGCAGGGTGAAGCTTCCGGTGGAGCCAGGCGTGCCCGCCTCGCGACCAGCCTGTTTGCGGATGAGCCGTCCCTGGCTGTTGCTGTTCTCCCAGGCGGCGAGCTTTTTGGAATGCCGTTCCGGCGGCCGCGGCGTGCCGTCGGACCAGGCGACGATGGCGCCGATCGGCGCGGATTCAAATATCGTATGCGCGGACATGATGTCCTCCATAGGTGGGGCTGGAAACGAAACCGCCGCCGGGCGAACCCGGCGGCGGCGGAGCGATCGAAAGAAGAAGCGGGGCGCTACTCAGCGGCTTCGCGGTAGCCCTCCTCGATCTCGTGGTCCTCGGGCGCCTGGTCCTCGCCGCCGACGTGCTCGGCGTCAGGCACATCATCGTCCTCGACCTCGGTGACGGTGCTCTTGGCGAGCCATTCGGCAAGGCTGGTCGCATCGGGGGCGAACAGCGCCGCCGGGTGGACGAAATGGCCCTCCTTGAAGTGCTCGACGAGCGCGGCGCGCGTGTCCTTCACGCGGGCGCGCGGCAGTACCGGCGTATCGGCGCACGAGCCTTCGAGCGCCGGACGCGACAGGCAGGAGAGGAAGTCCTCCGTGCCCATATTGGCGAGGAAGCCGTCCGCGCCGATCGTGCCGCCGGCGACGATCGCGACGATGCCGGACTTGCTGATGCCTTCGCGGCATGAGAGCACGTCCATCAGCACGCCTCGGGCAGCGATGCGCAGCGTGTCGGTGTCGAAGGCGAACTTGCCCTCGGCATCGAACAGCGCAGCCGCGTGCCGGCCGAAGCGCCCGCCAAAGCGGAAATCGCCGCCGGCCCCGGAATCGACCCGGACGTTTTGCCCCGCGAAGGCAAGGACGAGCAGCGCGAGCAGGGTGTCATCCTCGATCGGCGCCCGCGACAGCGCCTCATGCAACGCATCGGTGCGCAGGTCGCCGATCATCTCGACGCCTTTGCGCGTCACGTCCGGACGAGGCTTGGAGACGACCAGTGTCTCGTCCGCGCCGCCGGCCTCTTCCGCAGCCTTGCCCTTCTTCTTCGCCTCGGGCATGCGGAAGTGGACCGTCTTCACCTTGCCCTCGCGGTCAAGGTACATCGCAGTGTGGTCCGACTTCTTGGGCGTGCCATAGACGCGCTCGGCCTTGGGCGGCAGCTTGACCTCGCCGTAGTTACTGACCTCGGCGATGACGCCCTTTTTCGGAAGGTTCTGCGTCATCCACTCCTGTTGTGCGCCGAGGAAGGCCTCGACGTCAGTGGTATAGCGGCTGTCCTGGTCGGCCGGGGCGAACAGGTCCTCGACCCAGGCGATGCCGTAGGCCTGGGCGAGGTCGTCGCCGAAGCTGGCATCGCGCGCATACATGCGGGTCTTGGCGAGAGCGTTGGCGACACTCCACCACGAGACCTGCGGGTCGCCTTTGGACGGCTTGTTGGCCTTCCAGACCTCCTTCTGATCCTCGAGCGAGGCGGCCGCGATCGTGCGGAGCTGCCGCTCGTCGGGTATGTCGCCCTTGGCCATGTGATCCAGCATCGCCGGCAGCACATTGGCGAGCAGGCGCAGCTTCTTGATCTGGCGCACCGACTGGGCGAGCGCGATGCCGATCGCCTCCTCGGTCCAGCCGAGCGCGACGAGACGCTCGATGGCGCGCCACTGGTCGACGGGATTGAGTTGCTCGTGCGCGATCGTCGTGACGAGCGAGCGCATGGCGCCGCCATCCTCGGCCCGGGGCACGACCAGAACGGCGATCTCCTCGAGGCCGGCGGCGATCGCCTGCTTGACGCGACGATGGCCCTCGTCGATGACGAAGCCATTGCCGCCCTCGGTTTCGGCGGCGACCACAGGCGGCTGCACGATGCCGACGGCCTTGATGGTTGCCAGCAGCAGGGCGTCGGCCTGCGGGCTGGACTTGGAGCGGCGCGCCTTGTCGGGATTGTCCTTCAGCGAGCGCGGATCGACAAATTTCAGTTCCATGAGAATGCTCCTTGGAGGTTGTGGACGCGGCCCATCGCCGGTCCTTTCTCGTCCTCGTTCCGAAGACATCCCCCGGCCCGCGGTGCGGGCGGGCCGGTGCAATTGCGCCCGAGCATTCCTGCCCGGCTGGCCAAGCGGGGCTTGCAGCCCTGCGCAGGATGACGGGCCGGGATCGCGACGGGGGCGATTGAGCGTCAGCGTCGGCGGATCGCCCGATCTGCGAGCGGGCTCATCCCCTCTTCATTCCTGCTTCCCCCTCCAAAGGCCCGGGCTAGAACCGAGTGGCATGACGCCGCCGTGTCCGCCGGCGCCAGGCCGGGAGCCCCGCATATCGACGCGCCTCGACGCGCGCCGCTCGATACCGGTAACCAAGGGTGACGACGATCTCGCGGGCCGGAACGATCTGGGGCCGGGTGCGCGCCGCCAGAACGAGACGTTGGCGGGCAAGAGCGACGATGACGGCGTGCCCATCGGCGCGTCCAGGCAGCAGTCCCCACAACAGGCGCCGCTCGATCCCGGCGCGCTGATCGAGCGGCTCCATGCCAGCAAAGTCGAAGAACACCGGCACAGCCCTGTCGAGCCAGTCAGATGGGAAACACTCCTGAGGAAACGGAGTGGCGTAAATGCCTCTCCAGGGCGTGGGCCGCAGCGCTCGGTGCCCGTCAATGAATCGGGGCAGATCCCGCTTGCGCCGGGTTCCGTCGACGATCCAGGCCATGTTGCGATAGAACGCCTCGCGCGATTGCCGCTCCAGCGGCGAGATGTGCGAATGCTGGAACTCGAGAACGAGCCCATGGTCGGTGCGAACGTCGGCAATGTGCTTTTCGGCCAATTCGCCGTGGAGGATAACTTCCTGCCAGGCGTCGTCGAACTCCCGCTTCCACGCCCGGTGCCAAGGGGTTTCGGGCTCCCACCAGGGGTCGCAGACGCGGATGCCCTTGTGCGCCCAATGGTGAATTCTCCGGTCCCCGCATTTTGCGATCATCGTTTGAGCGCAGCCAGGACAGGTGCCGACAAGACGAGGCTCGGCTTCATGCCGCTCCCCTTTGATAAGTGCGTACCGCATGGAATCTCCATATGCGTTGAGGCCGCCCTGCCCATTCGGCAGCAGGCCAGATGTTGTTCTTGATGGAAATCTTGCGCAGCGCGGCCAGCATGAGCTGGTGCTGTTTCTTCTTATCTTCGGCGTTACGGATGTTCCGCTCGCCGGTTATCGGGATGGCTTGGGTCGCGTCTGGCGCCATCCTTTGCTCAGATAGGCTCAGCTTAGCGAACAGCGACGGCCGGTCAACAGGTGACGTTGACCGGCAGCACCTCGAGGCCGACTAGGCCGCGGCGCGTTCGCCGCCCGCCACGAGGTCTTCGGCAAGCGACTTATCTAACTCGCCAAGTTGCCGGCGCTTGTCGGCCAGCTCGTCCGAGAAGGCAAACTCGCCGCCCTCGCGCGAACGATAGGAGGCGAGGCGCCGCTCGGCGTCAGAGAGGCGACGCCGATATCGCTCATGCTCCTCCTCGAGGCCGGCAAGGACATGCTCAAGCCGGGCGATCGAACCGAGCGGCGTGGTGGTGACCGGCAGTTCGATTTCCGTCTCGGCGCCGGTGCGCATCAGCATGGTGGTGTAGCGATAGCCGTCCTGGCCGAAGCGCTGGCCGGAATATTCGAGCTCGAATCCGCCGACCGAGGCGATAACGGTCTCGCCTTCATGCTGAAGCTGCACCAGCGTCAGGATCTCCTTCATGAGTGCCCGGCCGGCGAGCTTGCGCTCGGTAAAGGCTTCGCTGGCGACGGTCATGCCGAAGGCGTCGCCGGCCGTCGGGACGAGCCGAGCGAGGTCCTGGCCGATCTCGCCGATCCGCCGCGTCGCATATTCGATATCCCGCTCGGCATCGCGAAGCTGGCGGCGGATGGCGAACTGATCGTCCTGATGCGCAAAGCGCAGCCGTTCGAGCCGGGCGATATCGGCTTCGAGACCCGCTTTCTGCATCAGGCGGGGATCGCCCGAGGCAATGGCCTTGGCCATCGCGAACTGGTTTGCCTGCCCCTCGCCCAAGTCCTCAAGCCGGCGAACCGAAGTGTCGCCTGAGAGCGCCGCCGCGATGAACCGGGCCTTGCGCTCATTGTTCTGCCACATCTGGGCATCCATCGAACCCTCGGTGGCGTAGGCGAAGATGTCGATGACGTCGTGCTGGTTGCCCTGGCGAAGGATGCGACCCTCGCGCTGCTCGATCTGCGAGGGCAACCAAGGCACGTCGAGATGGTGCAGCGCCTTGAGGCGGAGCTGTGCATTGACGCCGGTGCCCATCGTGTCGGAGGAACCGATCAGAAAACGGACCTTGCCGGCGCGGACGTCGCCGAACAGACGCTGCTTGGCCTCGGACTTCTTGAAATCTTGCATGAAGGCGATCTCGGACGCCGGAACGCCCATGCGAACCAGCTCGTCGCGGATCCAGCGATAGGCCGAGAAGCCGCGCGTCTTCTCGACGCTGATGGTGCCGAGATCGGAGAAGATCATCTGCGCGGCGCCGGATAGCTCGAAGGGCTTGCCGTCGGGGCGGACATAGTCATTGCCGGCGGTTTCCTGCCAGATGCGGAAGGCGTTGGAAACAAGGTCGTTGAGCTTGTTGTCCGCCTCATTGTCATTGTCGGCATCGACCAGGCGCAGGTCGATCGCCGCGTGGCGGCCATCTGTGATGACCGACAGCAGAATATCGTCGCCCGGCTCGGGCGGCCCTTCGCGTTGTTCGATGGCCTTGATGCGGGCGTCGAGCAGGACCTGATAGCGCTTGAAGGTGTCTGACGGCTTCGAGGTCCTGATCTGCCGCGCACCGGTCGCGAGCGCCGGCACCTTCACGTATTCGCGCAGGTCCTCGGGCATCACGACGTCCGCGAAGGAGCGGAACATGGCGATCAGCTCGGGCACGTTGACGAAGGTGGCGAAGCGGGTGACGGGCTTGTATTTGCCGTTGGGCTGCAGTTCGAGCTCGGTGGTGACGTCGCCGAAGGTCGAGGCCCAGGCGTCGAACTCGTGCAGACCGCGCTCGTGTAACGCGGCGTAGCCCAGATAGCGCTGCACCGAGAACATCTCGCCCAGCGTATTGGTGATCGGCGTGCCGGAGGCGAGGATGAGCGCCCGGCCGGGATTCTTCGTCTCGACGAAGCGGGATTTCACATAGAGGTCCCAGGCGCGTTGCGAGCCGTTCGGATCGATGCCCTTCAAGGTCGACATGTTGGTGGCGAAGGAGAGTTTTCTGAATTCCTGCGCCTCGTCGACGATGATCTGGTCGATGCCGATCTCGGAGATCGTCAGCAGGTCATCCTTGCGGGTGGCCAGCGACTCCAGGCGCTCCTTGAGGCCCTCCTTCAACCGCTCGAGCCGCTTGCGCGAGACGCGGTCGCCGCTCTCGACCTTGGTCAGCAGCGTCTCGTAGAGCTCGAGCTCATCCTGGATCATTTGGCTCTCGAAGGCGGACGGCACGCTGATGAAGCGGAAGGCCGAATGGGTGATGATGATCGCGTCCCAGGTCGCGGTGGCCGCCCGCGACAGGAAGCGGTGCCGCTTGGCTAAAGTGAAATTGGTCTCGTCGGCGACGAGGATGCGGGCGGTCGGATAGAGCGCGAGGAACTCGCGCGCGGCCTGCGCCAGGCAATGCCCGGGCACGACCAGCATGGCTTTGGCGATGAGACCGAGCCGACGTTGTTCCATGATGGCGGCTGCCATCGTCATGGTCTTGCCGGCGCCGACGGCATGGGCGAGGTAGGTCGCGCCGGCCGCGATGATGCGCCAGATGCCGCGCTTCTGGTGCCGATAAAGAGAAAAGGCGCCAGAGGCGCCCGGGAGTTGCAGATGGTCTCCGTTGAAACTTCGCGGGGCGATATTGTTGAAGCGGTCATTATAGATCCGCGCCAGCCGATCGGTGCGATCGGGATCGGACCAGATCCAGGTCTGGAATGCCGTCTTGATCTTGGTGAGCTTTTCCTTCGCGGCCTCGGTCTCGACGACATTGAGCACGCGCCTCTCGGCCTGGCCCTCCCTGATGATGTCGAAGATCTGCGGCACGCGGCTGTTCAGTGCATCGGCAATGAGCTCGCCGGCATGCCGGCGTTCGGTGCCCCATTCCGAGGTGCCGGCCGCCATCCAGCCGAGCTGGCGCGCCTCTACCGTCCATGAGGCGAGCTCCGGCATGTGGTGGATGCGGATGTCGGCGCCCAGAGTCTCCTTGACGAAGGCGACGACATCGACAGCCGGAATCCAGGGTGCGCCGAGACGCGCGGTGATATCGGACGGGCCGAGATCGGCCGGCTGGACCTCGACCAGGGCGCGGACATTGCGCCCGAAGACGGGGTCGAGACCGGCAGCCGCTTCGGCCGCCTTGAGCTTGTCGCGGACCTGGCCCGAAAGATAAGCATCGGCCATCTGCCAGGAGCCGGATTCCGGGTCGCGATAGATGGCGTCGTCCAGTTCGGCGATGACAGCATCGGCGTCCGCGTGCAGTAGCTCGGCGATGTGATCGACATCGACATGGCCGCGCTCGTTGAGAACGACGGCCAGGGCATCGGCGGCCGAGGTGATGATGGGCGCCGACGGCGGGGCGATCACCCGTTGGGTGAAGATCGGACCGGGCCGGGCCGTGTCGGTCTCGAGGTCGTAGTCCTCGATCGAGGCGACCAGCCAGCAATCAGGATCGTCGAGAAACGGTTGCAGGTTCGGACGGCGATGCGTCTCGCGCACCTCACCGGTCTCGCGATCCTCGCTGGCGGAGACGACCGTGGTGTTGATCGGCCCGAAAGCGCGCACGAAATTGGACCAGGCGATGCGCAGCTTGACCTGTGCCGGCTTCCAGGGCCGGTCGAGCTCCTGCGCCTTCAAGACCTCGCGCACCGCATCGCGGATCGGGATCAGCTTGCGGATAATGCGCGCATGCTTGTCGGGCACGCCGTCGGCGCTGCGCCCCTTGCGCACGGTGATGGTTGAGGGAACCCCGTCGACCATCTGCATCAGCGCCGTATTCGACGCGATGAAGTAGCTGCCCTCACGGATCGCGGGAGCGTTGGGAAGCGACTCCCCTGCCCCGTCGATGTCGTCGCCGTCGCGGTCGATTGCCTCGGGCTCGCAGTCATAGATGGCTTCCGGGAGCAGGGAGATCGCATGGGACAGCGCCGACGCGAGATCGACGCCGGGACGCGGCAGGCAGGTGTAGGTCTCTCCGTACGGGCCCGACGTGCTGGCATGAGTGCCGAGCACGAAATCGGGATGCCGGGCGAACCAGCGATTCACGTTGACGGCCCCCTCGTCGCCGTCGGCCAGGCGGACCTCGTCGGTGTCGAGCCAGGTAACGTCGCCCTCCGCCTCTCCCGGCTTGCGCTTGCGGAAGAACAGGATGTCGACCACCACATCGGTACCGGCATCGGCCTGGAAGCTGCCCTGGGGCAAGCGGATTGCGGCGACGAGATCGGCGGACTTCGCGATATGCTCGCGAGCCGAACAATCCGCCTTGTCCATCGTGCCCGCGCTCGTCACGAAGGCCGCGAGGCCGCCCGGCTTCAGAAGGTCGATCGAACGAGCGATGAAGTAGTCGTGCAGATGCGGCCCCATCGACCGATAGGCACGATCCGAGCGGACGGTGCGATCGGAAAAGGGCGGATTGCCGATGGCAAGGTCGAAACTGGCCGGCAGATCGGCGCGCGCGAAGTCGGCATTGATGATGCGTGCCCGCGCCTGCAACAGCCGGGCGATCCGGGCGGTGACTGGATCGATCTCGACGCCGGTGACATGCACCTGGTCGCGCAATTCCGCTGGCATCAGCGCGGGGAACAGGCCAGTGCCGATGCCGGGTTCGAGCACCCTGCCGCCGCGCCAGCCGAGCCGCTGCAGGCCGGACCACATCGCCCGGACGATGAACTCCGGCGTGAAATGGGCATACTGCGTGCAGCGCGCCAGCGAGGCATAGTCCTGACGCGACACCGCGTCCTCGAGGTCGGCACCGATCTCGTCCCAGCCGTCCCGGAAAGCGGTTTCGCCCGGACGCCGGAACACGGCATTGGCGAGGTCCGAGGCCCCGAAGCCGGTGAAGCCGACGAGCCGGGCTTGTTCCTCGGGCGTTGCCGGCCGGTCCTCGGCCTCGATTTCCACAGCGAGCCGAATGGCGGCGAGATTGTCGCGGGCGCGCTGCTTCCAGCCCTTTGCCAGGCCGCGATCGCCTTCGAGAAAGAAGCTCTGGCCGCGAGCCGTGGCTGTATTGACGCGCCCGTGTCTGGCGAGCTGCGGGACGGGCTTTGCGTGAGGGACCGGCGCGGCCGGGGGTGAAGGCCGTTCGTCCACAGGATCCTCGGCTCCGAAATCGCTGCCGAAGGCGGTGACGCCGAGACCGGGGCCGGACGAAAGCGCGGTATTGCCGAAGAGGTCGAGGGTGAAGGGATCCTCATTGGACATTGGAAAGTCTCCATAAGTGAAGGCGTGCGCGAACCGCCGGCCGAACAGGTCCGGCCGGGCGATCGGCGTCGCGGGTTTGAAAAAGTCAGCGGGTGATCAGCGAGAGCGCGATTTCGGTCTCGGTGAGCTGCACATTGAGGTGCGTGGCACTTATGTTGCGGTCGAAGAGCGGGATCAGCCGCTCGGCCTCGATAAACTCGATGCCGTCATCGGCGCCGAAGTGGCGGCGCTTGTAGTCCCACCAATCCATGTCGCCCTTGGGATGGCATTGCTCGGCATAGACGACGAAAGCGCGCGATCCTTCGGCCAGTTTGCCGTTGGACATGATGTAGACGCCCTCGTCGCCGACCAGCCAGAGGCCGGGCTTCTCGCCCTCGCCGGGGCGGGTGCCGTAATAGGGATTGCGAAAGCCGCCATTGGCGGCAGCATCGGCAATGCCGCGATCGACGACCTTGCGGACGGCGAGAATCGGAAATGTAAACATCGCTCACACCTCACGCCGCTGCGCGGACGGGAACGTGCCGCAAATGCACCGGCAGCTTGGCAGCGATCTCCTCGTCGGTGAGGTCGTCGAGCAGCTTGAGCTCGGTCCGCCCCCGGCCATAGACGAGAACGGTGCGCCTGCCGCGATGCTCGGGCAGAAAGCGCTCGCCGGCGTAGCCGCGATATTCATCATGGGTGGCGCTCCAGATATGCTCCAGGCGCTCTTCATGCGTCATCGCCGTCACCGGCCAGGATTCACGCCCGACGATCGCGTCGCGCAACTCGACCGGAGAACGGGCCTGCGCCAGGTCGCAATAGGCGTGGAAGTAGCGTGTTTTGCCGTCGATGCGCAGCGTGTAGAAGACGCTGGTGATGCTGCCGGTGAGGAATTCGCCGAGCGCGAACATTTCCCCGCGCATCCAGAGCGGCGGCAGGATGTCGAGCATGTAGTCGTGTTCGGCGCGTGCGATCTCGAACCACTCTCCGGCGAACAGGGCGCTGTCGTCATTCTGCCAACGATCGGGCCGCTGGGCATGGCGGTCGAACAGGCGGAACATCTGCCGGCGGTCGGTGACACCGAAGTAGATCTTGCGGATGGAGGATTGGAGGGTCATGGGGAGGCTCCTTGGCCATTGCGGGCCGGAGCGCGGTTCATCCCTCGCGGATCACCATCATCTTCAGCCCTTCCGGACCCCTCCCCCGCGGCCGCCTCTCCGCCCGGGCGGGTCAAGGGCCGGCGCAGCCGGGCGGAGCTTCACCCTTGACGCGCCCGGCGGGCATGCGGCAGTCGGCCTCCTTCCTCCATTCCTCTTGCTTCCGCCCTCACTTTCAGATCGACGTTCCAGTCACTCGCAATGGGGCGCAGTCGCTCGGCGCCGCATCCGACCTCCTCGGCCAGGGCGAGAAGGCGATCGGCATAGATGTCGCCCTGTACATTGTTGTCGGTGGCCGCGACGAGCCGTGCCTCCGACCGCTCTGCCACCAGGCGAATGGCCGCGTCAGTCGCTGGCGACCAGCCGCCGCCGGTGCTGACATAAAGCGTATCTGGTCTGTTTGCCTCGATCGCAGCAAGGCTCATGGCGTCGATGGCGGCTTCGGTCACGCAGACGCGGCCGGCGTCTGCCGGACCGAGCCGGAACAGCACCTTGCTGCCGCCCGTCGCAAAGCCGCGCCATTCCGGGCCGCGTTCCTCCCAACCGGTGACAGCTCCCGCATCGATGTGTGCCGCCCACATGCTGCCATGCGGGCCTTCGCGCAAGACGCCGGCAGCGATCGCGGCGCGGAGGATGCGTTCGGGAAGGTGACGGTCGTCACGCAGATAGCGCCAGGTCGCGGAGCCACGCCATGGCTTACGCCGGGCTCGCCAGCGTTCGGGAATGGAAAGATCCGGCTCGCGTTCCCGGGGCTGCCGCGTCCAAGCGGGCTCCG
>JBARWP010000292.1:0-3235 GCA_049646905.1 Pseudaminobacter sp. | reverse complement strand
GCCGTTGCCGGGGCGCAAGGCCGATTCGCAGAGTCCGATCAACGCCTTGGGCGAAAGACTTCGAGCAACCAGATTGAGGCGCACCAGAAGTCCGTCGCCGGTCTGCATGGGGCGGGAAATGGAGGGGCAGGCACCGCGGCGGGCAAAGGCGCTCATGCTGCCACCTCCAGCGCTTCTGCCTTGGCGATAAGCCGGGCGAGGTCGTCATCGATCGAATTGCGCAGCGGATGCCACAGCCCGCGCCGGCGTGCGGCGGCGAAACGCTGTGCGATCACCTTTGCCGCCGCCGGGTTTTCCCGCAGCAGGAAGGCACGCACGGTCTCGTCGCCGAGATAGGCATCATGCACCACCTCGATCAGGGCGCCGGGAATGGCTTCGGTGGTTTCGGCAAAGCCGATGAGGCGATCCACAGTCTCGGCAAATTCGGAAGCGCCGCGCGGGCCGTGCCGCATCTGGCCTGCGATGAAGCGCGGGTTGACGGCGCGGGCGCGCACGACGCGCGTCACCGCCTCAGTGATCGACCTTGGGCGCGGGCGTGCTGGGTCGGTGGTGTCGAGAACGATGACATCGGCGTTCCTGCCGAGCGCGGCGAGTGCTGCCGAAAAGCCCCCAATGAATGCGACATCGGCAGAGCCTTCGAGAATGTCGCGGGCGGGATCGTCGCCGCTATGGACGAGCAGATCGGCCTGTCCGATCCGTTCCGCAAAGGCGCCGGGGGCGGAGACGCCCTCGCCATCCGCGCCGCCATAGGCATGGGAAGTGGCGTCGAGATAGGCGCGGCCAAGTTCCTCGCGGCTCACCCATTCGCCGCTGGAAAGCAGGTCTTCCAAGCCCGCCCCATAGGTGCCGGGAGAGGAGCCGAATATCCGCGAAGGCGCCTTGCCGGTCGAACGGGCCTCGGCGGCCAGGGGATTTTCCGAGGGCTCCTCCTCGCGCGCGGCTATTGCTTTCACCGCTGCGTCGACTAGCGCGATCTGGGTCGGGAACATATCGCGGAACAGGCCCGAGATGCGCCAGGTGACATCGACGCGCGGGCGCCCCACCGCTGCCGGCGGCAGTACCTCGATGCCGGTGACACGGCCGGTTGCGCCGTCCCATTGCGGGCGGCAGCCCATCAGGAACAGGCCTTGTGCGATCTCCTCGCCGCCGGTGCGCAGCGAGGCGCTGCCCCAAAGGTCGATGACGAGTGCGCGTGGCCAGTCGCCGTGCTCCTGCAGATAGTGCGTCAACACCTCTCCGGCGGCGGCACGGCCGAGATCGAAGGCGGTCGGCGTCGGCATGGCGCGCGGATCGGCGGTAAACAGGTTGCGGCCGGTGGGCAGGACATCGGTGCGGCCACGTGCAGGCGCACCAGCGGGGCCGGCGGCGATGTGGCGGCCATCCAGCGCCGCAATCAGTGCCTCACGCTCACATATTGCACTGCGCTGGCGTAGCGGGTCCTGCTCATCTGCGGCCGAACGGCCGTAAATGTGCAGCCCGTCCTTTATGGCGAAATCCTTCAGGTCGCAGAGCCATGCATCGATGCGGCGCAGCGCTTCGTCGGGCGCGTCGGTACCGGTCACGCCGGCCTCGTCGGCAAGGCCGCTGGTTGTTGCGGTTTCGACGATCAGCCTTGCCAGCCGGTCGCGGCGGCGGCGATCGAGCCCGTCGGCCTGCGCATATTCGTCGACCAGCCGCTCGAGCTTCTGCTGGTTTTCATCCATGCCCGCGGCGGAAATAGGTGGAGGCAGGTGGCCGAGCGTGACGGCGCCGATACGCCGCTTGGCCTGTGCGGCTTCGCCCGGGTTGCTGACGATGAACGGATAGACGACCGGAAGCGCGCCGGTCACGATTTCGGGGAAGCAGTCGTTGCTCAGCGCCACGGTCTTGCCCGGCAGCCATTCCAGTGTGCCATGCGCGCCGACATGCACCAGCGCGTGACAGCCAAGCGAATTGCGCAGCCAGAGGCCGAAGGCGATCAGCGCGTGCCGCGGCGGCAGGGTCGGATCGTGATAGTCCGCGCGGCGGTTGGCTGCTCGCCCACGATCGGGCGCGAGTGCTACGGTGATATTGCCGAAAGTTGCGGCCCGGAAGCGGAAGAACGGCCCCTTACCCTCTCCCTCGTGAGGAGGGTCGGCGCGAAGCGCCGGGGTGGGGGGCGTGCTGGTGCCAATACCTCCCTCTGTCCTGCCGGACATCTCCCCCACAAGGGGGGAGATCACGCTGTCACCAGCCTCTCTGCTCGAATTTTCCGTGTAGGACGGAGCAAGCGATGCAGACAGAGGCTGAGAAAGTCGATGAAGGCCAATCTCCCCCCTTGAGGGGGAGATGTCCGGCAGGACAGAGGGGGGCGCTTCGTAACAATCTATTTCGGTTCCTGCTTCGCCCCACGCGACTTTGACCATCGCCATCGCTTCGCCCGGTAACTCGGCGGAAAGGCGGCGATAGTCTGCGATGTGCAAGCCGTGGTCGCTGCGCTCCAGCAAATCCAGCAATACGCGCGGGGATTCCGGAATCCCTTCAACCAGATAGCCGGCGTCCTTCAGGTCGTGCAGCATAGCAAGCACGCTCGCAGGCACGTCTAGGCCGACGGCGTAGCCGGTGCGGCCGGGTGCGCTCGGATAGTCCGGTATGAGGATCGCAAGCTTTCGTGTCGCGCGCGGCTCGCGCTGCAGGCGGATGAAGGCGGCGATGCGTTCGGCGACTTGGGCGATGCGGTCCGGTTCCGGCCGGTTCACAAAACCCTTGAAAGCGAGCGCGTCGTCCGCCTCGTTCTCCGCCTTGAAGGAAATCGTGCCGGCCATGATACGCCCGTCGAGCTCCGGCATGACCACATGCATGGCGAGATCGGCGGGTGCAAGGCCGCGCTGGTTGGTTGCCCAGGCCTCGCGGCGCGTCGTTGCGACGATGACCTGGAACACCGTCATGCCGGCCCGGTCGAAAAGCGTTTCGATGCCGGGCTCGGCGCTGCTGGCGAATGCGGTGGCAGTGACGATGGCTGCCGGTTGCAGGGATTTCAGCGCCTGTTCGACGAAATCGAGCGAAGTCGCATCCTTCAGGCTGGAAACGAAGATCGGAACCGGCACCATGCCGCGTTCGCGCAAGGATTCGACCAGTGCGTCGATGGGGGCGGCATCGGCCGCAAGCAGCATCGAGCGGTAGAAGAGGATAGGAATGATGGGGGGCGTCTTACCCTCCCCCTCGTGGGGAGGGTGGCCCGAAGGGCCGGGTGGGGGTGAAGCCTCTACCCGTTTGC
>JBARWP010000291.1:0-4239 GCA_049646905.1 Pseudaminobacter sp. | reverse complement strand
CACCGGCAGCCAGTCGGCCTTGTTCCAGCCGGTGCGGCGGCCAAGATGGGTGAGTTGGATCATCACCGCGCAGTCATGCTCGTGGCAGGCATCGGCCAGTTCGGCAAGCCACGGAACGATGGCATCGTCATAGGCATGGAGATTACCGAAGGCGGCCGGGCTGTCGCGCGAGACGATCGCGGAGCCGGCCGTCATGGTCAGCGCAATGCCGCCCTTGGCCTTTTCCGCATGATAGAGCCGGTAGCGCTCCTTCGGCATGCCGTCTTCGGAATAGGCCGGCTCATGCGCCGTCGACATCAGCCGGTTCTTCAGTCGCAAATGCTTCAAATCGTAAGGCTGAAGCAAAGGATCGTTGCGAAGTGGCGCGTTCACTGAAGAATCCTCAATACCATGCGTCCTCCATCGACGCTTTCTTGCGGGCAATGAAGTCTTTCAGTTCCTCGTCGGTTCCCTTGTCCAGCGGCGGCGATTCATATTCCAGAAGCGCCTTTTTCCATTTGCGATTGGCACGCCGGGCCGCATCCTCGCTGCCGGCGGCCTCCCATTTCTCGAAAGGCTCGTTGTCGGCGATTTCCGAATCCCAGAACGCGGTCTGGTAGTTGGCCATCGTATGCGCACAGCCGAAGAAGTGATTTCCGGGACCCACTTCCTGAAACGCATCGAGCGCCAACTGATTGTCGTCGATCCGGACGCCGTCGAGATAGGTGTGCAGCGCGCCGCAGAAATCCGTGTCCATGACGAATTTTTCATAGGACATGGACAGGAGTCCATCCAAGAAGCCGGCCGAGTGGAGGATAAAATTGGCCCCGCAATGGACCGCCGCCAGCATCGACATGGTGCCCTCGTTCATGGCGTGGGCATCCGGCAGCTTGGAGGTGGTGAAATTGCCCGAGCAGCGCAGGGGCAGATTGAGCCGGCGCGCAAGTTGCCCGACCACCATCGAGCCGATGGCCGGTTCCGGCGTGCCGAAGGTGGGCGAGCCCGAACGCAGCGACATGGATGACAGGAAGTTGCCAAAGATCACCGGCGCGCCCGGCCGCTCAAGCTGCGTCAACGCGCAACCGGCCATGGTTTCCGCCAGAGATTGCGCAATCGCCCCTGCATTGGTGACAGGCCCCATCGCGCCGCCAAGGATAAAGGGCACCACCACCGCCGCCTGGTTGGCGCGGGCATAGGCGCGCAGCGCCGTGGTCATCGTCGCATCCCAGACCAGCGGCGAGTTGACATTGACATTGCCGAGGATGACGCAGTTTTCCTCGACGAAGTCGCGCCCGAACACGATGCGGGTCATGTCGATGGAATCCTCGGCCCGGCTTTCGGAGGTTACTGAGCCCATGAAGGCGCGGTCGGAATAGCGGATATGGGCATAGACCATATCGAGATGGCGCTTGTTGACCGGCACGTCGACGGGTTCGCAGATGGTGCCGCCGGAATGATGCAGCCAGGGCGAGGACTGCGCCAGTTTCACGAAATTGCAGAAGTCCTCGATGGTGCCGTAGCGGCGGCCCTTGTCGAGGTCCATGACGAAGGGCGAGCCATAAGCGGGCGAGAACACGACATTCCGGCCGCCAATCCGCACCGACCTTTCCGGATTGCGCGCGTGCTGGGTGAATTCGGCCGGGGCGGACTTCAGGATTTCGCGCAGCATGCCCGGCTCGAACTTGACCAGCACGCCATCGACATCCGCGCCCGCCCGCTTCCAGTGGTCGAGTGCCACCGGATCGTCACGGAACTCGATGCCGATCTCGGCAAGGATGCGATCGGCCGTCGCCTCGATGCGCAGCAGATTTTCCTCGGACAGGATGTCGTAGGTCGGGATGTTGCGCGTGATATAGGGCCGGCCCAGCCCCTGCGGCCCGTGCGAGCGCTGCTCGCGTCGTGCGCCGCGCCCTCCCCGCTCGCGCCTCGATGTACCGTCCGCGACGACCGATTGAGCGACGCCCATGATGCCTCCCATCAATACCGGTTGGTCGAAGAACACTATGCAAGTCCACGGACGTTGTGACGCTGGAAAAGATTCATCAATTCGATAAACTCACCTTATGGCAAACCTTCGACACCTGCTGCCGTCGGCCGGCGGCCTGATCGTATTCGAGGCGGCGGGCAGGCTGGCAAGCTTCACTGCCGCCGCGCGCGAGCTTGGCATGACGCAGGCGGCAGTGTCTTACGCCATCAGCCGGCTGGAGAGGCAGATGGGGGCCGTGCTGTTTCATCGCGAGCATCGCCGTGTCCGGCTCACCGATGCGGGCGCGCGCTTTTTCGCCGATGTCTCGCTTGGCCTGTCCTATATCCACCGCTCGGCGCTGGAACTGCGCTCGTCATCGAGCGGGCCGCATGTGACGCTGTCGGCCTCGACGGCCTTCGTCTCCTTCTGGATGGTGCCACGACTGCAGAAATTCCGCGAGGACCTGCCCGACGTCGACTTGCGCATCCACACCGCCGACCGCGATCTGGATCTGGTCTCGGAAGGCTTTCCGCTCGGAATCAGGGGCGGCGATGCCGATGACTTGCCGCAATACGATCTTCTCGCGCTGGCGGCGGAGGAAATCCAGGCGGTGTGCGGCGTGCCCTATCGCGACCGCCACGGCGTTCCCGAAACGGTCGAGGGCCTGCTTTCGCACAGGCTGCTTCACCTGGAGGAGCCCCACCGGCCGGCGGCGACATGGGCCGAGTGGCTGGAATCGGCCGGGATCGACGGCAGGCGCGCGCCGGAAGGGTTGCGCATCAACGACTACGTGCCGCTGATCCAGCTGGTGATCGAAGGCCAGGGCATCGCCCTGGGATGGCGCCACCTGACGGACGGCATGATCAAGACCGGGCTTCTGGTTCGGGTAACCAACCACATCCTGTCGACGGGCAAGTCGTTCCATGTCGCTTCGGTGAAGAACCGCACGCTTTCGGAACCGGCATGCCGCGTCCGCGACTGGTTGATCGCACAGCGCGAATAGGCTGGCCCGCATCATTTCGATTGACACAGATTTATGGGAAGCCAATTCTTGACGGTGCCTTGCCAATGCCAGGAGCTGCCTGAACAGCTAGTCCCAGCCGGAGAGTGCCGATGGACCATCCGTCATTCAAGCATCTGTTCAGCCCGACCACGCTGCGCGGCAAGACCCTGCGCAACCGTATCGTATTCGGCGCCCACACCGCCAATATGGCGGTCGAGGGCCTGCCGACCGAGCGCCATGTCGCCTATTATGCCGAGCGGGCGATAGGCGGGGCGGCGATGATCGTGGTCGAGCCGATGCCGGTTCATGCCGCCGCGGTGCTGACGCGCGGCAACTTCCGGCATGGCGACGATGCCGTGATCCCGCATTTCCGCAAGGTGACCGAGGCCATCCGCGGCAACGGCGCGGTGGCGATCCAACAGCTCTATCATGTCGGCCAGCATGGCGATGCCGACAATTCCTTCCATGCCGGCTGGTCGCCTTCGGGGCTGCCGAGCTATCACGATTCCGACGGCTCGCACCGCATGAGCGAGCAGGAGATCGAAGAGACCATCGACGGCTTCGTGCAGGCGGCACGCCGCTGCCGGGAGGCGGGTTTCGACGGTGTCGAGGTCTGGGCGGCCTATCACGGGCTGCTCGACCAGTTCTGGACGCCATGGTCCAACCGCCGCGACGACCGCTGGGGCGGCAGCCTGGAAAACCGCACCCGCTTCAGCCGCGAGATCATGGCGCGGACCCGCAAGCTGTGCGGCGAGGATTTCATCGTCGGGCTGGCGGTCAATGACGAGCCGGATGTCGAGGTCGCGCTGGGGCGCGAAGCTTTGGCCGAAATCGTCGCCCGCCACGAAAGCGAGGATCTGGTCGACTATGTGACCTGCGGCTCCGGCAGCTATTTCGATTTCAACAAGCTGATGCCGACCTTTCTCTATCCCGAAAAGCTCGGTGCGGACCTCGCCGCCACGCTCAAGGGCGCGTTGAAGCACACGCTGGTGACCGCAGAAAGCCATATCCGCACGCCCCAGAATGCCGAAAGCGTGCTCAGCGAAGGGCGTGCCGATCTCGTCTCGATCGTTCGCGGCCAGATCGCCGACCCCCACCTTGTCACCAAGGCACGCGAAGGGCGCCCTGAAGACATCCGCGGCTGCCTCTCCTGCAACCAGATGTGCTGGGGCCGCCGTTCGCGCGACTACTGGATCAGTTGCCTCATCAACCCCTCGGCCGGGCGTGAATGGGAATGGGGCGGCGACCGTTTCGTGGCCGCCGCGCGAAAAAAGCGTGTGCTGGTCGTCGG
>JBARWP010000290.1:0-3017 GCA_049646905.1 Pseudaminobacter sp. | reverse complement strand
GACTGAATCCGAGCTGGAAAAGCTCCAGTTCCGCCACGACACGGTGGTGAATGCCGGGTTTGACCATGAGGAACTGATCGATGCCGATGAATTGAGGCGGCTCGTTCCCGCACTTGCAGACCACTGTTCCGGGGCGCTGATTTCACGTCGGGATGGAGCGGCTTTGCCCTTTCACACCGTGCAGGCGTTCCTGCGGCAGATGCGGCGGCTTGGTGTCGGCGTAACGGAGAACGCTCGCGTTACCGCGCTGCGCCGAAAAGGATCGTCATGGGATGTGGAGACCGCTGACGGCCAGCGGTTTAACGCGCCGGTGCTCGTCAATTCTGCGGGCGCATGGGGGGCTACGATTGCTGCGCGGCTTGGCGAGCCTGTCGAAATGAAGGCCGTTGCCCCGATGTTGATGATAAGCGAACGCTTGCCGGCATTTCTGTCGCAGGTCATCAGCGCGACGGGCGCGCCTTTGTCCTTCAAGCAGTTCGCCAACGGCACCGTATTGATCGGCGGCGGCTATGAGGGGCGCGTTCACCTGGAAACCAACCGCACGGACCTCGACTTCCGTAAACTCTCGCGCAACGCCAGGACGGTTTTCGATCTGTTTCCGGTGATGCGCCCCGCCCGGATCGTACGCGCCTGGGCTGGGATTGAGGGCCGGACGAGCGACGGCATTCCGGTGATTGGCCCAAGTATGACGGAACCCGGTCTGTTTCACGCCTTCGGCTTTTCCGCGCACGGTTTCCAGCTTGGCCCCATTGTCGGCTCCATCCTTGCCGACCTCATCATCGATGGCGCCAGCAAGTTGCCTGTCGAGGCCTTTTCCATCCGCCGGTTCAGCGCGAATGCCGGCGGTCGGCCTGCATTCACGGCGGGCATCTAGCCACGGGTTTGAGAGATGGCCATGACCCGAACCACCGATCCGTCAGATCAGCCGAGCGTCATGCCCGGGGATCCGTCATGGTGGTTCGCCGACGCTATGGCGCTTGAAAAGGGGATGCCGCCGCCGCTTCCGCTGAAGGGGACGCTGACGGTGGATGTTGCAATCGTCGGTGGCGGCTATACGGGCCTGTGGACCGCGCTTGCCCTGAAGGAGCGCCGCCCCTCGCTCTCCATTGCGCTGGTCGAAGCGTCGTTGTGCGGATCGGGAGCCAGCGGCAAGAACGGTGGCAAGGTACACGGCTACTGGGCGTCGCTTGCCGGCATGGCCGCAGCGATCGGCGATGACGCAGCGCTTGCGGTCGCTCGTGCGGGAACGGTCGCGCAGGATGCGATCCGGGCGTTCGCGACAGCGTCCTGCCGTGATGTCTGGTGGCGGGAAAGCGGCAACATGCGGGTCTCGGCTTCGCCCGCGCAGGACGCCAAGATCACGCTGATGGTCGATGAGGCCCGACGCCTCGGTGAGCCGGATTCGGCGCAGCCGCTGATGCCGGACGAGGTTGCGGCACGGTGCAAATCTCCTGCCTTCCGGGGAGGCGTTTTCTTACCCGAAGGAGCCAATCTGCATCCGGCGCGTCTGGCGCGCGTATTGCGCAAGGCGGCTGTCGATGCCGGGGTAAGCGTATTCGAGAACACGCCGATGACGGGGCTCGACAAGGGGAATGTCAACCGTGTCCAGGTGCCATCGGGGGAAATCCTGGCGCGCGAGGTCGTGCTTGCCACGAATGTGGAACTGGCCGCGCATCCGCAAATGCGCGCGCATGTCAGCGTTTTCTCAAGCTACGCCTTGATGACGAAACCGGCGGGAGAACAGCTCGCCGCAACCGGCTGGGCGGACGACGAGGGCATCGCCGATCTAAGAATGTTCGTCCACTATTTCCGCAAGACGCCGGACGGCCGCGTCCTGATGGGAAGCGGCTCCGGCCCTATCAGCTATGGCGGCGATACTTCCTTGCTTGCATTGCGGCGGGACACAGCAAGCGCGGCCCGCGCCGAGCGCGGCCTGCGGCGGCTTCTGCCCGCCCTCGCTTCGGTCGAGGTCGAGAAAAGCTGGGGCGGCGCGATCGACGTGTCCGCAGACCGGCTGCCCATGTTCCGCACGATCCCTGGAACGCGCATCCATCTCGCCTGCGGCTATTCCGGACATGGCGTCAACCCAACCTATATGGGCGGGCAATGTCTCGCTTCGCTTGTGCTTGGCGAGAAAGATCAGTGGGCGACGCTGCCGTTTTGTACGCGCGACGTGCCCAACCTCCCGCCGGAGCCATTTCGCTTTATCGGAGGACGCCTGATACGCAATGCGATCATCGCCTGTGAAGAGGCAGAGGAACTTGAGCAGCCACCGTCAGCGCTAAACCGGACCATCGCACATTTGCCGCGTATGTTCGGTATGCGGATCGGAACGCGTTGACCCGGAGACGATCCCGCAAGGCATCCATCTTGGCGATGTCTGCCTTTGGCTGCTTCGCGAATATGCGGGGATCACCACGACGAAAAATTGATTGCCGCTGCCGGGTATCTTCAATACCGGCTCCGTTCACGGCAACAGCACCGGGAGTCCCGCGTTGGCGAGCAAGGTCGATCTTTCATCCCTGAAGCAGGCGCTCGAAGCCCTTCCCGAGAAGTTCAAGGGGCCGGGCGGCGTCGCGGGCGTCGTGGCGAACGGCGAGGTGCTGGCGCGGCAGGCATGGGGATATGCCGACATGGCGAGCGGCCTGGCCATGACGACGGCCACCCGGCTGCCGATCTGCTCGATCAGCAAGCAGTTCACCTGCGGCGTCCTCCTGGATCTGGTGGGCGACCCAGCCCTCCTCGACGGACGGGTGGCGGATTTCCTTCCCCGCCTCGAGGGCCGCCGCCCCACCATCGCCAATTTCTGCAACATGCAGTCGGGCCTGCGCGACTATTGGGCGCTGACCGTCGTGCAGGGCGCTGAGCCCGAAGGCGTGTTCGGGCGCGATGACGCCAAGCCGCTTCTGGCCCGCATGCGCACAACCCACTTCGAGCCGGGCAGCAGCTATTCCTATTCCAACGGCAATTTCCGCATCCTGTCCGATCTTCTGGAAGACCATGCGGGCCGTTCGCTG
>JBARWP010000289.1:0-3727 GCA_049646905.1 Pseudaminobacter sp. | reverse complement strand
CCCCTTACCCCTCCCCACAAGGGGGAGGGGGATTCGGAACCGTTGATGCTGGGGCTGAGCGTTCGAGGACCAGACGGGACACCAAGGTCCCCCTCCCCCTTGTGGGGAGGGGTAAGGGGTGGGGGTATGGGGCCGCCCCGACGCTTTTGCCCTGCCAATACAATCGGAGCTGTCCATGACCTATCCGCACCTCGACCAGTGGCGTGGGCTTGCCAAAAAGGAAGCCAAGCGTGACCCCGACACGCTGGTCTGGAACACGCCCGAGGGCATTCCGGTCAAGCCGCTCTACACGGCCGACGATCTCGAAGGCATCGGCCATCTCGGCTCGCTCCCGGGCTTCGCGCCCTTCCTGCGCGGGCCGCGCGCCACCATGTATGCCGGCCGGCCGTGGACGATCCGCCAATATGCCGGCTTCTCCACGGCGGAAGCCTCGAATGCCTTCTACCGTAAGGCGCTTGCCGCCGGCCAGCAGGGCGTGTCGGTCGCCTTCGACCTCGCCACCCATCGCGGTTATGACAGTGACAACCCCCGCGTCGAGGGCGATGTCGGCAAGGCGGGCGTGGCGATCGATTCCGTCGAGGACATGAAGATCCTGTTCGACGGCATCCCGCTGGAGCAGATCTCCGTCTCCATGACCATGAACGGCGCGGTCATCCCCATCCTCGCCAGTTTCATCGTCGCCGGCGAGGAGCAGGGCGTGCCGCGTGCGCAATTGTCCGGGACCATCCAGAACGACATCCTCAAGGAGTTCATGGTCCGCAACACCTATATCTACCCGCCCGAACCCTCGATGCGCATCGTCGCCGACATCATCGAGTACACGGCGAGCGAGATGCCGAAGTTCAACTCGATCTCCATTTCCGGCTACCACATGCAGGAGGCGGGGGCGACGCTGGTGCAGGAACTGGCCTTCACGCTGGCCGACGGGCGCGAATATGTCCGCGCAGCGTTGAAGAAGGGCCTCGATGTCGATGCCTTTGCCGGGCGGCTGTCGTTCTTCTTTGCCATCGGCATGAACTTCTTCATGGAAGCCGCCAAGCTGCGCGCCGCGCGCCTTCTATGGACGCGTATCATGCAGGAGTTCGAGCCGAAGAAGCCGTCCTCGCTGATGCTGCGCACCCATTGCCAGACGTCGGGCGTGTCGCTGCAGGAGCAGGATCCTTACAACAACATCGTGCGCACCGCCTATGAGGCGCTGGCCGCCGCGCTCGGCGGCACGCAGTCGCTGCACACCAATTCCTTCGACGAGGCGATCGCGCTGCCGACCGAGTTCTCCGCCCGCATCGCGCGCAACACCCAGCTCATCCTCCAGCACGAGACCGGCGTGACGAAGGTGGTCGATCCGCTGGCCGGCTCCTATTATGTCGAGAGCCTCACCAACGAGCTGGCCGAAAAGGCCTGGGCGCTGATCGAGGAAGTCGAGGCGATGGGCGGCATGACCAAAGCGGTCATCGAAGGCCTGCCCAAGCGGCTGATCGAGGAGGCGGCGACGCGCAAGCAGGCGGCCGTCGATCGCGGCGACGAGGTCATCGTCGGCGTCAACAAGTATCGCCTCGAAAACGAGGACGACCTCGACATCCTCGACATCGACAACAAGGCGGTACGCGAGGCGCAGATCGTCCGCATCGAGAAGATGAAGCGCCAGCGCGATCCGAAGCGGGCAAGGGAAACGCTCGACGCGCTACGCGAGGTCGCGAGTTCCGGCAAGGGCAACATCCTGGAAGCTGCCGTCGAGGCGGCCCGCGCCCGCGCTACGCTCGGCGAGATTTCCGATGCGCTGCGCGAAGCCTTCGGCGATCATGCCGCCGTGCCCAAGGTGGTGCGCGAGGTCTATGGCGCCGCCTATGAGGGCGAGCCGGAATACGCCACGCTGGTCGAGCGGCTCGGCTCCCTTGCCGCCTCCCTCGGCGAAAGGCCGCGCATCATGGTGGCCAAGCTCGGGCAGGACGGGCACGACCGCGGCGCCAAGGTGATCGCCTCGGCCTTCGGCGACATCGGCTTCGAGGTCGTCGCCGGTCCGCTGTTCCAGACGCCGCAAGAGGCTGCCGACACGGCGATTGCGGCAAAGGTCCATGTGGTGGGCATGTCGTCGCTGGCGGCCGGCCACAAGACGCTTGCCCCGCAATTGGTGGAAGCACTGAAGGTAAAGGGTGCCGCACATATCGTCGTCGTGGTCGGCGGCGTGATCCCGCGCCAGGACTACCGGTTCCTGCTCGACCACGGCGTGGCGGCGGTCTTCGGGCCGGGCACCAATGTGCTCGATGCCGCGCGGGCCGTGCTCGACCTGCTGGAAGGGCGCCGCCGCAACCAGTGACTGGATTGCCGTGCGTCCTAACGGATACACAAGAGGCTATCTCTTTCTTTGTTCGAGCATCGGGTTGTCCCGAAAACCGGTTTCCACTTTCCGGTCCGATGCTCACAAAAGGCTGAGGGCGAAGCGCAGGCACACGCTCACCAGGAACAGGCCGAAGGCGATCTTGAGATGGCGCGGCGACAGGCCGTGCGCCAGCCGCGCGCCCAGCGGGGCCATGAAGGTGCTCATCGGGATGAACAGGATGAAGCCGAGCAGCGACACGAAGCCGAGGGCCAGCGGCGGCTGAAGGGCCGCGATCTGCGGAAACTGTGCCGCCTGGGGCCAGCCGGCATAGACATAGCCGATGGTGCCGGGGATCGAGATCAGCACCCCGACCCCCGACGACGTGGCGACCGCCTGGTGGATCGGGCGGTTGTAGAAGGTCATGAACAGGTTCGACATCACCCCGCCGCCGACCCCCATCAGGGCCGAGGCCAGCCCGATGACCCCGCCGGCGAGGGCGACCACCGGGCGTGGCGGCAACCGGTCGGCGATGTGCCAGGTGCTTCTGCCGAAAAGCAGCCGGGTGCCGGAAAACCCGGCAACGATGATGAAGACGATCTTGAACAGGTCGGGCGAGGCATGGCGGGCGATGATGCTGCCGATCGCGACGCCGGCCACCACCGGGACGGCCCATTGCCGCAGGATGTCCATGTCGACCGCTCCCCTGGCGCGATGCGCATTGAAGGACCGGATCGAGGTCGGGATGATGATTGCGAGCGAGGTGCCCACGCATAGCGGCATGCGCACCTCGTCGGGGATGCCGATCAGCCGGAAGAGCTCATAGAACGCCGGCACCGCGATTGCCCCGCCGCCGACGCCGAACAGGCCGGCAAAAAGGCCGGTGACCGCGCCCGCCGCCAGCAGGGCTGCGACCAGGGTCAGGATTTCGCTCAAGGGTATTTCCGGCATGGGTAGGGGACTTGTGGAACAGGCGAACGGAACAGGTGCCAGAAGCCAGGGTGTGGAATCACGGCATGGTCAGGCGGGTATATCCGTACCGCCCGGCGCTAGCCACCATTTCGTTGCGGAAAGGGATGGGCCAGGACGGCTGCAGCGGTATGAAACTGTCTAGCCTTTTTGCTGTGCCGCCTCCCGGATGGTCTTGAGCAGGATGGAAAAGGCCGGCGTCGAAGGCGTGTCGGTGCGCATGGTCAGCCCCACCGGCCCCCGCGTATCGCTGGTGTCGACCGGAAGTGCCACCAGCGTTCCGGCCTTGATGTCTTCGCTGACCACGCCGTGCGAGATGATCCAGATCGCATCGCTCTGCAGCAGGAACGCCCGGCCGAAGGCGTCCGACACGGTCTCGATCTCGGTGGGGATGGCCGCCACGCCGTTGGCGATGAAGAAGCGCTCGACGAAGGGGCGTATGAC
>JBARWP010000288.1:0-7649 GCA_049646905.1 Pseudaminobacter sp. | reverse complement strand
GACGAAAGCCATCACAATAATCGCTCCGATCACGATCATGACAAGGCCACCGATAAGCATCGGCAAAAGAGTGTTTTCCGTTCCACCACCTCGCGTGTGATCAGCGCTACGGATAATTGCTTTGTTCGTTCCGAGTTCTTTTTCCATTGTACTTATCTCCCATGAAATATACTTGGAAGACTTTCCTCCAAGGTAGCCTTGCTTGGAGTATGCCTAACAATATCCGCCCCGACAACTGATAAGTCGTGCCGCACGGATGCTGGTCAAGGGTGGTCGCGAACCGCGACGCGGTGCCTCTTCTTATCTGAACGTCCGTCCCGCCAAAACGATGCGAGACAGCGCCGTATAGAAGGTTAATGCTGCAAAACCATATGAAATTGCCGAAAACCAATGTGGAAAAAGGCAAAAAGCAACGAAAACCATGAGCGTTTCGGTCGCTTCTGCGAGTCCTGTGGTGAAAAACAGCGACTTTTTCCCCCTCACCTCGCTTTCAAGACCACGCTTTTCGGCCATGATCGCGTAGGCAAGGAAACTCGCCCCGTTGACGTAAAACGAAAACACCAGAACCGCGCCGGCCACCGCATTGGCTGCCGGGTCGGCCAGCACGAAGCCGATGGGGATCGCGCCATAGAAGGCGAAATCGAGCACGATATCGAGATAGCCGCCCAGATCGGTCTTGCCGTTGATCCTGGCCACCGCACCATCGAGGCCATCGCCGAGCCTGCTTGCGAGCAAAAGCACCAAACCGGTCAGGTACCAGCCCTGGGCAATGAAGGCCGCAGCCGCGAGGCCGATCGCGAAAGCTACGAGCGTCACAGTGTTGGCCGACATGCCGGAGGCTGCCAGCTGGCGCCCCGCCGCATCGAGCGCAGGATCAAGGCTCTTGCGTGCCCAGCCATCCAGCATGCGGAAACCTCCCGTATGAGAAAATCGTGAGCGCAGTTATCATCCGGCCCTGACCATCGGAGCCGGAAGATGTTTCACCGGCCGACTCATCGCACTCTATCCCCTTGTTTGGGCATGATCTTTTCCAAAGGCCGGTTTCCACTTTTCGACATCATGCCTTAGAATCGTTCATTAGAGCGAGTAGGCCTTCACGCGGAAATCACAATCCCGCAGATAGCGGGCATGAAGCCCGCTGAACACGAAAGAGAGGGCGAAACGGAGTGACGAGGCATGTATAGCGCCACGACCTATGGCATCGAAGTGACCGTCGAGCCGTTCTATCTGGAAGACCGCTCCGATCCGGCAGACAGCCGCTATGTGTGGGGATACCGCGTCACGATCGACAACCAGTCCGACGAGACGGTGCAACTACTGACGCGCTACTGGCACATCACCGACGGGATGGGGCGCGTGGAGGAAGTACGCGGCGCCGGCGTGGTCGGTGAGCAGCCTGAACTCGGCCCGGGCGACAGCTATCAATATATGTCGGGATGCCCGCTCTCAACGCCCTCGGGCATCATGGTCGGACGCTATACGATGCGCAACAAGCGAGACG
The DNA here is from genome assembly GCA_049646905.1 of Pseudaminobacter sp. Taxonomy (GTDB): domain Bacteria; phylum Pseudomonadota; class Alphaproteobacteria; order Rhizobiales; family Rhizobiaceae; genus Pseudaminobacter. The sequence continues at coordinate 6,148 of JBARWP010000288.1, read as the reverse complement.
AGTTGTTCGATATCGACATACCGGCATTCTCGCTCGACCTGCCGACGCCAAAGACCGTGAACTGATGCTCTCCAGCCTCACGAAGAGGCCGGAGAGCGTATAAGCATCAGGCCTACGCGGCAAACTCAGCCGGCTCGAACTCGTACTTCTTGGAGCAGAATTCGCAGTTAACGCGGATGAGGCCGTCCTCGACGCTTTCGGCGATCTCATCGGCCGAAAAACTGTCGAGTATGCCCCTGATCCGCTCGCGCGAGCATGAGCAATTGTCCAGGACGCGCGTACCGTCATAGACACGCACGCCATGCTCGTTGAACAGCCGGTAAAGCAGCCGCTCGGAGCCGACGCCCGGATCGAGCAGTTCTGTATGTTCGACCGTCGCCGCCAGCGCGAGAAGCTCCTGCCAGGCATTGTCTTGCGGCTCACGTGCCACCGGCTCGCTGGTATCCCCATCGCCGCCATGCAGGTCCGGCATATGCCGGCGTTCCGGCGCCTTCGGCAGGAACTGAGCCAAAAGCCCACCAGCCCGCCAATGCTCGCGGCCGCCGCCCTCGCCCGGCAGCACCAGCTTGCCGACTGACAGCTTCACGTCAGTCGGAATCTGCTCCGATTGGCGGAAATAGGTCTTGGCCGCCTCTTCCAGCGTGGTGCCCTCGAGCTGCACGATGCCCTGGTAGCGCTGCATATGCTGGCCCTGGTCGATGGTAAGCGCCAGCACGCCGCGGCCAAGCAGGGTCTGCGGCGCGGTGTCACCTGTATCGAGCAGCGCCTGAAGACGCTCGGCGTCGAAGCGCGCATAGGCGCGCAGCGACTGCGGCGTAGCGAAATCGGCGACAAGCATGTCGACAGGCCCGTCGGTGCGGGTCTGCAGGATGAACTTGCCTTCGAATTTCAGCGACGTGCCCAACAGCACCGTCACCAGCACGGCCTCGGCCAAAAGCCGGGCGACCGGCTCGGGATAGGCGTGGCGGGCCAGAATCTGGTCGAGCACTGGCCCGAGCTGGACCATGCGCCCGCGTACATCCAGCGGCCCGACATCAAAGGGAACCACGGTATCGTCGCCGGCGAAACCGAATTCGCCGAGTTTCAGTTCTGTCTCAGCCACGAGCTCAAATCCCAAAAGGCGGCCCCCGGACAGGATAGCCCGGAAACGCACAGGTTCAAATGAAAGGCAGGTTGATGGCCGCAGATAGGCACGTCTCATCGGACAATCAAGGCCGTGAGGCGCGCCCGAAGACCTCGATCAGGCTTGCAGGCACCAGGCCAGCACCGCCTTCTGCGCATGCAGGCGGTTTTCTGCCTCATCGAACACCACCGAATGCGGTCCGTCGATGACCTCGTCCGTGACTTCCTCGCCGCGATGCGCAGGCAGGCAATGCATGAACAGCGCATCCGCCTTGGCGTGCCGCATCAGCGCGGCATTCACCTGATAGGGCAGGAAGACGTTGTGGCCGCGGGCCCGATGCTCCTGGCCCATCGACACCCAGCAATCCGTGACCACGCAGTCGGCACCGGTCACGGCGTCCTCGGCTGTCGCGGTAAAGGTGACCGCACCGCCATTGGCGCGCGACCAGTCGACATATTTCGGCTGCGGCTCGCTGCCCTTCGGCACGGCGACGTTGAGGTTGAAACCGAAACAGGCCGATGCCTCCAGCAGCGAATGCAGCACGTTGTTGCCGTCGCCGACCCAGGCGAAGGTGCTGCCGGAGACGGAACCGCGATGTTCCTCGAAGGTCATGATATCGGCCATGATCTGGCAGGGATGCGTGTCGTCGGTAAGGCCGTTGATGACCGGCACGGTGGCGTTTTCGGTAAGCTCGAGCAGCCGCTCATGCACGGTGGTGCGGATCATGATGGCATCGACATAGCGCGACAGCACCTTGGCCGTGTCAGCAATGGTCTCGGAACGGCCGAGCTGCATTTCGGTGCCGGTCAGCATGATGGTCTCGCCGCCAAGCTGGCGCATGCCCACATCGAAGGAGACTCGCGTGCGGGTCGAGGGCTTGTCGAAGATCATCGCCAGCACCTTGCCCTCCAGCGGGTGGGAGCGCTCGCCGGCCTTGAGGCGCGCCTTGCGAGCGGCTGCGTCATCCAGAATGCCGCGCAGCGTTGCTGCCGGGACAGTGGAAAGATCTGTGAAGTGGCAAATACCACTGGTCATGGCGAACCCCAGAGGTTGGTCTTAATTCGATGCGGCTTCCGAAAGGCTTCTTGCGGCGGCACGGATGCGCCCCAACCCCTCGCGAATTTCCTCATCCGAAACGGTCAAAGGCGGCAACAGCCGCACCACATTGTCGCCGGCGGACACGGCCAGCATATGCTGATCGCGCAGGGCGGCGTTGACCTTGCCGTTCTCGACCTTGCATTTGAGGCCGAGCATCAGGCCCGTCCCCCTGATCTCCTCGATGACCTGGGGAAACTCGTCGCAAATTGCGGCAAGCCCCTGCTTTATCAGCAACGCCTTGCGCGTGACATCCTCAAGGAAGCCATCCTCCAGCACGACATCGAGCACAGCGTTGCCGACTGCCATGGCAAGCTGATTGCCGCCAAAGGTGGTTCCATGCACGCCGGCGGTCATCCCCGAGGCCGCTTCGCTGGTGGCAAGGCAGGCACCGACCGGGAAGCCGCCGCCGATGCCCTTGGCGATTGCCATCAGATCCGGGGTGACGCCAGACCATTCATGGGCAAACAGCTTGCCCGTGCGGCCCACACCGCATTGAACCTCGTCGAAGATCAGCAACAGGCCGTTGCGGTCGCACAATTCGCGCAGATGCTTCAAGGTCTGGGCCGGAACCTCGCGGATGCCGCCCTCGCCCTGCACCGGCTCGATCAGGATCGCTGCAGTTTCGGGCGTGATCGCCTTTTGAAGCGCTTCCATGTCGCCGAAAGGAACCTGATCGAACCCCTCGACCTTGGGCCCGAAGCCTTCGAGATATTTCTTCTGACCGCCGGCAGCGATGGTGGCCAGCGTGCGGCCGTGGAAGGCGCCCTCGAAGGTGACGATGCGGAAACGCTCCGGCCGGCCGGCAGCATAATGATAGCGCCGGGCCGTCTTGATCGCGCATTCCAGCGCCTCGGCGCCCGAATTGGTGAAGAATACCTTGTCGGCGAACGTGGCCGCGACAAGCCTTTCAGCAAGGCGTGTCTGCTCCGGTATCTCGTACAGATTGGAGGTGTGCCAGAGCTTGCCCACCTGCTCGGTGAGCGCCGCAACCAGAGCGGGATGACCATGGCCGAGCGAATTGACGGCGATGCCTCCGGCGAAATCGAGGTATCGCTGGCCGGCCTGCGTGATCAGCCAGACCCCCTCGCCCCTGTCGAAAGAAAGGGGAGCACGCGCAAAAGTATCGTAAATCGCCGAACCGCTCATTATATGCTCTCCGGTATCGGAAAACCAAAAAGCCGCCCAAGCGGCGGCTTATTGGGCATATTGCCTTTCCGGCCTTGAAGTCAACGAAAACGTCACGCAACCACACCTACCCCATCCCTCCCCTCTTTACGCGGGCAAGTTGGGGAAAACCCCAAAAACCGATTCGGTGTTGCATGCCGGACTCTTGTCACGGAGTCAGCGAGTAAGGTAGTTTGGAGCCAAGAAAAGACCAGATTTCGTGCGGCACACCTAATCACCCTATATATGTGGTGTCGACCCGACATGTGTCGGGACGGGAAAGGATTCTGGCAACCGCACAATTGCAGCAGGAGCAAGCTCTCATGAATTGGACTGACGAGCGCGTCGAAACCCTTCGGAAATTGTGGGCGGAAGGCCTAAGCGCCAGCCAGATCGCGGCGCAGTTGGGTGGTGTCAGCCGCAATGCGGTGATCGGCAAGGTCCACCGGCTCAAGCTTTCGAGCCGCGGGCGCGCGACCGCAGCGCCTGCCCGCCAGAAGAAGGTTGCAAACGGCGCAGCCAGCACGAAGCCGGCAACGCCCCGCAGCACAACCGTTACGCGCACCGTGAGCTCCATCGGGGCGACCGCGCTCCAGGCGCAGTTCGACGCCGAGCCGGTGGCACGTCACTATGTGCGCCCGGTCGAGGATGTGGTGGTGCCGATCTCGCGGCATCTGCAACTGGTGGAACTCAACGAGCGCACCTGCAAATGGCCGAATGGCGACCCGCTTTCGGAAGATTTCCATTTTTGCGGCAACGACGCCGCCGAAAGCGGCCCCTACTGCAAATATCATGCGAAGATCGCGTTCCAGCCGGCAGCCGAGCGCCGCAGGAACCGCTGAGCCAGCGCAGCTGCTGAGGGGGCCTGCCCGTCACATGCAGTTTCAAATGAAGAGCGGGAGGCGAAATCTTCGCCTCCGGCTCTTTCGTTTGCTTCATTGGTTCGAATGCCGGCTGCCTGCGGTAGCCTACCGGATCAATTGATCAATCCGACCAGCCCGCCAAGCCGGCGGGCAGAGGGTCAGCCAGCCACCGCAGCAATGATGGATTCCTGCGTCGCCTGCTCCAGATAGGGATGCATCGGCAAGCTGACCACGCGGCTTGCCAGATCGTCGCTGACCGGCAGCCCGGCCGGATCGGACGGAAAATCCCTGTAGGCGTTCTGCCGGTGCAGCGGCACCGGATAATAGACCACCGTAGGAACACCAGCTTCCTTTGCCCGCTGCTGGAAGGCCTCGCGCTCCGAAGCCGACGCCGTCTTCAGTGTGTATTGCGCCCAGATGCTCTTCAGCCCATCGGGGATGTAAGGCGTCTCGAAACGGTTCGACAGGCCGGCATTGTAGCGTGCGGCAACGGCCTGGCGCTTTTCGATCTCGTCGGCATAGACCGCCAGTTTCTCGATGAGGATCGCCGCCTGAAGCGTATCCAGGCGGCTGTTCATGCCGATGCGATCATTATAATATTTGTGCGAGCCCTTGCCGTGCACGCGGAAGGAATCGATCAGTGCCGCCAGTTCATCGTCATCGGTGAACAGCGCGCCCCCATCGCCATAGCAGCCAAGCGGCTTTGCCGGGAAGAACGAGGTCGTGGTGATGTCGCCGATCGAGCCGGTGACGCGCCCCTTGTAGACACCGCCGAACCCCTGGGCGCTGTCGGCGATCACGTTCATGCCGTTCTCATGTGCGATGGCCACGAGCACGTCATAGTCTGCCGGCAGGCCGAACAGATCGACCGGAATGACGCAGGCCGGCTTGAGGCCGACCGACCTGGCATGCGTTATGGCCCGCTTGAGGCTCTCCGGATCCATGTTGAAGGTGTCGGGAAGGCAATCGACAAAGACCGGGGTTGCATTCAGGAACGGCACGACTTCCGCCGTCGCAGCGAAAGTGAACGAGGGAACGAAAACCGCATCGCCAGCTTTGATGCCAAGCGCCATCAAGGCCAGTTGCAGCGCATCGGTGCCGTTGGCGCAGGACAAGGCGTGTCTGGCGCCGCAGAACGCTGCCAACTGCTTCTCCAATTCGCGTACCTGCGGGCCCATGATGTACTGGCCCTGATCGAGGACTTGTGAAATGACAGCGTCGAGCCTGGTGCGAAGGCGTGCCTGCTGCGCTGCAAGATCGATAAAGGCGATGGTCATTGGATGGTTGACTTTCTGGTTCGACGGTAGAATGGGAGGCTCGCGCTCCGGCGCGCGTAAGCGCTGATCTACACGCGAGGTGCGTGCCGATCAATAGTGGCGGGTTATCACTATTGGTTAGCGTGTTACATGGAAGTTCTTGATTGCCACTCAACCGACTTCAGTCGCGCCCTCAATCCGTAATGTACCAGGTCCTGAAATCTGATGAATGACAAGCGATTGTTCGTAACAGGCGCCAGCGGCTTTATCGGAAGACATGTGGTGACCCGACTTTTGGACAACAGTCATTTCCTAACGCTTGGTGATTCTCCTTCCTATCCTTCGGATTGGCGCACCAACCCACGCATTCGGATTGTCGGGCTCCAACGCCTGGAGCAGGCACAGGATCTCACCCAGGCACTTCAAGGCGTAAGCAAAATAATCCATCTCGCAGGCCTAGCGCATGTTGCAAAGGCCGACCGCGATAACGCAGATGAAGAATTCCGCAGCGCCAATGTGGTCGCGACTGCCAATCTCGTTGCTGCGGCCGCGAAGGCAGAAATCGATACTTTCATCAATCTAAGCAGTCTCGCGGCAATCGTTCAGAATTCCGTTGCCTATACCATCACCGACGAGACGAATGG
>JBARWP010000287.1:0-6784 GCA_049646905.1 Pseudaminobacter sp. | reverse complement strand
CATCGGCATCACCCCTTCCGGGAGTTGAGGCAAGCCCACCCGGCGCCAACGCGATCCTGTCGCCAGCGCGCAGAACCGTCCCCGCCTTCACCAGATCGGCCAGCACGCGGCGATCCACGGCTATCGCCTGCCCATCCTTGCCCTCCAGGACAATTTTCTCGGTCACAGCAGCTTCACGCACCAATGCCGGTCCTGCCGTCAACAGGCGCAGGATGCGCCGCCTGGATTTGCCGTCGTTATCCTTCATCATGTCATAGTCCCAGCCGGTCACGGAACGCCGCCGCTGCCACGCGCTCCGTCATCACCACCACCTGGTCGAAATCCGGTTCCTCCCGCATGTCTTCTATAAGATGGCAGGCATGGACGACCGTGGTGCGGTCACGCCCAAACCCGCGCCCGACCTCGCGCATGCTCATGTGCAGGACCACGTGGGCGACATACATGGCGATCTGGCGCACGCGCGCCACTTCCTGGCTCGTCCGCCCGGAGCGCCGCATTTCCTTGCTGGATACGTTGAACAGCGCGGCCGTGATATCCATCATGCATTCGCACAATTCGATGGTGCGCTCCCGGCGCCGGCTGCTCGACACGCCACGCCTGGCGGAGATGGGTTCGGTTATTCTGTCAACCTCCGACAACCTCTTCTCGGATACCGTAGCCATGAGATGCACTGAACTTCCCCTCACCATTAATAGGAATATGTTCTTATATTCGCTTTCCCGAGCCATGTGAACAAATAGGGTACAGAATCTTTTCCGCAGATTCCACAACTCATTGAAATCCTTGCGAATACTCCATTCTCGTCTGAAAATTCCGCCTGTCTTTATCCCCACCCCTGCCGCCTCCGCGACAATGACCGCCATCACAGCAGGGGAATTTGCAGCCATGAACGACCTTTGCGTCCAGGCCAGATCATTCGGAGCGCAAAAAGCGGCGGAGATCGAGAATGCAAGGCAGCGTGCCGCGCTGCATCTGGCCTGCGGCATCGACCTTGCCGAGGCGCTGGCAGCAGAACCGGAACTGAAGCTGAAATTCATCCGCCGCATCGAGCGAGCGATCGAGCGGGAGCGGCTGAAAGGCATCCACCGGCACTGGAGCTACGACCTGAACCGGCACATCGCGCTGAAACAGGCGCTGGATCGACTTTCGGAGCATGTCTCCCGAAAGTGGGGACCGGCTTCGGGAAAAAGACATGCGCAAAGACAGGGACCAAAAGCGCGGCGGGCGCACCCGAGCGGCCGAAACGCGCCTTAGGCTCTGCGGAACCGATCCGGAGCCACCTTTCCCCAACGGCAAAGAACACCAAAGCAAAACGGCGCCCGAAGGCGCCGTCACCAAGGTTTCAGCCTGTCGTTATTTGGCCGGCTTGCGCTTGCGTCCCAGGCCCATCTTCTTGGCCAGTTGCGAGCGGGCGGCAGCATAATTCGGGGCAACCATAGGATAAGACGGATCAAGGCCCCACTTTTCGCGATACTGATCTGGCGTCATGCCATAATGTGTCATCAGGTGCCGCTTCAGAGACTTGAATTTCTTCCCGTCCTCCAGACACACGATGTAGTCGTCATGCACGGAGCGCTTCGGATTGACGGCGGGCTTTTGCTTGTCCGCGGGAGGCTGCTCGACGGCACCGCCAACACGTCCAAGTGCAGCATGGACATCCGCTATCAGATTCGGAAGTTCACCCACCGGGACCGGATTGTTGCTGACATAGGCGGCAACAACGTCTGCCGTCAGCTCAATCAACATGTCTTGATTTCTATTTGGTGTCTCGACAACGTCCATATTTATTCAGGTCCCAATACGGGTTTGAGTTGCGCCTCTCTTTTCTTCTTCGAGGCATCGCGCGAGCTTGACCAAGAGAGTGACATCATGATTCGCGATAAAATCTTCATGGCGTCGCTTGCCAAGCAAGTCAATTCAACAATTTTTTAAATAATGAAATGTGCCCTAGTCATTCCAGATGTTTCGACCAAATCTCTTTCTACAGAACAGCGACCCAAGCGTTGCGCTCACCAATTTTCAGCAAAGCGGCGCTATAAGCCACATATATACTACATCTTTTATCTGTTGCTAATCAACTTTGAGTAGTTTTTTTAAGGTTGTGCACGCCCCGCTCCAGGCGGTCACTTCGCCCGATCCAGTCTTCATCAAGCAATGGAAACAGTCCGCCAGAGACGAACTCGGCAAAGAGCCCCCTTGAACATGGCGCCGTCCACGTGTTCATTCGCCGTTCGAATAATCATCGCAGTGAGTGACATGAGCGGACCCGGCATATTCCCCGACATCGAAAGCCCCCTGACCGAGCAGCGTCCGGTAACGGACACGCATCACGGCATCACCCGAACGGACGAGTTTTCGTGGCTGCGCGCGCAAAACTGGCAGGATGTGTTTCGTGATCCATCGCTGCTCGATGCGGCCATCCGCAGCCATCTCGAGGCGGAGAATGCCTATCAGACCGCACTGATGGCCGATACCGTCGCGCTGCAAAAGCGGCTGTTCCAGGAAATGAAGGGACGCATCAAGGAAGACGATTCCTCCGTGCCGCTCAAGGATGGCCCCTTCGCCTATGGCTCCTCCTTCAAGAAAGGCGGCGAACAGCCGCGCTTTTTCCGCGTACCCCGCGACGGCGGCGCCGAACAGATCATCCTCGACGGCGATGCGGAGGCCGAGGGCAAGGCCTATTTCCGCATCGGCAGCGCCGATCACTCATCCGACCACAAGCGCCTCATCTGGGCCTTCGATGACAAGGGCTCGGAATTCTACACACTCAATATCCGGGATATTGCCAGTGGGACGGACATCGCCGACCGCGTCACCGATACGGGCGGTGCAGGTGTCTGGAACGCCGCCGATGACGGCTTCTTCTACACCCGCCTCGACCAGAATCACCGGCCCTCGAAGATCATGTTCCATCGGCTGGGCACCGACCCCTCGCAGGATCGCCTCGTCTATGAGGAAACCGATCCCGGTTTCTTCATGAATGTCGGCGGCTCACGCCGCAACGACTGGATCTTCATCGGCATCAACGACCACGAGACGTCCGAATATCGCCTTCTCAAGGCCGCCGAGCCATTCACCGAACCGAAGCTGGTCGAGCCGCGCTCGCCCGGCCTGCAATATGACCTCGAGGAAGGCGGCGATATCTTCTTCATCCTGACCAATGCCGACGGCGCCAAGGACTTCAAGATCATGACCGCTCCCGTCGATGATCCGCGCCGCGCCAACTGGACGGAACTGGTGCCGCATGAGCCCGGCCGCCTCATCCTGTCCATCCTCGGCTTCAAGGACTATATGGTCCGCCTCGAACGCAAGGACGGCCTGCCGCGCATCGTCATTCACGAACGCGCAACCGGCGCGGAACATCTGATCTCGTTTGCGGAAGAGGCGTTCTCCCTGGGCCTCGGCGGGTCTTACGAATACGACACGGACACGATCCGCTTCTCCTATTCGTCGATGACCACGCCGAGCCAGCTCTTCGACTACAATATGCGCACCCGCGAGCGCGTGCTTCTGAAGACACAGGAAGTGCCTTCCGGCCATGACCCCGAAAACTATGTCACCCGCCGGCTGATGGCGCCGTCGCATGATGGCGAACTGGTGCCGATCTCGCTCATCCATCACCGCGACACGCCGCTGGATGGTTCCGCGCCCTGCCTGCTCTATGGCTACGGCTCCTACGGCATCACCATCCCCGCCGGCTTCAACACCAATTGCCTGTCCCTGGTCGATCGCGGCTTCGTCTATGCCATCGCCCATATACGCGGCGGCAAGGACAAGGGCTATGCCTGGTACGACGATGGCAAGCGGCAGAAGAAGACCAATACGTTCCTCGATTTCATCGCCGCCGCCCGCCATCTGGTTGCGGAACGCTACACCTCGCACGACCGTATCGTCGCGCAGGGTGGCTCTGCCGGCGGCATGCTCATGGGAGCTATCGCCAATATGGCGCCCAACGCCTTCGGCGGCATCATCGCGGAGGTACCCTTCGTCGATGTGCTCACCACCATGCTCGACGACACACTGCCGCTGACGCCGCCCGAGTGGCCCGAATGGGGCAATCCGATCGCATCCGAGGCGGACTACAAGACCATCGCCGCCTATTCGCCATATGACAATGTCGGCGCCCTCTCCTATCCGCCGATCCTGGCGGTCGCCGGGCTCACCGATCCGCGCGTCACCTATTGGGAGCCGGCGAAGTGGGTTGCCCGCCTGCGCAAGCTCAAGACGGACAGGAACCCGGTCCTGTTCAAGATCAACATGGATGCCGGCCATGCCGGAGCTTCGGGACGATTCTCACGGCTGGAGGAAATCGCCTACACCTACGCATTCGCGCTGAAGGTGGTCGGCAAGGCTTCGGCCGAGCCGGCCTGACGGCTGAATCAGCCTTCGGGCTGCCTGCGGGGCGGGTAGCCATTGGGACGCGGTGGCACTGCCTTCAGATAAGCGGCGATCGCCTCGCGGTCGGCCGGCGAAAGCCTTGCCATGTTCTTCTGGACATCGACCATCGCCCCGCCGACCGAGTCATAGTCGGGCGTGAAGCCGGTTTCGAGATAGCTTGCGATCTCGGACGCAGACCACGAGCCGATGCCGCCCTCGCCCGATGTGATATTGGGAACGACGCCCTCGCCTTCGGCTGCGATGGCGCCTGCAAGCCACCGGCCCTTGTCCGTCCCGCCGATGAAATCGCGTGGGGTGTGGCATTCGCCGCAATGGCCCGGCCCCTCGACCAGATATTGGCCCAGGCGCTCCGATTCTGATGCGCCCTCTTCAAGCGCGACGACCGGCTCGCTGCTGACATAAAGCAGTTTCCACAGGCCGAGCCCGCGGCGCAGATTATAGGGGAAAGAGAGCGTATGGTCCGCAGCCTTGCCGGGCATTGCCGGCAGCGTCTTCATGAAGGCATAGAGGTCGGCCACGTCCTCAGGCCTCATGCGCGCATAGGATGGATAGGGGAACGCCGGATAATAATGCGCTCCGGAAGGCGAAACGCCCCGCATCATCGCATTGGCGAAGTCCTCCTGCGACCAGCCGCCGATCCCGTCCGTCTCATCCTGCGAGATATTGGGCGCGACGAACGTGCCGAACGGAGTCTTCAACTCGACGCCGCCGATCAGTTCGAACTGTGCCTCCCCTTCCGACTTGGGCCGTGCATGACAGGATGCGCAGCCGCCCGCCCAGAATATCCGCTCTCCTTTGGCGGAATCTCCAGGGCCGAGTGCTGCCATCGCCTCCCCGTCGAGCCGCGACGGAGCGGTGAGCAGCCAGAATGCCGCTGCCCCCACACCGCACAGCAAGACGGCTGCGGCACCCAGTTTGCGCAACACAGCCATCCGGCCTCGACCAGGTCAGCTCTTCTTGATGCGGAAGGTCTCGTGGCAACCGCCGCAATTTGCCGCAACCTTGCCGAACTCCACCTTGAGGGCGTCGAGATCGGCCGGCGCTGCTTCGACGGCCGAAGCGGCATCGGCACGGAACTTGTCGACCTTCTCCTGGAACCCGGCCATGTCCTCCCAGATCTTGGGCGAGGCTTCCGTATCGCCCTTGTCGGTTCCCTCAGGGAACAGGGCTGCGACATCCAGCTTCTGAGCGTCATCGCTCAGCGTCTTCAGCGCATCGAGCACGACAGCGGCATCAAAAGGCTTCTCACCCTTGACCATCGGCGCAATCGTTCCGACAGCCTTGCCGTTTGCCTTCATGATCGCCTGGCGATCGGCGATCGGATCGGCGAAGGCGGCGGAGCCCGCCAGCGCCAGCACGGATACGGCAAGTATAAGTGTTCTCATGAAATAACCTCCGGGTTGCATTGTCGCTGCCTGGGCATGCAAAGGGAAAATGGCCGAAAAGCCCTCTATATTCTCCTCACCATTGCGTGAGCGGGATGTGAACGCAACCGCGATGCGACAGGAATCAAAAACCCCGGCCAAGCCGGGGTTTTCTTCGCATCGGGGCCTGTGCCCACTTCACTGATATCGCTTTCCGATCGAGCAATCGACCTGGCGGGCGAGAGATCGTTCGGTCATTCGCCCTGCCAAGGCAAATGGCGTGGATTTTCGAGAACCGGAGCGGAGCGTACTTCCGTTACGTGAGCACCGGAAGCGCAGAAAACCGCGCCAGATCACCGGCAGGGTCGAATTTGCAAACGGTTCTCAGGCCTTCTCATACAGTTCGAGCACGTAGTCCCAGTTGATGAGGCTGTCCACGAATGCCTCCAGATATTTCGGGCGGGCATTGCGATAGTCGATGTAGTAGGAGTGCTCCCATACATCGACGCCAAGGATCGGCGTCCCGCCATGGACGAGCGGGTTCTCGCCATTCGGCGTCTTCGAGATTTCAAGCTTGCCGTCCTTCACCGACAGCCAGGCCCAGCCGGAGCCGAACTGCGTGGTGCCGGCGTTGATGAAGTCGGCCTTGAACTTGTCGTAGCCGCCAAGGTCGCTGTCGATGGCTTTCTGCAACCCACCCGGCAGCTTGTTGCCGCCGCCGCCCTTCTTCATCCACTTCCAGAAATGGACGTGGTTGTAGTGCTGTGCGGCATTGTTGAAGAGGCCCGCATTCTTGCCGAATGACTGCTTGACGACTTCCTCCAGCGAAAGCTTGTCCATCCCGGCTTCGGCGGCAAGCTTGTTGCCGTTGTCGACATAGGCCTTGTGGTGCTTGTCGTGATGGTACTCAAGCGTTTCCTTGGACATGAAGGGCTGGAGAGCCTCGTAGTCATAAGGCAATGCGGGCAGTGCAAAGGCCATGGTCATACTCCTCAATCTGGCAATGTGCGGTAATTTCCTAC
>JBARWP010000286.1:0-1831 GCA_049646905.1 Pseudaminobacter sp. | reverse complement strand
TCTTCCGGAGGACCGGTTGATGACGTTGGTCGCGGGCATCCACGCCTCGAATCCGGATCTTACGCTCCGCGAGATTGCCGCGCAGCTTGAACGCCTGCACGAGCGGACGCCCCGCGGTGGAACGAGATGGGCGCCGTCATCAGTCAAGAACCTGATCGACCGCGCACGCCGGTCCGGGCTGATTGGCGCCGGGACAGCAGCTGGAGAATAGACCGGGCATCGTCACCAACCCTTCTTCTTCATGCTGTCGCGAAGCGCGCTACTGATCTCGAGTGAACCGCCAGGCTTGCCAGTATCAGCGTCCTTCCCCTGCTCCAAGCCCGGCCTCCCGGAAGCCGCCTCCTTTTCCAGGGCGCCCATCCTGGCGTTGAGCAGCGCGGTGACCATCGGCCAGACCGAGAATTTCTGCTCGCGGGCCCGCTCCGTCAGGTCGCGCAGATAACCGCCGCGGCTGCGGATGCGCTCGGCCCGCTGCAGGATGGCGGCCAGAACGATTGACGCGCTCTGCAGGCCCATCACCTCGACCGCTTCCTGCCAGGCGCTCGGGCTGATCCCCATGCTCGGCCGGGCTCGATCGGCGGCGGCCGCCAGATCCCGCCAGGTCCGGATTTGCCCCCCCTCGGCATAAGGCACAATGTCTCGGCAGGCGCTCAACACCATTCCCAAGGGCAGATCCCGTCTTGGCAGGCTCCGTACGTTGTCGCTATGCTCGGCGGTGCCGCTCGCTCCCCCTTCTTTTCCTAAGCCGTGTTCAGTTTCACCGGTAGGATTAAAGTCTGGGTTTGAATTCTGTATGTGGCGCTCAGAATGAGACTCATTGGCGTTCGAATCTTCTGATTTAACGAAGGATTCCAACGTCTGATGGACGTCCGCCCAGAGGTCTTCCAGCTCATCGGCAAGCGTCTCGAGTACCTGCCTAGGCGCTGTGCGCGGAAGTCGGGCGATGATTGCCTCATACCGCCGCTGAAAGCCGCGCCAGTTGCCGGGCACGCTCTCGTTGATGCCGGTATCGATCATCTTGGTCACGTCACGCCGGCAGATGGTCAGCCGTTCCTTCACCACGCGGAACGCCTTGCGCTCGGCTGCGGCGGCTTCCGCCAGCTCTCGAAATTCTGCGGCACGCGCGAGGATTGGCGAGAGGTCGAAGCCGTAGGCCTGCTCGATCGCGCCGCCCTGCCCTTTCCGGGCGAAGCGTTTGCCGTTGGGGCTGTCCCTGCGGATGATCAGGCCAGACGTCACCAGATTGGCCAGATGACGGCGCAGCGTCGCCGGCGACATCCCGTTGGCCCGACGGATGAGCTGCTCGTTCGAGGGGAAGACGACCAGGTTGCCCTCCCCGCTGAGTTCCTCGTCGCGATGGAACGTCAGCAAGGCGTTGAGGATCGCCAGGGCGCGATCGGTAGCACCGAGCACCTCTTTGGCCTCGCGGATGTCGCGGAACACCTGCCACTTGGACGCCGTGACGCCCTGATCGATATTCCTGGCCGTCGCCTGGCTTGAGATAAGGCCAAGCGTCATCGGCCGCCGCCCGAAGGGCGTCGTTGCAATATGGGTCTGCATTCCCTTTACCTTTCGTTAGGCAAAAGAAATTCGGTCGCCGAAACGGCGTTGAGTCACGAAGACTCTTGACGGTGATTCCGGGAAATGCGATTCTCTAGCTGCGACACTATGAGAAGGGCTTCCGGACTCGCTTCGGGGGCCTTTTTCTTTGCCGAATCCCTCGTGATGACCATGTCACCGGACGGCGTTTATCTCATCGTTTTTCGTCTCCATTGCCATTTGCCTGGAACTCACCGTAAAGATCGTCGAGCTTATCGGCGATGAACCGAGC
>JBARWP010000285.1:0-2418 GCA_049646905.1 Pseudaminobacter sp. | reverse complement strand
GATCTGGACCGCGCACTTGATGCCGCGCGGCGTGGGTTCAAGGCGTGGCGCAAGGTCTCCGCCTTCGAGCGCAGCAAGGTCATCCGCGAGGCGGCGCGCCTGATGCGCGAACGCGCCAGGTCGATTGCCGAGCTTCTGACGCTGGAGCAGGGCAAGCCGCTCGCCGAAGCTCTTCTTGAGGTCAACAGCTCTGCCGACCTGTTCGACTGGTTTGCGGAAGAGGGACGGCGCACCTATGGGCGCGTGATCCCGGCTCGTGCCGACGGCATCTACCAGCTTGCCATCAAGGAACCGGTCGGGCCGGTCGCGGCCTTCACACCCTGGAACTTTCCCGTATCGCAAGCCGTGCGCAAGATCGGCGCGGCTCTTGCCGCCGGTTGCTCCATCATCGTAAAGCCGCCGGAGGAAACGCCCGCCTCGCCTGCGTGCCTGGCGGACATCTTCAAGGATGCGGGCCTGCCGGATGGCGTCCTGAACCTCGTCTACGGGAATCCCCCGGAGATTTCCGGCTATCTCGTCCCGCATCCGGTGATCCGCAAGGTTTCCTTCACCGGGTCGGTGCCCGTCGGCAAGCATCTCGCCGCACTTGCCGGGCAGCACATGAAGCGTACGACCATGGAACTGGGCGGCCATGCGCCGGCAATCGTGTTCGACGACGCCGACGTCGATGCTGCAGCGCGCATTCTGGCAGGATCGAAATTCCGTAACGGTGGACAGGTTTGCGTATCGCCGACGCGCTTTCTGATCCAGGAGAAGGCCTACGGGCAATTCCTGAGCAAATTCGTCGGTCATGCCCGCGAGATCAAGGTGGGTGACGGCTTGGCTGAAGGCACGCGCATGGGGCCGCTCGTCAACGAGCGGCGTCTGCTAGCGGTGGAAGCGCTGATCTCCGAGGCGGTAGCCGAAGGCGCGACGCTGGAAACGGGCGGCAAGCGAGTCGGTAATAGCGGGGTTTTCTTCGAGCCCACCGTGCTGAGCGGCGTGCGACCCGACATGCGCATCATGAACGAGGAGCCGTTCGGTCCTGTCGCCCTCGTCATGCCTTTCGCGACCTTCGACGAAGTCGTGTCGGAAGCGAACCGGCTGCCCTATGGCCTGGCCGCCTACGCTTTCACCCGCTCTGTCAAGACTGCTACCGATCTCGGCTCTGAGGTCGAGGCGGGCATGCTTACGATCAATCACCTTGGCCTGGCACTGCCGGAAGTTCCGTTCGGCGGGGTCAAGGATAGCGGCTACGGCTCGGAAGGCGGCACGGAGGCGCTGGAAGCCTATCTGGTCACCAAGTTCATCAGCCAGGCAGCCATTTGATCCCTGCGGCCTGTCTGCGGCGGCGCGGACAGCGTTCGCCGCCGACACCCGCGGCTCAGTCGAATATTTCCGGATGCTTTTCGAGTATCAGTCGCGTGCGCCGGATATGCCCATAGAGAACGAGCGCGGACTGCTCTGCGTCCCGGCGTTGCAAGGCGTCCACGATCAGGCGATGTTCGTGGTGGACCGCAGCCATGCCCGCCTGGCCCGCCGTTGCGGTGAAGGCGCGCCGGTATTGCTGGGTAGAGTTCCAGAACCGGTGGATCATCTGGGTCAGGTGCGGCATGTTCGCGCCCTCGTAGCTCAGCAGATGAAACTCCCGGTCGAGCCGCAGGAAGGTGTCGGGATCGTCCGACCGCTCTATCTGGATGGCAAGGTCTTCCATGCGCTCTATCGTTTCGGAAGCCAGACGAACCGTGCTTTCGGAGATGGCCAGGGGTTCGAGGCGCTCGCGGACCTTGTAGATTTCGATGCATTCGGCACGGTCGAGCTTTGAAACCCAGGCTCCGCTGTTAGGCACCAGGATCATCAGCCCTTCGCTTTCCAGGCGGCGCAAGGCCTCGCGTACCGGGATGCGGCTGATGCCGAATTCTTCCGCCAGTTCTTCCTGGCGCACCCGGCTGCCGGCTTTCAGGCGCCCCGAGAGGATCGCCTCGCGCAGCGCATCGGTGATGCGGCCGCTGGCGAGAGCAGCAGCGCTGGCGCTGGCCTGGTCGGCTCCATTGCCGTGTCGAGGGCGCTTTTCGGACATGTCTGTCATCCCGCATTTCGATGGTCGGAAACGATGTTAGAGGAACGGTCGCCAGGAGGGAATTCGTTCAGCGGCGACGGGACGGAAATGGCATATGCTGCATGATGTCTCCGCGTTTGACTAAATGTATCCATAAATTTACTATTTTAGGATAGTTACGACAAAATTCCAAGATAAAATAGTAGTATCGTATCCGATAAGACAAATATTCACTCGAAAGGGTACGGCATGACCGGTCAGGAAGCCCGCCATACGGCGGAACGGGACGGGCGTGTATTTCTGGTTACGGGCGGGACGCAGGGCATCGGTGCGGCCTGCGTGGCGCGGCTCGCGGCCGAGGGTGCAAAGGTAGTGTTCAC
>JBARWP010000284.1:0-2003 GCA_049646905.1 Pseudaminobacter sp. | reverse complement strand
ACATGGGCCCCCCCGACATGGGCCCCCCCGACATGGGCCCCCCCGACATGGGCCAGGATATCGTCGCGCATGATGCGGCCGCGAGGGCCACGGCCGGTGAGCACCGCGAGGTCGATGCCGTTCTCGGATGCCAGCCGGCGTGCCAGCGGACTTGCAAAAATGCGATGCGTCGCAGTTTTTGCGGAAGGCTCCGCTCCGTCAGAGCGGTCGGTTCCGGCCATGACGGCAGGGGAGGCAGGTTGCGCATCGAGTGCCCCGGCCCCGATCGACACGGAAGACACGGCGACGCCGTCGTCTTCACCGGGCAGGGCCAGAATACCGATCGGCGTGTCGACGGCGAGCGTTTCTCCGGCCGCATGCAGGATGCGGGCGAGACGCCCCGCCTTGTCGCTCGAAATCTCGACCACTGCCTTGTCTGTTTCGATTTCCGCGAAGGCTTCGCCTGCCGCTACCCCGTCGCCCTCGACCTTCAGCCAGCGTGATATGGTACCCTGCGCCATGTTGGCGAGGATTGCCGGAAGCCGCAGAACCTCAGCCATGGATCAGTCCCGGCAGGCTTTTCAGCCCGGCGATGATCTCCTCGGTGCCCGCGAAAGCCGCTCGTTCGAGGATTTTCGAGATCGAAGGAGACGCCTCACCGCCGGTTATCCGTTCGATCGGATGGTCGAGCCAATCAAACAGGCGGTGCTGGATGGCATCGGCGAGCCAGGCGCCATAGGACGTTCCTTGCGCTCCTTGCTCGACGATGATGACCAGATTGGTTTTCTTGACGCTTTCGGCGATCGTTTCCCAGTCTAGGCTGGCACGGTCGAGGCTGCGTAGATCTATGACCTCGACATCGGCTCGCAGCGCCTCGACCGCCTCTAGGGAGCGATTGACCATGGAGGAATAGGTCAGCAGCGTCGCCTGGCTCCCTTGACGGCGGATCGCCGCCTTGCCGAACGGAATGGCATAGTCGAGGTCGTCGACCGGCGCCTTCTGCATCGTCTGGTACAGATCGACATGTTCGATGACGAGTACCGGATCGTTGGCCGCAAGCGCGGTGTTCATCAGGCCCACATAGTCGAAAGCCGTGGACGGGGCGACGATGCGCCAACCGGGTGAAGTCGCGAAAATGCCGGCGGGGTCCATGGAATGCTGCGATCCGTAGCCGGTGCCCATGGCGATCTTGGTGCGCAGCACCAGCGGGATGTCGATGTCGCCGCCGAACATGTGCCGGGCCTTGCCGATCTGGTTGAAGACCTGGTCGGCCGCCACCCACATGAAATCGGGATACATGAACTCCACCACCGGACGGAAGCGGCCGTCCATGGCCATGCCGCCGGCCAACCCCAGGAAGGCATTTTCGCTGATGGGGGTGCCG
This sequence comes from Pseudaminobacter sp., assembly GCA_049646905.1. Taxonomy (GTDB): domain Bacteria; phylum Pseudomonadota; class Alphaproteobacteria; order Rhizobiales; family Rhizobiaceae; genus Pseudaminobacter. The sequence continues at coordinate 640 of JBARWP010000284.1, read as the reverse complement.
AGGATACGGTCGGGATATTTGTCCCTGAGGCCGCGTGTCGCCCCGTTGGTACCGCCCTTCAGGCGGTGAACGTCTTCGCCGAGGACGACTATTCCCGCATCTTCCGCCATGCGGCGGTCGAGAACATCGGCGATCACGTTGACGAAGGCCCGTTCCTCCGTCTTGCCCGAAAAGGTTTCGGCCTCGGCATGACGCATGCCTGAGAGTTCCTTCAGGTCGCTGCGAATGCCGACATCGCTGAAATCCGGCGACGGCCACAGGTCGGCGCGGATCTCGCGGCGGTTGTTGGCGGGAGCGGTCAACCCGGCAACGATATCGGCCATAGTCTTCTGGACACGCTCGCGCAAAGCGGCGACCGCCCGCTCGCTTGTCAGGGAACGGGCGATCATTTCCCGCGCCACTCGGTCGAGCGGATCGCGGGCCCGCCAACTATCTTCCTCCTGCCTGGTCCGATAGCCGAATGCGCTGCCGGGGAAGGGGCCGTTCTGGTGGAAATAGCGATAGACGTCGGCCTCGATGATCGTCGGGCCCTTGCCGGAACGCATATGGGCGAGCGCTTCCTGCATGACGAGGTAAACCGCCAGGGGATCCATGCCGTCGACGCGCCAAGAGGGAATGGCGAAGCCTTGTCCGCGTGTGG
>JBARWP010000283.1:0-2408 GCA_049646905.1 Pseudaminobacter sp. | reverse complement strand
CCATAGGCGAATCTGCCGGCACGCAAACATTTGATTCGGTCATGCATACCGACGTAATCATATTGATGGGTGCCAACCCCAGTGCAGCGCACCCTGTGTTTGCATCGCGTCTGAAGCGCCGTCTGCGAGAGGGAGCAAAACTTATTGTTATTGATCCGCGCCGCATAGAACTGGTGCAAGCGCCCCACGTCAAGGCAGACTTTCATCTGCCGGTACGGCCTGGCACAAACACTGCCCTGCTTACCTGCATGGCACACGTTATCGCCACTGAGGGGCTGATCGACGAGGCCTTTGTCGCCGAGCGCTGCGAAGCCGAAGACTTCGAGCACTGGCGTGAGTTTGTGGCTCGCCCCGAGTATTCACCGGAAGCCATGGAAAGCGAAACCGGCGTTCCCGCCGCCGACGTGCGCGGTGCTGCACGTCTGTTCGCCACCCACGGCAATGGCTCTATTTATTATGGTCTTGGCGTCACTGAACATAGTCAGGGTTCGACAACAGTTATGGCTATCGCCAACCTTGCCATGGCAACCGGCAACTATGGGCGCGAAGGCGTTGGCGTCAACCCACTGCGCGGACAGAACAACGTTCAGGGGTCTTGCGACATGGGCTCCTTCCCGCATGAGCTGCCCGGCTATCGTCATGTGTCTGACGACGCCGTGCGGCATCAGTTTGAGCAAGACTGGGGGGTTACCCTGCAGGCCGAGCCTGGTCTGCGCCTGCCCAATATGTTTGACGCTGCAATCGGTGGATCATTCAAGGGGCTGTATTGCCAGGGCGAAGATATCGTCCAGTCTGACCCCAATACACAGCATGTGGCGGCAGCGCTTGCAGCCATGGAGTGCGTCATTATCCAGGACATCTTCCTGAACGAAACGGCGAAGTATGCGCATGTATTCCTGCCAGGCTCGTCCTTTCTTGAAAAAGACGGCACTTTCACCAATGCCGAGCGCCGCGTCTCGCGTGTACGCAAAGTGATGGAGCCCATGGGCGGACTGGGCGACTGGGAAGCCACCTGCGCACTGTCCAATGCCTTGGGTTATCCCATGCAATACAGCCATCCTTCGCAAATCATGGATGAGATCGCCCGTCTGACTCCCACATTCGCTGGCGTGTCGTTTGACAAAATCGATGCCCTGGGTGGAAGTGTGCAATGGCCATGCAATGAAGATGCCCCCGATGGCACGCCCATCATGCACGTTGATACCTTCGTGCGTGGCAAGGGACGCTTCATGATCACCAAGTATGTGCCCAGCGACGAACGCAGTACACGAAAGTTTCCGCTGCTGCTCACCACTGGCCGCACCCTCACGCAATACAATGTGGGTGCGCAGACACGACGCACATCCAATGTGCTCTGGCACGACGAAGACCTCCTCGAAATGCATCCCCACGATGCCGAAGACCGGGGCATTCAGTCGGGCGACATGGTGGCGATTGCCAGTCGAGCTGGCGAAACTGTATTGCGGGCAGATGTTACCGACCGCGTCCAGCCTGGCGTCCTCTACACTACTTTCCATTTCCCCGAATCGGGAGCCAACGTTGTCACGACCGACAGCACCGACTGGGCGACTGATTGCCCCGAATACAAGGTCACGGCCGTACAGGCCCACCGGGTTACCGAGCCCTCGGCCTGGCAGGCTCAATGGTCACGATTCAGCGATGTTCAGACCCAGCTGCTTGAACAGCGCATACGTGAAGGCGACGCCGCTTCCAAAGCGGCACCCGGGCCGACGGTAAGGCCGGCGAAACAAAAGGAAAAAATAACTGTGGACGCATCTGCCGCAAAGCCGCGTCAATCTGAGACTGACGCACGGACAACACCCGCGCTCGCTTCGGAAAACTGAGCAGCGCACTGGAACCTGAGCAAAGCATGACACCCAAGCCTGAACCCTTGCCCTACGCCTACTCCGTTGAAACCACCTCCTATGTGGGCAGTGAATCTGCTGCGGTGTTACGGATAGGCACGGGTGAGCACAGCAAGTTTCATCAAGAAAATGACAGGCTGGCCCAGGAAGTCGCGGTGGCTCTGGAGTTCAATGGCATCAGCCACGCCACGCTTCTCGCGACACCCACCGATCTCGAAGCTTTCGCTTTGGGGTTTTCTCTGACCGAAGGCATTATCCGTAGCGCCAGTGATCTGTATGACATCGAACTCTCCGAACGTGCCGAAGGCATTGTCATTCAGGCTCAGATAGCCAGTGCCTGTCTGCATGAACTGAAAATGCGACGGCGCAACCTTGCCGGGCGCACAGGTTGCGGGCTGTGCGGCATAGAGAGCCTGGATGAGGTCCGTCGCGTACTTCCGCCGGTAACGGCCCGGCACGAATGGGTATCTACGCCCGCCATTCTTGAGGCTGTGGCGCAGCTGCGCACGCAACAGCCGCTGTACCAGGAAACAGGTGCCACAC
>JBARWP010000282.1:0-2005 GCA_049646905.1 Pseudaminobacter sp. | reverse complement strand
GGGTTGGGCCGATGCGCTGAACGGTGTGCGCAAAGAGGTCCCAGACGATCCGATCGACCGGCCGGTTGTGCGTGTCGATCAGAAGGGGGCGACCCGCTTCGTCGACCTCGCGCGTATAACCGGCGAGATGGATCTCCCGGACATGCGCGAGTGGGTAGGCGTCGATATAGGCTTCGGCGTCCCATTGCTGGTTGGTCGAGGCGACATGCACGTTGTTGACATCGAGCAGCAGGCCGCAGCCGGTGCGCCGCACCACCTCGGCGATGAAGTCGATCTCCGAATAGGTGCTTTCGGCAAAAGCGAAATAAGTGGAAGGATTCTCCAACAGCATCTGGCGGCCGAGCGTTTCCTGAACCTCGTCGATATGCGCGCATACGCGAGCGAGCGTTTCGGCGGTGTAGGGAAGCGGCAACAGGTCGTTGAGGAAACCGGTGTCGTGCGACGACCAGGCCAGGTGCTCGGAAAAAAGTCCCGGCTCGTAGCGCGCGATTAGGTCCTTCAGGCGACGCAGATGATCGCGATCTAGCAGACGGTCCGCGCCGATCGATAAGCCGACGCCGTGCAGCGAGAGCGGATAGCGCTCGCGGATCGCGGTGAGATAACGGTGCGGCGGGCCGCCATCGCCCATATAGTTCTCCGCGTGAACCTCGAAAAAACCAATGTCGGGACTGGTCTCGACGATCTCACGATAGTGTTCGGCTTTGAGCCCGACGCCGGCGCGCGGCGGAATCGGCGGCGGCTGCGTTCGGAAAGGATTTGACGGCATGACCGTCTCCGCCGTTGGAGGGCGCGAGCGGGAATGAAACCCGCCCGGCCATTGTTGAGCTCAGGCTTTCGGCGTCAGGCTGCCATTCCCTTTCGGCGTTGTCATCGCCGTGCAGGTGCCCTTGGGCACGAGCTTGAAGGCGTTGCCCTGATAATCCGTGGTGTTGGTGCCCGCACAGCTCGTCCCGGCGCCGGCGTAGCAGTCGTTCTGCCCCTTCAGCGCTACCCCGAAGCACTTCTCGACCTTGCCACCTTGAAGGGCCTGCATGGTTTTGGCCTGTTTCTCCTTCATCATTTTTTCTATGTCGGCCTTGCTCGTCTGGGCCGAAGCCGGCATTGCTGCGAGTGAGCCGAGCGCGGCCGCGAAAGCACCGGCGACCAGCGCGGGTAGCATGCGATTGGACATATCTGTTCCTCCAACTGTGATCGATCGTGCGAGCATACGCACTCACTCGCCCGGCGAGCCAGGTGCGGCGCGCCTGTAGGGAGGTTCGCTGCGCGGCGCCAAAGGTTACGCCCTAGTCGCGACTGATCGGCCGTTCAAATCGGCGTGACATATTCAACGGAGGCGAGAGCCGGGCAACCAATCGCCAAGAACAAATCCAATAGGCTCAAACTGATGCTATATTCGCCGCCTTATGGCCAGGCGAGATCGCGTCAGGTAAGGATACGGCGATGCAGAAGAGTGCTGTTATTCTGGAATCCACCATCACATGTCCGAACTGCGGACACCGCGAGATGGAGAGCATGCCGGCCGATGCCTGCCAATTCTTCTACGACTGTACGTCGTGTAGCGCTCGCCTGAAACCGAAACTCGGAGATTGCTGCGTTTTCTGTTCCTACGGAACAGTGCCGTGCCCGCCAATTCATGCTAGCCGGAATGCGCCGACCTGCTGTCTTGATGGCTGAGCAACCTGGCCCGCGATGCCGCCCGTGCTGGCCCAACGAACGCCATTCACTAACAATCAACCTGGCCCACCGCAATAACGTTTCCGGTCACGACGCGTGAGTCTTGAATTTGAGTCCGGAGAATGATTTAGTCTCGTCCCATCGGGGACCGGCAGACTCCCCCTCAGACGGTTTCCGTCCAAGCTCTGCGCAGCGCTCGATTTTTCGAGGAGGTTGCGCGTGGACGAAAACGATATCTCCATGTCTCCGCATGATCTTTACGCGTCGCTCGGTTCGGATGCCGAGCCGATCGTCGTGGATGTTCGGCGCGACGTCGATTTCGCCAGCGCGG
>JBARWP010000281.1:0-1965 GCA_049646905.1 Pseudaminobacter sp. | reverse complement strand
CGCCACCGGCCTGGTCACCGCTGCGATATCACTTGCCGCCGTCGCATTGTTCATCGCCGGGTGGGCCGGCACGAGGGCTTTTTCCCGTATTCAGCATCTGGTCTCGCCGCTTCTGTCGGTTCCGCATGCGGCTGCGGCTTTCGGCCTCGCCTTCCTGATCGCGCCGTCCGGCCTGATCGTGCGGCTGATCTCGCCCGAACTGACCGGCTGGACACAGCCGCCCGACCTGCTCATCGTCAACGATCCGCTGGCACTGGCGATGATGGCCGGGCTGATCGTGAAGGAGATACCCTTCCTGCTCCTGATCGCACTGGCCGCCTTGCCGCAGGTCGATCTCGTCAGAAAGCGGCGTCTGGCCGCCTCGCTCGGCTATGGCCGCATGGCGGGCTTCTTCTATGGCGTCTGGCCGCCGCTCTATCGCCAGATGAGGCTGGCCGTCTTTGCCGTGATCGCCTTTTCCACCTCGGTGGTCGATGTCGCCGCCATACTGGGGCCGACAACGCCTGCGCCGCTGGCCCTGCGCTTGCTGCGCTGGATGAACGATCCGGACCTGTCGATGCGGTTCCTGGCTTCGGCCGGGGCATTACTGCAGCTTTGCATCACCGCGGCCACGATCCTGGTCTGGATCGGGCTTGAGCGCCTCGGTGCCTTCCTGCGCGACCATGGCCGCGATTGCGGCCTGCGGTTCCGGCACGACCGGTGGCTTGCGGGAGCGGCGCTTGCCGCAATGGCCACCGCAGCGGCGACGGTGTTTGCCGGGCTGACCACGCTGGGCATCTGGTCGATCGCCGGCCTGTGGCAGTTTCCGGACCTGCTGCCTGCCGGTTTCACCTTCAAAAGCTGGATACAGACGGCCCCCCGGATCATCGATCCGCTGGTCACAACATTGCTCGTGGCGGCGCTCTCGACCCTGATTGCCGTGTGCCTGACCGTGCTCTGCCTGATGCGCGAGGACGAGACCGGGCGCATCGCCGGGCGGCGCGCGCTCCTGCTTCTCTATCTGCCGCTGCTGGTGCCGCAAGTGGCGTTTCTGTTCGGGCTGCAATTGCTGTTCATCGCATCGGGAACCGTCGCCAGCCTGCCGGCACTGGTGCTCGTGCACCTCGTCTTCGTTATGCCCTATGTGTTCCTGTCGCTGTCCGATCCCTGGCGCGCTTTCGACCGGCGCTACGAGGAGGTCGCACATGGCCTCGGCAAGTCCCGCCGCGTGACGCTCTGGCGCATCCGCCTGCCGATGCTGTCGCGCGCCATATTGGTGGCGGCCGCCGTCGGCTTTGCCGTCTCGGTCGGGCAATATCTGCCCACCGTTCTGATCGGCGCCGGACGGCTCGAAACCATCACCACGGAAGCCGTCGCGCTCGCCTCCGGCGGCAACCGGCGCATCATCGGCGTCTATGCCTTCCTGCAGATGCTATTGCCGGCTTTGGGCTTTGCGGTTGCCACCATCATCCCGGCCCTGATATTCCGGCACCGCCGCGCCATGCGTGTCTAGCATTGCCCGAAAGGATCGTCTTCGGACAGAAATGGAACAACATCGCAGCAGCCTGGAACCGCTCCGGTCGGCCAATGGATAGAGACGGGCTTTTTCTCGATCAGGTGTCGATCGCGCTCGACGGCCACATATTGCTGGCGCTCACGCAGCACGTCGCGCCGGGGGAGGTGCTCACCGTCATGGGTCCGTCCGGCTCCGGGAAATCGATGCTGCTGGCCTATATCGGCGGCTTCCTCGATCCGGCCTTCACGGCTTCCGGCAAGGTGCTTTCGGACGGGCTCGAACTCACCGCGCTTGCCGCCGAGGATCGCCACGCCGGCATATTGTTCCAGGACCCGCTGCTGTTTCCGCATATGTCGGTCGGCGCCAACCTGGCCTTTGCCCTTCCGGCGACGACGAAGGGCCGGGCGGCACGGCTGGCACTGGCCGACGCCGCTCTCGACGGCGTCGGCCTCCACGGCATGGCCGGGCGC